>NZ_JAAHFZ010000008.1:194323-410334 GCF_010672795.1 Moorena sp. SIO1G6
GGTGGTACAGGCAATGACAATCTCTATGGCTCTAGTGGTAATGATACCCTCAGTGGTGGTTCTGGCAATGACTACTTAGACGGTGGAACTGGTAGCGATTACATGTTGGGAGGTTCCGGTAATGACCGCTATGTCGTTGATAGCATAGGCGATAGGGTAGTTGAGTATGCTGACCAGGGCATTGACACAGTTTACGCCTCAATTACTTATCACCTTGGTGCTCATTTAGAAAACTTAACCTTAACAGGTACAAGTTCTATCAATGGTTATGGTAACGATTTCAATAATGTGATTAATGGCAACACTGCCAGTAACTACATTTGGGGGGGTCGTGGCCATGATACCGTCAATGGTGGTGATGGTGATGATATTATTTACGGCGATTATCTCACTACCAACAATGGACACTCTTATCGATTGAGCCAACCTGGAACTTGGCTTTCTACCCAAGCAGAAGCTCAACGCCTTGGTGGTAACTTAGTTACGATTAACAACGCCACCGAACAAAGCTGGCTAAACACCACCTTTGGAACTAATGAACTGTTTTGGATCGGTCTGAGCGATCGTAGTATAGAAGGTCAATGGAAATGGGTTAGTGGTGAAACCTCAACCTACCGTAACTGGTCTCCCGGTGAACCTAACGATTATCGTAGTTCCTCAATTCCCTATGGTGAAGATTATGCTGCGATGGGTTGGGGTAATCAAGCCTGGAATGACCTTCAAAATTATCCTAGTCAATATCTGCGAGGCATTATCGAATTACCGTCAGTTCTACAAGAAATTGCAGGGAATGATAACTTGTATGGTGGTGCTGGTAATGATCGTATCTATGGTGGTACAGGCAATGACAATCTCTATGGCTCTAGTGGTAATGATACCCTCAGTGGTGGTTCTGGCAATGACTACTTAGACGGTGGAACTGGTAGCGATTACATGTTGGGAGGTTCCGGTAATGACCGCTATGTCGTTGATAGCATAGGCGATAGGGTAGTTGAGTATGCTGACCAGGGCATTGACACAGTTTACGCCTCAATTACTTATCACCTTGGTGCTCATTTAGAAAACTTAACCTTAACAGGTACAAGTTCTATCAATGGTTATGGTAACGATTTCAATAATGTGATTAATGGCAACACTGCCAGTAACTACATTTGGGGGGGTCGTGGCCATGATACCGTCAATGGTGGTGATGGTGATGATATTATTTACGGCGATTATCTCACTACCAACAATGGACACTCTTATCGATTGAGCCAACCTGGAACTTGGCTTTCTACCCAAGCAGAAGCTCAACGCCTTGGTGGTAACTTAGTTACGATTAACAACGCCACCGAACAAAGCTGGCTAAACACCACCTTTGGAACTAATGAACTGTTTTGGATCGGTCTGAGCGATCGTAGTATAGAAGGTCAATGGAAATGGGTTAGTGGTGAAACCTCAACCTACCGTAACTGGTCTCCCGGTGAACCTAACGATTATCGTAGTTCCTCAATTCCCTATGGTGAAGATTATGCTGCGATGGGTTGGGGTAATCAAGCCTGGAATGACCTTCAAAATTATCCTAGTCAATATCTGCGAGGCATTATCGAATTACCGTCAGTTCTACAAGAAATTGCAGGGAATGATAACTTGTATGGTGGTGCTGGCAATGATCGTATCTATGGTGGTGCCGGTGATGACGTTTTAAATGGGGGTACTGGAAGTGATGTCCTCTCTGGAGGTACTGGTGCAGATAAGTTTGTCTTGAATATCCCTACTGAAGGGATAGATTACATTAGCGACTTTGTCAGTCAGCAGGGGGATAAACTACACATTTCGGCTAGTGGCTTCGGCAGTGGTCTTGTTCAAGGAATTTTAGATGTGGGTCAATTTGTTTTAGGTGCTGCCGCCTTAGATACAAATGACAGATTCATCTATGATCGTTCATCAGGATTACTATCATTTGATGCTGACGGTTCAGGTACACTGGGTGCTGTACAAGTTGCGAATTTCTCTAACAAAACTGCCTTGACAAATAGTGATATCCTGATTGTATAGGATACATTAGACATCTCCATAAATTTGGTGTTAAGCTAGAGAAGATAATGGTTTTATATTCTCTAGCCTATTGCCTATTGCCTATTGCCTATTGCCTATTGCCTCTTGCCTTTTGCATTTCTCAAGGTAGACTATGTTCACAACTGAACTAAAAATGCTATATCAACGCCACAACCGCTTAATTTCTTGCCAAATTTGTGATTGTCCTAACTGAGTATTCGGATGAGTTAAAACTCCCTGACTGGGACTAAACAAAAATGCCAGCATAAATAAACCAAAAGCTACTAAAACAATTGCTGGTCCAGAAGGCAGATTAAAAAAATAACTCAGGTACATACCAGTAATACTAGCTACTACCCCAAGGGCTGAACCCAAAATCATCATCTGGTGCAACCGATGGACTAATAAATAAGCTGTTGCTCCTGGTGTAATTAACATGGCTAGCACCAAGATCACTCCAACTCCTTTGAGGCTAGCGACAATGGTCAACGCAATCAAGATCATCAGACCAAAGTTCAGCAAGTTGGTTGGTAAACCTGCTGCTTTTGCCCCTAAGGGATCAAAGGTATAATACATTAATTCTTTGTACAGCAGGAGAATAATTGATAGTACAATGGCGGTGATAATGGCTGTATTGATCACTTCTTCATTGGTGACACTCAGAATATTACCGAATAAAAAATGATTAAGGTCAATTTTGTTATCTTTCTCCATTACCGTAATTAAGGTGATACCTAGGGCAAAGAAAGCGGAAAACACAATCCCCATGGCGGCATCTTCTTTAATTTGCGATCGCGTCCGGATCCAAGTAATCACCACAGTGCTAACCACCCCAGCAATAAACGCTCCCACAAAAATGTCAGCACCGATCATAAATGCGATCGCTAATCCTGGTAGTACAGAATGACTAATAGCATCTCCGAGTAACGCCAGTCGCTGTACCATCAGGTAGCTACCAACTGCGGCACAAACGATACCCACTAAAACCGCAGTAATTAGCGATCGCTGCATAAACCCATAGTGCAACGGCTCAATTAAAACCTCTAACATATAGCATTTTTAGGTGAGATGTCAACATAAGATTGAGATCACAAGGGAACAGGGAATAGGGAACAGGGAACAGTAGAAAACACGGATGGAAGGATTTTTTTGTGCTATCAAAAATCAGCTTTTGCCTGTTGCCTGTTGCCTTATTTCACTTTACAGCAACTGGATCTAACCAAAAAACGACTTGACCACCATAAGCCTGTTGCATATTAGCTGAACTCAATACCGTTTGCCTAGAGCCACTAGCAATTAACTCCCGATTCAACAAAATCAAATCATCAAAATGAGTCATCGCTTCTCCCAAATCATGATGAACTACCAGCACAATTTTTCCGGCATCGGCGAGTTGATGGAGGATAGTAAAAATTACAGCTTCAGTTTTTTTGTCAATACCAGCCATCGGTTCATCAAAACAGAATATATCTGCTTGTTCAGCTAATGCTTTAGCGAGAAAAACCCGCTGCTGCTGTCCTCCCGATAGCTGTCCAATCGGACGATTGCGGTAATCTCCCATGCCAACTTGTTCAATGGCATCTGCTGCAATTCGCCGGGATACCGTGGAAAAGCGACGAAACCATCCTGTTTTCCGGACTCTACCCATTAGCACAACATCCCAGACCGTGGCGGGATAAGTCCAGTCAATTTGCGTCCGCTGTGGCATATAAGCCACCTTTTCTAACTGTTCTATCAACGGTTTTCCCTGATACATAGCTTTGCCCGTGGCAGTGGGAACTAACCCCAGCATGGCTTTGATCAAAGTACTTTTCCCAGCACCATTTGGACCAATAATTCCGGTTAATCGTCCTGGTTTGATCTCACAGTTGATATCCCTGAGTGCTTCTACTAGGCGGTAGTGTACACCCAGTTGCCTCAGGGTAATGGTTCCTGTCTGGGAAAGATTGCTATATCCAGCTTGATGTTTCCTCTTGGGAGAAGCAAGGTGATGAACCGAGGCAGCATCTGGCATAGAGGGTTCCGGAAGCAAAAAATGAAACAAATATGAAAATAGTTTACCATGAAAAATGAAAAGAATATGATAAGACTTATGCTGCAAACCTACTTTCTTAGGGGAATTACACTGATTTCAGCCTTTGATTGATAGCAATGCAGCGAGGTAGCGCGGTCTTGGGGGTTCCCCCCATGAGCGACTACCGGTGCTGTCTTGGTGCATAAGTCCTGATCAAAAGATAACGATTAAGCCGATGAGAGTAATTACTCAGTCCTACAGTAGAAAGCGCCAATGGTGGCTGACAGTAGTAATCATTTTAGGAGTCTGGATAAGTGGGTGTAATACCACCGGAAGAAACCAGAGTGGTATTGATGGCGATGATAAGCCCAATGTAGTTACCACTAGCACTATCATTACCGACTGGACGAAACAAGTAGGAGGAGATGAAATTGAACTGACGGGTATCCTAAAACCCGGAGCAGATCCCCATGTCTATGAGCCAGTCCCAGCAAATACTATTGCATTGGAACAAGCTAATCTGATTTTATACAATGGCTACAATCTGGAACCAGCACTGATTAAGCTGATTAAGTCTGCTGGGGTTAAGGTCAAGACCTTTGCAGTTGCGGAAGTGGTGTCACCCTTGAATTTTGAACACGAAGGCAAGACCGAACCGGATCCTCATGTTTGGGGGGATGCTAAAAATGCGATCGCAATGGTGAATGCCATTCGGGATCAGTTGATTGAACTCTCACCGGAGGACAAGGAAGAATTTACCAAGAATGCAGCACAGCTAACTGCTGAATTGAAAAAGCTTGATGGTTGGATTATCCAGCAGATTCAAACTATTCCTAAGAAGCACCGCTACCTAGTCACAACTCATGATGCTTTTCAATATTATGCTCGTGCCTATGGCATACCAGTGGCTGGAACCTTAATTGGCATAAATACTGAGGAACAACCCAGTGCTCAGACTGTCAAGGGTTTGGCAGACGCTATCAAAAAAATTGGGGTTCCGGTGATTTTTGCCGAAACCACGATCAACCCAGCTTTGATCAACACTGTGGCCCAGGAAGCTGGAGTGAAGTTAGCGCCACAAGAATTATACTCTGATTCCTTAGGTGTACCGGGTAGTGAAGCCGATACTTATATCAAAATGTTAATCACTAATACTCACACAGTTGTTGAAGGCTTAGGAGGGAAATATCAAACGTTTAATCCAGTTGAGTAATGTACTTGACTAATGTACTTGACTAATTGCCAGAGACTTGTTTGAGTTTTTAATCATTTAGCTACCTGCTCTCTAGATGCCAGCAAAGGTAGACGAAGAGATAAATACAATGGTCAGATCTATGGATTAATTAGGTTTTGGAACCGTTGCTCGTCTTTAATCATGTCAAAATCCGCATCAATATTAATGATAGACTTAAGTCTATCATTCAAACTCATCGCTTGTTCTAAACTGGCAATTGCTGAGTCAATCTCACCGTTTAAAACATAATAACAAGCTTCATTGTAGTAAAGATTAGATGAATTTGATTTTAGCTGCCGTACTCTTTCCAAACTGTCCCAGGCTTCTTGATAGCGACCAAGTTTTATCAAGGCATAGGCTCTATGGTTCCAAGCATGATGAAAATCTGGGTTGAGCTGAATCACCTGATCATAGGAAATCAGTGCTTCTTCATACTGTTCCATGTATCTGAGAGTATAACCTTGTCCAAACCAACTCCTAAAGTTGTTCGGATTAATTTTAATCGCCTCGGCATGGGCAGCGAGGGATTCCTCATATCGCTTTAATCTCTGCAGGGCTTGGCCTTTTCCTGACCAAGCCACATCGGAATCTGGCTGGAGCTGAAGCGCTTTTTCATAGGATGCGATCGCATCTTGATAGCGATTTTCAATCCACAGAGCGTGTCCTTGATTGATATAGTCATCAACTGTTAAGTATAGCTGGGGATTAGCAGACTTTAACGACTCCAGCTGTTTAGTTAGCTCTTCCAGTTTTTGTTGGACTTCTGGAGCAACAAATTCTTCTTGGATAATCGACGGAGTAATTCGAGAAATTTCGTTAAAAATCTGCTCTTTCTCATGTTGAGCAGCCACAACTAGATGCTGGAGTTGAGAAACAAAATCAGATTTCAGCGTTTCCAGCTCCTGCTTAAAAGCTTCAACTTGTCGTTTTAATTCCGTAGTGACTTCAGCATCAATTTGCTCTTTTATTTTTTGTTCAGCTTCTTCTTGGAATTGCTTTTGCGTCTCAGACACTAATTGGTTGATGATGCTACGACGTAGCAAGAGCACTGCCAGACTAGTAACAATAGGGATGGCGATTAGTACTGTAATTAAAAGGTTGAGCAGGTTAATCGTCCAGTCAAAGGTTCGATGAACTTCCGATTGGATATGATTGCGAATTGTGTAACTTTTCTCTAGATGATCATTAATTAACCTTTCCACTTCCTCCCGTTCTTGGTTCGACAGTAGTGGAGTTGGTGGTGTAGCGTTAGGAAATGATGAATTAGGTTGAGCAATTGCCCCCTCAACTGATAGCAGTAAAGTAGCCAAAGTAATAGCAAGGTTAGGCTTGATTTTCATAACAACTCATATCAAGTGTTGCCAATCCGAATCAACTGTGTTTTTATAATTGAGCGACAAGTAATTACATTTTATATACGAGCACGAACATTTCGGATGCTAGGCAGTACAATTTGGATCTTATTGATGGGCTTTTTTGGGGGTCAACTTGCCCGTCGCTTGGGAGCACCTCCTTTGATTGGCATGATTGTGGTGGGTATCGTGATCGGACCAGAAGTGGGGGATGCGATCGCACCACAAGTCCTAGTTATTGCTGATGACCTACGCACCTTCGCAGTTATGGTCATTTTAATGCGGGCAGGACTGGGATTGGATCTCGAGAAACTCCTGGAGCAAGGAACTGTTGCGCTAAGGTTAGGCTTTTTGCCCGCCATCACCGAAGCGATCGCAGTAGCTGTTGCTGCGATAATACTGTTTAATTTCGATTTTCCCACTGGATTACTCCTAGGTTGTGTAGTCGGAGCAGAATCCCCCGCCGTGATTGTGCCAGGAATGCTGCGACTCAAAAGTTTAGGCTGGGGCGTAGCTAAAGGGATACCGGATGTGATTCTAACTGGGAGTGCCTTATCCGATGTCCTAGTATTGCTACTCTTTAGTTTGATGGTGAATTTCTTGGCACAAGGAACGATCAACAGTAATGCTATCCAATTCCTGCCCCTGCAAGTTCTAATCCAGGTCGCCCTTGGTGTCTTAATTGGATATATCGCTGCTCAGTTAATTATTTTCCTATTAACCAAACAAAATTGGACCGAGACTATCGTCCAAGATACCTTAATTACCGCAGCAATTGCCTTATTATTAGTAGTGTTAGCTAAAAGTCTGCCATACTTTTCTGGCTATTTAGCTACCATGGCAATGGGATTTTTCCTAATACAATTAGACCCTCCCTTAGCACGACGCTTGCGAGTGGAATTTAACCATCTGTGGGTAGTAGCAGAGATTATTCTATTTGTCTTGATGGGAGCTAGTATCCAACTGCGGGTATTAGAAACAACCCTGTTACCTGGCATTTTAATCCTCGCCATTGGCTTATGTATCGGTAGGATGGTCGGGTGGTATCTCTCCACATTGGGGAGTAATTGGACTTGGCGAGAGAAACTGTTTTTGTTACCCGGAAACTCCGCAAAAGCCACAGTACAAGCAGCCATTGGTGGTATTCCCTTGAGTCAAGGGCTAGAAGGAGGTCAGACAATTTTAGCGATCGCAGCCCTCTCAATTTTGATTACTGCACCTCTAGGGGCTTGGGCAATTCCCACCTTTGCCCCTAAACTCTTATCCCAAGACCCTGTAGACCCCACCAAAGTAACCGTTGCCTCTCATACTCTGCTACTAGCCGCTGTCGATACCTCTAATTTAGCCACCCACGTATTAACTAAAGTAGCAGATTTAGCAAGACGAAGTAATGGGGAAGTTATTGTTTTACATGTGATCACAACATCAAATCAGCCAGAAGTCAAGCAGTTACAGAACCAAACCAAACGCTTGCTCTTGGATATTCGGCATCAGTTTATTACCGTAACCGGTTCGATTCCCGAAGAAATTGTTCGCATAGCCCAAGAGCATCAAGTAACAGATATTGTGATCGGAAAACGGGGACATCAACCCTGGCAGCAAGTGCTGGTCGGTTCCGTATCTCAGGCAGTGTTAGAAACCAGTCCAATTCCAGTAATTTTGGTTGAAGAATTGGAACGAACCAAAGTAACTTATCCTAGCAAATAACAAGTATTGTAGTGTTCGAAACGCTATCAGGTGCTAAGCTTTAATTACTAAAACTTAACACCTAAAATCTAACACCTAAAATCTAACATCTTGCCCTAACCATAAAAACTAAATTGACAGGGTATTAGTACTTAAGCTATCAGCTATCAGCTAATGCGCGTAGCGCAATCGGTGATTTTGAATAAAATAAGCTGAGCCCTGACGGCTGACTGCTGAATACTTACATTAGTACCGCTCCCAATAAGGCTGAAAACCTCGTCGTTTCAGAATATCAACCTCCAGCCGCAGGATGCGATTATCGAGCTTAGGATTAGCTGTCCCTGTAGACTCTTTCTCTTCCGAGTTGAGTCCTTCAAACCGTTGGAGGGCTGTAAACGGAAAATCTTGGGCAACACTTAATTCAGCCAAGTTTTGGCGAGCCGATAAATTCTTGGGCTCCAGTTCTAGTATCTGTTTATAAAACCCCGTTGCCTTAGCATAGTGCTGTTGAGTAAAGCTAATCCCTGCCAACGCTAGTAAGGCACCAATTTGATCAGGCTCCCGTTCTAAAATTTCTTCGTAAGCATTGCTAGCTAATCGCAAATCCCTCAATCCCATAGCCAATTCTCCCTGCACAAAGTAGGCATCGATATTATCAGGATTACCGGCAATCCACTCAGCTATTTCAGCTTTAGCTAACTTAGGGTCTCGCTGTGCTAAAACCTGTAGCCGTCGCAATTGTACAGGAGCATTATCTGGTGAGACCTCTAGTAGAGTAATGTACAGGGTTTCTCGTTCTGGGTCAGCAGGCAAAACACCCACCAAACTCAACAATTCCGGCGGTGGATCAATAGAAGGCTGAGTCTGTAGCCATTGATTGAGTACCCCTTCCGCTTCCTCTTGGTCAATACGTTTAGTTTGATATGCTAAACTACTGCGCCCCAGCTGGGCTAATAAATCATTGCGATCGCGAGATAGCAGCTGGTCATAGATAACCAGAGCTTTCTGTGGATCACCTTGGGCAATGTGGATTCCCGCTAACCCCCGCAAAGCACCATAGAACAAATTATTATTTGGGTTACTCTGAATAATTCTCTGATACCGCTGGATAGTGGCATCGAGATTTCCCTGGCGACGGTCAATCTCTGCTAGCAATAATTCCGTACTCTGGTCCGATTCACCAGTAGAGGTTGCCCTGTAACTATCAATCGCACTTATTGCCTGGGCTAGTCGATTCTGCTTTATCAAAATCTGAGCAACACGGAAATGCAAAAACGGTACATCTACCCCTGTAGCCAGCAAATCTTGGTAAACACTCAGCAGTTCTGGATCAGGAGGGTCTAGACGCAACAAAGCTTGGGCTAAATCTCGCTGCTGAGCTGCTTCACTCGGTAGGGTTTGGGTTATCTCAAGCAGCCGCTGTCGCCGTTGAGTTCGGGATAACTGACCCAATTTACCTTCTAGAATAATCTGCTTCACCAACAAGCTTTGGTTATTCGACTTCACCAACAAGCTTTGGTTATTCGACTGCTCCTCGGTCAACTGCTGATAAAGCTCTAGAGCTGATGCCCACTGGGTTGGTACCTCACTCATCACATCAGCCACTTCCCTGACTAAAGCAGAAGATGGCTTTGATGTTGAGGCCAGTACCTGACGGTAGAGAGTAACCGCGTCTTCGGTTAGGTCAGAGCGACCCTCACGACGACCAATTTCTGAAAGGGCCCGGGCTAAGGGTAAAGCCGCTTCATCCCTCCCTCGCAACGGTTCTAGGACAGACAAAGCTTCTGTGAGTTGCCCAGAGGCTTGATAAGCTTTAGCTAAATCAGCCCGTAGATAGCTATCATTGCCATAGAATTGGGAAAATTGATTGAGCTGGGCTTCCAGTACCTCTACCGCCTGAGCAGGATTGCCAGTTTCTCGTAGAGCCAGAGCATAGGCTCCCGCTGCATTTCCCGGAATTGGCTTACCGCTAGCTTGGTAACGATCAAATAGCTCCAGCCCTTGCTGATAGTCACCACTATAGGTATAGATTTGAGCAGCACCAAGAATGATTTCTGGTGTAGGATTGCTCTCCAGCACAATTTGATAATCAGCTAGGGCTTCCGGAAAACGACCTTGGTAGCCCAGCAGTAAAGCCCGCTGAGCAAGAGCAGCAGTATCATTAGGACTTAGGTTTAATAAAGTCGTTAGGGCTTCAATCCCATCCGGCTGCCATTCAGGACGATAACCTCCCAATTCTCCTACCGCTTCCAGAGCCTCTTTATTGTTTGGGTCGATGGCTAGGACTTGTTGATAAGCAGCCCAAGCATCTGCATCTCGCCCTGCTCGCTGATACGCTATCGCTAGACCTAACCTCCCTTCCTTCGATTGGGGAGAGCCTTTTAGAGCTTGTTCAAAGGTTGCGATCGCATTATCCACCCATCCTTTCTTTAACAGAGAGTAACCTCGGCGTACTGCAGAAGTAACTTGTGCTTGGAGCGCTGGTACCACCGATTCAACTGGGCTGAAGATTAATACTCCTGCTAACCCAAAAACCATCAAAAAGACCCACCAACGCTGCCAGTGGAAATTTTTTTTGCCAAGAGAATCGTTATTCATTGGTCAAAAGCATGAAGTATGAAGAATGAAGTATGAACTATCAAGGATGAAGGATAAACTATCAAGGATGAACTATCAAGGATGAACTATCAAGGATGAATCAGTGTCTATGTTCTATCTATCTGAGTAATTCTATGAGCGAGTAGCTTTAAAAACCCATTACTCAGCACTGACGCACTGACGCACTGACGCACTCACGCACTGACGCACTCACGCACTCAGCACTCAATCCCAGAGATCACTCACATCAAAATCAGCCCTGACTCGAACACCAAGAATTGTATCTGAAAACTGATCTCGTCCTTGCAAAGTCACACCTGCACGCACATTAGGTGAAACACGCACGTCATAGAACAATTCCCAAACATCTGGTACTTTATTACCTTCGTCCCGGCGCAAGTCATCATTAGACAATTGCCGACCATAGCCAAGCCCTAGTCGGTCATCATCCATAAACAAATCTAAGAGGTTCAGACCCACACTGTAGGTATCCCCGCTTTCATCTAAATCAAGATTTTCGTACCAACCATAGCGCCCAAACAGTCCCATCTTGAGAGCAGGAATATATAGTTCTCCATTAATCCCGTAAGCTTCTTCGCGGTCAGAGGACTTCGGACCAAACTCGTTATCCCCTCGGTTCAAAGAAAAAATTTCCTGGAATCCATCTTTCTGAGCATCCCGAGCCGATAGGTAAGTCCCCCGAATGATTGCTGTACCTACCCGGAAAGCTAGCTCTGAAGAAAACCCATCAAAGGCAAAATCATCCAGGTCTCGGTCTGAAGAAAAGCCCGCAGCTCTTACTTCCAGGTTGTCGGTTAAATTCCAGTTGAGCAGCACCCCCGGACGGGACGCTATACCTGCTGCTGCCAGAGCAGGATTCGTCTGAAACACCGGGTTAAAGAAATGGGTCGTGCTATCTTTAGCAAAGCTATTGCGGTCAAAATAAGATGTCAAATCCATTAGACCAACTACAAAGCGCAGATTAGAATAGCTAGGCACAGAAGTGGTAAAGTAAAGTTCATTGAGACTTAATCCCGTTTCTTCGGTGTCGGAAAAGCCATCCCCAGTGGTGAGGTCAACTGTGGCACCAAACAAAGCATGGGGAGAAAGGGGATAAGTTCCTTGCAGCCGTAGTCTCGCTGATGTGTCTACCTGATTCAGAAAGGCACCTTGTACGTTTAGGGTCGGAGCTAAAGGGTTATCATCCTTAGGCTCAATCTCTGGAATTAATGGACGCTCTGGTGCTTCCTCAAAGTTAGTTTGTGCCAGCTTCTTAGGCTCAATCGATACCCAATCATCTTCACTGGGGTGGAAGCTCTTAGGGTCATATTGCTTGGATAAACCTACAGTCCTATCAAAGTACCTCAGGCAGCTTTCGTTTGTGTAGCCACAACCAATTCCTTGTCCGCTGCTAACCGAGTAGTATTGGCTGTTAGGGTTTGCTTGAAACCTAGCCCTCATCCTCCTGCATGAATCCTTAACAGACCAGTCCTCCTGGGACTTTTCAGACAAATTGCTAGAGTTGAACCTGTCCAGCCGGTCTTGGTCTGTATTGCTCCAGACGTTATGCTGTGATGGTTTCGACGTTTCGCTCTTAGGGCTAAGAGGTTTTTCCGAAACAATTTGATCCGGAAGACTAGGACATAGCCCCGAAAAATAAGCATGGGCTGGTTCTGTTTTCAGACTAGCAACACCTAACAAGAGTGATAGGGTGATCGGGGCTATAAAACCCCATTTGGCTAAGGGGGAAGTCGAGCCAATGGATAATAAGTAACTTAGCTCAACGGAACGCTTTGAGGCGCTCATGCTTGGTTGATTATTAGTATCAATAGCAATAGGGATTTGATTTATGTCTCTCATGAGCACCACAATCAATGAAATATAATTGTGCTTAGTTAACATTTATGGCCAATACAGCGGTTTGCAATTCAGTTAGGTACAAAGTTCTGGGTTTTTAGGGAGCTTCGGAGCTGGGAGCTGGGAGCAGGAAAGAGGGAAGAGGGAAGAGAGAAAACAATCCTGTGTACCTGATAGTTATGCAAACCGCCGTAAATGTTTTACCAGCCGAGAAAAGCTGCTCCGTTTTTTTTAAAATTGGGGCTAATTATATCATATAATTAAGTAAGCTTGATTAGTTTTTTCAAAGTCTTAGGTTTAATCCGATATCATAAGGTTTGGTAACTTCTGAATGTTATTGAATACCAATGCTACTATACTTAATGTCACTTTCAAATTCATACAACAAAAAAAAATATGATTTTTAGGGGATATTTAAATCAATGAAAATATTCATCATATAAATAATATAAATAGCTGGCTAAAACCCTAACAAAAAAATATATATAAATGAATAAAAATTAACCAGGCCAAGCATTAACATTAATCATCCCCAAAAATTACCAAAATAAATTTTGATTTGTTAAACTTTAATTTAATCACAATTTTATGCAACTATCGACTATGCACAAAACCTTTATTTTTATTTGTACAAAAAAAATAGTCAAACAAAATATGACCCATTTGTTAAAAGGGGTATTTAGCATCTTTATACTCTTACTTTTAAGTAATGGATGCACCCAGCTTCCATTACCAGGACGGCAATTAACTAATCGATTACTCGGTCAATCTTCCAAAGCAATTTTTCAGCTTAGGGTGACCAAATCAGACCGTCCGGGGATCTACACCGTAGCAGGAACCACGAATCTTCCCGAGGAAATTCCCATCACGGTAGCAGCGATTCGCTATTTGCACCCTAATCAACAGCTCTCTTTCAACAGAGACGCAAATTTTATCTATTCAATTCTGGCTTATCAAAATGTCGATGTAAAGAAGGGAAGATGGCAGACCGACTTGAAACTATGGCAAATTGCACCAGACGGTCAGTTTCAAGAAGTCTGGCAAATGGATCAGTCCAAACTTGGGTTATCACTAAAACCAGCAGAGGAAGTAACCTTTGTAGCCACCCTCGCCCCCAAAGAGTCCCTCTGGGAACTAGAAGAGGACTTAAAGAAGCAGCGAATAACCCTAGCAAGCAGCCTGATCAACAATACATCGGATGGTCAACGGTATGTCCAGGCACGTCAAATTCTGTCCGTTGCCTTACCCACCGGTCAGACCAAACCACCTGAACCTAGACCTGAGGATATTAATGATGGCTGGGGCAAGCGGTATCTGCTGCTACCAGAACCACCGATTATTTATAAGCTTGACAAGCCTAGTCAACGTCGAATCGATGCTCCCCTTTCAACTCCTGAGTTTTTACAATGATATCTGGTTTAAGGAGTGATGGAGTGATGGAGTGATGGAGTGATGGGGTGATCACTCCATCCCTCCGTTCTTGTGCTTGGACAAAAGATAGTGTGGAAAGGGAATTTTCCTCACCTGTTTATCCCCTCATCTGTTCATCCCCTCACCCCTTGAGAGTACTGATACTAATATCGCCCATCACAACACACTGGCAAGCTAGACGTGCGTGAGGATTGTCTGGAGCTAACACATCAAGCAAATCCTGCTCATCAGCTGTGATAGGTGTCAGGTTTTCAATGCCCCTGACTACCTCCATTAGACAGGTTCCACAGGATGCTTCCCGACAACCAAAAAGAAGGGAAATGGGATGCTCATCGCAGATGTCAGCTAGGTTTTGGTTAGGTTCGACCTCAAGGGTTTTTTGATCGTCTTCAACGTGAATACTCACCATAGCAACAATTTGGGTCTTTCATTTATAACATTACTGGAGCAGGAGCTGGCACAAGTTTGGGCGTTGCTGAATCTTCGAATGAATAGGAGTAGAGTGGGCATCCTGCCCGCCGGAAAATATATTGAAACTGGCAAGATGCCAGTTCCACCAAGATGCCCATTCCACAGGTGCGACCCGTGGCGAATTTAATTCGCCAAGGTCAAGCGCACCTAAAAACTCTTAAAATCATTCCATTATTAAGCAACGCAAGGTGCATAGCCAACAACTATGGGATTGCCTGGAAATTCTGGCAAATATTCTGGATTAACTCCCCAACCTAAAGTGATTACTAATTGAACATCTAATCCCATACAAGCTTATGCAATCATTTTAAAAACCCAAAAAGCCGAGTTTTTAGATTTACCATAGAAGCATAAATTAACGGTTATCAAGTTAATTTTTCAGAAGTAAAGGGAATTGATTCTAGACTAACTTAATTTGAATAATGATACGGACATGTAAAATTAAAACAAGACGGTAGTTCTTTTCTGGGAAATTCAAATTCAGCAGGCTGTTGACTAAGTTGAGCCAATTGATAATAGTGTTGATTCACCTTATTATAGGGAGATAAATTCCACTGTTTACGATGATCATGAATAACTTTTCCCAGAGATTTACCCAGAAAAGAAACCAGTGCATAACCTAGTCTGTTCCGTAGAAGTTCCCGCCATGAAGGGTCATAATTTCAGGATGTGGTAAAGGGAGGAACACTTATTTCCCGATTCAGCATTAAGGCAGTGGATACACTAACAAAAGGAATGTTTAGATAGTCAGCGATAGTTCCTCCTTCTGGAGAAGCTTGATCGACTAACAATACCTCTATACCTGCTGTTTTAATTACTTCTGGGGTATCCCTAAGAGACATTTTGGCTACATTTAAAAACCAATTCATTGTATAATGTAATGCCTTAATTCCACTCAGATTACCTAGTTGAGTAAATACGTCTTTTGTTGTTCCTTTGGGAAAATCAGACTTGCCAATCACCTGAAATTATAATCCTCTGGCTAGAACTTTTGGTTGAGGGTCTTCAATTCCTAATACGGTGACGCGATGACCACGCTGTTTCAGTTCGTAACCTAAAGTAGTGATAGGGTTAAGATGACCAGAAGCAGCAGGACAAATTATGCCAAAATGAGTCATGATATTTGATCAGCAAAATACGTTTGGAATGGGTGCATCTCAGTTTTGCAATTATGCAAAAATTCGGGAGAAAATTCCCGCGCCCCCGCCCCGCGCCCCCGCCCCACAATTGAGATCTTTTTTACAAATATGAGATGCACCCTTTGGAATTGAGTTTATAGCTATAGCCCGATTTAATGGGACTTGAGAAAAAATTCAGCTCAAATGTAACCTAAACTGGCTTTGTAAGGGATGAATAGCTTCCCATACTTGTCTAACCAATTGATAAAACGACAAGATATGGGGTAGGAACTGCTTCCGCAGCATTCCTAGCCTTGATTGTTAATTGTTAACGATAGCTAGCATCGAGATCAGTTTATTCCTAAAGTTATTCCTATAATGGGGGACAATTACTCCCAGGATAGACTGCGGCAGTAACGTCTTATTTAACCTAACTATTTTTTTTGCGTCTCCCTGTAGAGCGGGAAACGTCTTGACCAAATCACCCTGCTGATGGAAAGCACTTCTTTGCTGGCAATCACACAAAGTAATTACTATATTAGTATACTAATATACCTCATATCTTGCACTAGCCCCCCAAACTCGTGCATAATAGGGTTATATAGGGGCTATATAAATGTAGACGCTTTCTTCGACTTGCCGTAGGCTAGTCCTACTTCAGTGTGCAAGTTAAGTGTGTAACAGCTGATTCGAGCTCCACCAACTATAACTTGAAAATAATGCTATTGACAAGTGCAATTTTGGTTATATTAACTAACTTGTCGTTAATGTCATTAGCCAAATCTTAAAGTGATTTTAGCTAAGCTCCTGATTGATTAGAGCAGTACTTCTGACTATCACGATAAATTCCGAGACTTTTCCCCTGACCCCTTGTTAGGTAATATTTTCTGCCAGCCAGTAAATAGTCACTGATTAATTACACTAACTTCATCCATTGAAAAAACTATTTATATAAGCTTTACACAGATGATAGACAACCTTGTTATGATAATGGACAACGAGTGAATTTTTGGTTAATCTAGTGTTGGGAAAGTTTTTCTGTCCCTACAGGGTGTATCCAAGTTTACTATAGTTACCCTTCACTCTTGGATGTCATGGTGCAATGCAAATGACGATTCACCCCTCAATTTTTTTGGAAAAACTTAAAACCGTTTAATTTTTGAATCTCAGCTCCCATTCATTTCTGAGATATAGAATTCAGGTAAGCAGCTACTACCTAAGTTAATTAGGTAATTTTTACTAGTCACATCACATGACCTATTGTACAGTTTTAGTTTGGGTATGGCTGTTATTTGTGTAGAAAATCGATTTTTAGTTAAAAAAATAATTTAACTTCAAGAAAACTTTCCGGAATCTACTCTAGCTAGGATGTAGCTAACTATTAACCCAAGCAAATCAATCATTAGTATTGATTTTTTTCATCAATTGATTTACAGCGGATTAGAGAAAAATGAACTCCACCTACATCAATAGCTACAGGCATGATAAAAAACTAAACCCCCTTTCCTTATTGGCTCAATTATCTAGTCGCCATGCCAATGGATGTTTACAAGTATCTAGTGGTTCAGTTTCTTGGTCAATCTATCTAGAAAATGGTCAATTAATTTATGGCTCAAACTCGATCAACCCCTTTGATCGCCTAGACCATTACTTATCTCGTCTAAGTCGTAGAATTCCTACCCTTGTTAGTGCGGTTCGGGTTCAGGTTCGCCTGATCTTTGAAGCCAACTTAAACAGTCATTCAAATTATCCTTCAGATTACCAAGCAATTTGTTGGTTGGTCAATCAACATTATCTGAATTACCTTCAGGCAGCAAGTCTGATCGAAGAATTGGCTGAAGACGTAATCGGTTCTCTGCTGTCAGAGAAAGAAGGAACTTACCAATTACTGGAAACTAATCCATCTGAGGATTTGCCTAAATTTTGTAGGCTTGACCTTCGCACAATTGTTGAACACTGTTACGAACAGTTACAACATCAGCACTCTTCTAACTCAAAGCCAGTGAATAATCCCTATAGCTCTAATTCTGTAGTCCCAATCGGAAATTCTACACCATTGAACTCAATTCACGAATCCTCTCTAAATAACTCGGCTCCATTAGAGCAGAGATTTCAGCATCATACCTCGGTTAATCAACAACCAACGTCTACCAGTAAAACTTACAAGATTGCTTGCATTGATGATAGTACAAGTGTTTTAAATGCCATCAACTCCTTCTTAGAAGATAAAAGTTTCTCTGTTGTCATGATTAATGACCCAGTTAGGGCATTAATGCAAGTTATCCGCATTAAGCCTGACCTAATTTTGCTCGATGTTGCCATGCCAAACTTAGATGGTTATGAGCTATGTTCTCTGTTACGAAAGCATTCACTTTTTAAACATACCCCAATTATTATGGTAACAGGGAATACTGGTTTCCTAGACCGAGCTAAGGCTAAACTTGTTGGAGCATCTGGTTACTTGACTAAACCGTTTAACCAATCCGATCTCCTCAAGATAGTGTTTAAACATCTCAAATAATCATTGGGTAACTATCTACTTTATATCTATGAAGGATAAAAAGCTGAATTCGGTGTTGATTTATTAAGACATTTAGGGTGGTTTTATAAATACATATCCCTCTATAGGTTATTACTATAGATTATTTTATTGGTTATAGTTGACCTAACCAATACTTTGACAAACTCACCAATTATAAACTCACCAATTATTGGTCTCCTCACATAGGTTAACTTGTGAATTAATGAATACCTCAGCCCTAGCCCATACCCCCCAGACCTGGTCTCAGTTAGCTAGTATAACCAAACCATCTGAAGAACACAATAATATCGGGGATGCTTATCTTAAATTTTTGTTAAATGAACAAACCCCTGCGGTTATATCTATGCATCAAGCCCAGGAAGTTCTAGTCTTGCCCCAAGAGCGTCTGACCCCCATGCCAAATATGCCCTTCTACGTACAGGGGTTGATGAATCGGCGTTCTCGTGTGTTGTGGGTCATTGATCTAGCTCAAATGCTAGGTTTACCGACGGTAGAAACCAATGTTCAACAGTACAACATAGTGACGCTCCGTAATCAGTCAGCGTCTTTAGGGGTTGCCGTCCAAAGCATTGAAGGGGTGTTGCGACTAACACCCGATTGTATTCAATCTCCACTGGGACAAGTGTCATCGGGTTTGGTTCCCTACTTACGGGGATGCGCTTTGCAAGAGCAAGAAATTTTGTTAGTACTAGATGGTTTGGCAATTATGGCTTCATCTCTTTTACACAACACCTAATTTAACGGGAATTGACTTAAGCTCAATGGGAGCTGTTAATTGTTGATTGTTAATTTAATACTATCCTAAAATAGACCATTTTTTTTAAATATAATAGATATATCAATGCTTTTATAAAAACTAAGTAAGTAGCCAGGTAATGGTGCTTTTTTATGGTGAAACAGTTTGATAAATCAATATATAATAATGAAATTAATAAGGATTTAACTAGTCAGGGGGTAACCCAAGACAGGTATCGTCACCATGCCGAATTGGACTCAGTTATAAATGTGACTAGGACAGAAGTAACCCAAAACTCCAATCAGGATGGGGTTGAGCTTATAGGCTCCACTGAACCACCTAGCACTTCCAAAAGCTCTGGGGGTCTTAAACTCAGCTTAAAAACTAAAGTAACATCATTATTAATCACCCTAGGCACTATTCCTGTACTACTGATTGGCTCTATTGCCTATAACTTAGCCAACCAATCTATTACCGAAGAAATTTCCCAAAACAACATTGCTAGGGTAGTTAGCCTAGAAGACAAACTCAACGGCTTCATACAAGAACGCTATGCGGATATTCGATTTCTAGCTACGCTCCCAGTTTTTACTAATTCCAGTCAACAGCAGACCAGCTCCCTTTCGGAAAGACAAGCCTTATTATTAAACCGCTACCAAGAGATTTACCAAGTCTACGACAGTATAGCTGTTTTAGACTTAACAGGCAAAGTCATTGCCAAATCTAATCAGACTCCCGTAGATAATCCCAGCTCCCGGTCTTATTTTGAGCAGGTGATCAACACCAAACAACCGGCGATTAGTCAACCGACACAGTCGGATGCGTCTGGTCAGTTATCCCTTTACTTAGCTGCACCGGTACTTGACCAAAATACAAAAGAGCTGGTCGCAGTTATCCAATCCCGGATGCCCATCCAATACCTTCAAGATTCGATTAACCTGATGGGCAGCGATCGCGAAGAACTTTACTTAATCAACACCAGCAACGGTAAAATTTTTCTCTCCAACCAAAGCAATATCGTTAATCAGCCCCTAACCAAGGTATTCCCTGACGCCAAGGAACTGCTAACTGCTGATAAACCAAATACTCTAGTCACATCTGATCAGGTCAAAAAGCATCAGGATCTGCTAGCGTATACCCCCTTTAGTAAAAACAACGATTTAAGTAAAATCAACGATTTACCAGACCTGCCCTGGGTCGCAGTGATGGCCACCCCAGATGCGATCGCATTTCTGCCCCAGCGGCAATTACTCCTGACTCTGACCCTGGGAACCTCCCTGACCACCTTATTAGTTGCTGCAGTAGCTGTCTATCTCGCTAACCGTTTGACCAGTCCCCTGTTAGCAGCTACCAACGCAGTGAAAGCCCTGGGCGAAGGGGAACTGGATACCCGTTTGGAGCTAGTGGGAACTGATGAGCTAGGGGTACTTGGGTCAAATATCAACCGCATGGCATCTCAGCTACAGACCCTAGTTGCTAACCAACAAGCTTCCCTAAATAAGGCCCAGTTATTTGCTGATGTTGTCACCCATGCTGCCAAACCTGATGAGAAAGCCCATGCCTTTGATTTAGTGGTTAATGCTGCTAAGGAAAAGTTAGCCGCCGAGCGGGTAGTGATCTATGGCTTTGACCCAGGCTATCGGGGAAGCATTGTGGCTGAAGCGGTAGACTCCCCTTGGCCAAAAGCGATCGCCCATGAAATCACCGATGCTTGTATTCCCAGAAAATTGCTGGAAGCCTACCGCAAGGGAAGGGTTGTGCCCACCAGTGATGTCCAAGCACAGAAATATTCCTCTGGCCATATGCAGTTGTTGAACCGACTGCAAGTCAAGGCAAACCTGGTTGTCCCGATTGTGGGGGTCGATAATCTAATTGGCTTATTGGTAGCTCATCAGTGTTCTAGGACTCGGGTATGGCGCACCGATGAGATTAACTTTCTACAGGAATTAGCCACCCACTTAGGACTAGCTTTAAGCGGTGCCAGTCTCGCCACAGTGAAGACCGCTGAAGCGGACCGAGCTGGGCAAGTCATTGAGATTACCTCCCGTATCCGGCAATCCTTCACAGTCGAGGAAATCTACCAGTCAGCCACCAGTGGCATCCGAGAAGCTCTGAAAACTGACCGAGTTCTAGTCTATCTGTTTGACGAAAATTGGCAAGGAACCATTGTTGCGGAATCCGTGGGTCATGGCTGGCCGAAATCCCTAGGAGCAGAAATTGCTGACCCCTGCTTTGCCCACCAATATGTGGAAAAGTATCAGCACGGTAGAGTTAGTGCCTTCGATAACATTTACCAGGCAGGCTTGAGTGAGTGTTATTTGGGTCAACTTGAACCGTTTAAAGTCAAAGCTAACCTAGTTGCCCCCATCTTAGCAGAGGACAAATTACTGGGACTGTTGGTCGGCCATCAGTGTTCCGGTACCCGGCATTGGGAAGAATCAGATATCAACTTTTTCAGGCAGATGTCGATTCAATTGGGCTTTGCCCTTGAGCAAGCCAAGCTAGTAGACCAGCTCAAACAAGCCCGCACTGCTGCAGAAGTAGTTTCCCACGAACAACAGCAACAACGGGAAGCACTACAGTTGCAACTGTTAGAACTGGTCAATAAAGTGGAAGGAGCTGCCCAAGGTGACCTCACGGTAAGGGCTGAGATCCTCAGTGGGGAAATTGGCACTGTGGCTGACTTTTTTAATGCCGTAATCGAAAGTCTACGAGGGATTGTTACCCAAGTCAAAACTGCTGCCACTCAAGTACACCACTCCGTTGGGGACAATGCCGGAGCTATTCATCAACTGTCTGAAGCCGCACTCCAACAAACCCAGGAAATCACCCACACCCTAGATTCTGTGGCTCAAATGACTCGTTCTATTCAAGAGGTAGCCTTCAACGCCCGCCAAGCCGCTGCCGTCGCCCATACCGCTGCCAACACCGCCCAAAGCGGCACCCACGCTATTGAGCGCTCTGTTGCCAGTATCATAATTTTGAGAGATACTATAGCAGAAACTGCCAAAAAAGTCAAGCGCCTCGGGGAATCCTCCCAGCAAATTTCCCAAGTGGTGGCATTTATTAACCAAATTGCCCTGCAAACCAACCTATTATCCATCAACGCTGGCATAGAAGCCGCCCGAGCTGGGGAAGACGGGCAAGGATTTGCCGTGGTTGCCGAAGAAGTTGGGGAACTTGCTGCTCGCGCTGCCACGGCCACTAAAGAAATTGAACAAATTGTAGACAACATCCAACAAGGCACCTCCGAAGTTGTGGAAGCTATGGAACTGGGGACTACCCAAGTGGTCGAAGGCACCTATCTAGTTCAAGAAGCCAAAGACAGTTTTCGTCAAATCCTCAACGTCTCCACCCAAATCGACCAATTCATTCAATCCATATCCCAAGCTACCGTTTCCCAAGCGGAAACCTCAAGCGCTGTGACAAACGTAATGAAAGACATTGCCCAAATCTCAGAACGCACCTACCAGTCAACAGAACATATCTCCCACTCCCTCCAAGACACTGTCAGTATTGCTGAAGAATTACAAACATCGGTTGGCAAGTTTAAAGTTGCTCAGAATTATGACTAATGACCAATAAACACTAACCACTAACCACTAACCACTAACCACTACACATGTCACAGGACAAAGAACTGGAAATTCAGCTACAGTTTCTCGAAGAGGCAAAGGAATACTTAGATACCATTGAATCGGTGCTGCTGGGTTTAGCCAGCGCTCCCATTGATAGTCAGAAAATGGATGGGATTCTGCGAGCAGTTCATTCTGTCAAAGGGGGAGCTGGGATGATGGGATATGGCACCTTGAGTCACCTAACTCACCGCTTAGAGGATTCATTTAAAGTTCTCAAGGCTAAGAAAAATGCGATCGCAATCGAAAACCAACTCGAAACTCTACTCCTACAGGGGGTAGACTGTCTGCGCCAGGTACTTGATATCAACCGCCAGGGCAATCGGGTAGACTGCCAGTGGCTAGAAACCATAGCTAACCCAGTATTTGATCAACTGCACGAGATTCTAGGGGACCCGGTCGCAGATGATGCTACGACTATGCTAGGAGCAGAGGATGGCACTAATGTGACTGCCATGCTGTTTGAAACAGAAGTGGAAGGGTGTCTAGCTCGCCTAGAAGGGGTGTTAGCAGACCCCGAAAGACCCTGCTTGCTTGAAGAAGTGTCCATCATGGCTCAAGAATTAGGCGGGTTAGGCGAAATGCTGCAGCTTGAGGCTTTTAGCCAGTTGTGCGAAGACATCAATCACCAGCTAGAAGCTGCCCCACACCAAGTGGAAGCGATCGCCCAACAAGCTCTAATGGTGTGGCGGCAATCCCAGGCTTTGGTACTGGTAGGTCAACTGACTCATTTACCCCGCCGCCTGGAACCTAGGGAGTTTCAGGAGAATGAAGGAGGAGTTACAGACCCAGGGGTGGCAGAGGAAGCTATATTAGTTGGGGAATTGGAAACCGATCAGCCAGAACTAGTCGGACAAGGGGATGAGGCAGACCAGCCAGACCAAGAAGACCAGCCAGACCAGCCAGACCAGCCAGACCAGCCAGACCAAGAAGACCAAGAAGACCAGCCAGACCAGCCAGACCAGCCAGACCAGCCAGACCAGCCAGACCAAGGGGAAGTAAAGGTATTTCAATGGGTGGATAGCAATCTCAACATCTCTTCCCCCTCTGCCTTCTCTTCCCCCTCTGCCTTGTCTTCTCCCCCTCCCTTGTCTTCCCCCCCTTCCCCTGAACCCATCTTCCTGAGGGAGAACAATCAGGAAGACTCCTCAAAAGACCCACACCAGGAAAATACTGTGCGCATTCCTGTGCGACAGTTGGATCGACTAAATGACTTGTTTGGAGAACTGACTATCGAGCGCAATGGTCTTTCGCTGCAACTGGGACGACTGCGCACCCTAGTAGACAACCTCAGCCGCCGGGTCAATATTCTCGAAGCTTCCAATCACAAGCTGCGCACATCTTATGACCAGATTGCCACCCCAAGAGGAATGGCAGCAAGACAGGGGGATGGGGAAACCAGCAAATCTGAGGGACTTTTCCTGCCATCTTCTGTATCTTCTCCCGCCGCTTCTGACACTTCCCCTGCTTCCCCTGCTTCCCTAGCTATTACTGTTCAAGGGTTTGATGCCTTAGAGATGGATTCCTACAGCGACTTGCACCTGCTATCAAGGGAGGTGATGGAAACCATTGTTCAAATTGAAGAAGTTACCAGC
The DNA here is from genome assembly GCF_010672795.1 of Moorena sp. SIO1G6. Taxonomy (NCBI): domain Bacteria; kingdom Bacillati; phylum Cyanobacteriota; class Cyanophyceae; order Coleofasciculales; family Coleofasciculaceae; genus Moorena; species Moorena sp. SIO1G6. The sequence continues at coordinate 218,630 of NZ_JAAHFZ010000008.1, forward strand.
GACTTGGAATTGACCCTAGACGATACTGATAGCATTGCCCATGAATTAAACAAAACCGCCAAGCAGCTGCAAACCAATCTTACTCAGGTTCGGATGCGTCCCTTATCTGATTTAGTGGGACGATTTTCCCGAGCTTTGCGGGACTTGTGTGTCGAGCATGGCAAACAAGTAGAACTGAAGGTAATGGGGAAAGGTACCCTGATTGACCGCACCATCCTGGAAACCCTGAGTGACCCCCTAATGCATTTATTGCGCAATGCCTTCGACCACGGCATTGAAGACCCTAGCACCCGTCAGGCTATGGGGAAACCGCCAAAGGGAACTATTGAAATCAAAGCCACCCACAGAGGGAATCAGACCCAGCTTACCCTCCGTGATGATGGCAAAGGCATTAATTTAAGCAAAATCCGAGCCAGAGCAGAGGAAATGGGATTAGACCAGGAGCTGCTCGCCAGCGCCAGTGACCAGGAATTGCTGTCCCTGATTTTTGAACCCGGATTTAGTACCGCTGATCAAGTCACCGACCTATCTGGTCGTGGTGTGGGGATGGATGTAGTGCGCAACAACCTCAAGCAAATCCGGGGGGATATCCGAGTCGATACCCAACCCGGTTGGGGAACGACCTTTACCCTCACCGTCCCCTTTACCCTATCGGTAGCACGCATCCTTTTAGTGGAAAGTAACGGTATGCTCTTGGCATTTCCCATCGACGTGATTCAAGAGATGCTGATGCTGAAATCCCAGCAAATCTTAACCACCCTAGGCAACGAAGTCATAAACTGGCAAGGGAAAATGGTGTCCCTGATTCGCCTGAAAAAGTGGCTGAAATTTTACTGTCGCCGTCGGGTCACCACCCTAGAAGAAACCCCGAGCATTAACGAACCTACTATTCTAATTATCAATCAAGCCGAGCAATTAATCGGCCTGTGTGTAGACCGCTCCTGGGGAGAGCGAGAAGTTACCGTGCGTCAAGTAGAAGGAACCCTAGGGTTACCTGATGGATTTAGCGGCTGTACCATTCTCGGCAACGGTCGAGTGGTTCCCCTGGTAGACGCCAATGCCATGGTACGCTGGATAATCAGTTGTCAGCGCACCAGTAACCTAGAGAGTTTATCCCCACAACATTGCTCCACCTCAAAGGGATTTGTGGAGCAACAACCTCCCTCCCTCGGGATACAACCAAGTACCAAAGACACTATCTTAATTATTGACGACTCGATTAACGTGCGCCGGATGTTGGCATTGGGGTTAGAAAAAGCTGGGTATATTGTAGAACATGCCAAAGATGGTCAGGATGGGATAGAAAAACTGCTTCGGGGATTAGAGGTGAAAGCCATTATTTGTGACATCGAAATGCCCCGGCTGGATGGCTACGGCTTTTTAACTCGGGTCAAAGAAGAGCCGAGCTTAAAGACCTTACCCATTATTATGCTCACCTCCCGGAGTGGTTCTAAACATCGGAAACTAGCCATGACTTTAGGCGCATCTGCATATTTTTCTAAGCCTTACAATGAGCGGGATTTATTGAAAACTTTAAATGAAATGATTGTAGAAGACGTATTGATTTAATATTGCTGGTCAGATCATGTCCGGTTGACTACTTATCATTTTTAGTTGTTCGTCAATTAATAATTAACGATTAATAATTAACGATTTACCTAAAGACGAAGTGATTAACCGGACTCGACTCCATCGCTTATTTAGTCAAAGTTTCAGCGTTAACGAGGGTGCTATTGAGATCAGACTTAAAAAATAACTCTTCCTAGCTCAACTCCACCAAACTCGACGATATTGCTTGAGCTTCTCCGAACCAGGGAAGTCTGCACATAGTAGTAGTAATTGAAATGGTCAAAGGTATGACCTGATTCACTACTGGTTGAACTTCCCTGGAAGGTATAAGCAGTTTCGCTTCTGGTATCCGAATTAAAAACTAATCCAGAGACAGTATTAACAGCACCATCACGCTTTCTAATGCGTCGTAGTGCTGCTGTGACACGAGCATTCGTACTTCTTCCCGTCGAATCACGGTAGGAAACACTAATGTTGTTGGCACTTTTAACATTAACAGACACTGGACAAATGACAGTAATTGAACCGGTTTTTCCTGGTTTGAACTTAATCCGTCCCGCCGTGATCAGATAAAGGTCTTGTTGTATAGCAGAATCAATGGGAACACATCCTGCTCCATCCATCACCCAATCAGGAACCTGAGCCAGGGCTTTACTCGCACCAAATATTGTAGTCTGGGCCAATAAAGCTCCGATTAATAGTGCTTTTTTCATGTTTATTTCCTCATCACAACTTGCTCAAGTCAATCTGGGATGCACCTATATAGTTATCACCCAAGTCTTTCCTTTTTACGCAAGAGGATAAATTTCACCTAGAGCAGGGGTGGAGGAATCAGAAAACTCACCCCCCATCCTCTCATACCTGATTAGATATACAGATATAGCAGAAGTCAGAAGTCAGAAGTCAGAAGTCAGAAGTTAAACTCAAGCCAAACTGTAGTTTGAGACTTTTGTCATGTCCTAATTACCCTGGCGACTGCTATATATACAGAGTATGCGATCGCATTCGCTAGTTTTGCGTTGTTTATTTTGCGTTGTTTATTTTGCGTTTTTTGTTTGGCGTTGTTTTTGAATGAGTACACACAGCTTTTGAGATATCCTGCATCGATCCCTTTCCCCAAAAAAAAATAAGAGAGCCGTCTTCAAGCTCTCTTGATCATCAGGGTGCATCTACCAAAAAATCCGGGAACGTGAGAGCCTCCCTTTTTTAAAGGGAGGATGAAACGGTTAGAAGTTACCGTAAGGATAGGGTCGCCTTATTACAAAAAATTTAACCCTTTTATGCAAGAGAGATTGGCCGTAGGCCACGCGGGGCGCGTTCACCCATAAAGGCGACCCTATCTATCGGTTTCGTCTCCGGACGCGACGGGTTTTAACCCGCCGTATCCGTTAACTTGGGTTCGGGTAGTCTGGCTATTAAGCTTGAGATCAATTCAGACTGAGTCATTCCGGAGACGAAACCGTAAGAGTGGGTCGCCTGGCTACCCTCTTCAAGGCGCGCGTCTGTGCCCTCTCTTACGGTAACTTCAAGCCGCGCCGTTCGGCCTCTTGTTTTAGTTGTCGTTTCTCGAAGCTAGTAATCCTAATCATTAGTCTTTCGGTTTTCATTTAGTCAAGTCATTGAGGCAGAAATCTGCTAAGATTATAGTAATAAACAAGTATTACGTCTTACCTTGACTCCGACAGCCTCTAAAAAAAATGGTGAAAAACCCAAATGATGGAAACCGTCAAAAAAAAGAGGTATGACGTGAAATTGCTAGGCAATTGATGCCAAAAAGTAGCCACACAGTTAGATTAAATTCTGACCAAGGTGGGTAGGGGAGTTTGACACTCCCACATCGGTTTATACCGAACAAGAAGTGGAGAGGCGCGGTTTCAACCCGCCTCGTAACAACCTTGTAGAATCCCCCGTGTTTTAACCGGGGGAGATGTCAAATAATCACAATATAGCAGATTCAATGAGGGGTGTCACCCCTCATTTTTATTTTGCCAAATTGCTGTGCCTTCCACTTCCAGTTAACCATTGGCACTACCTAGGACAGGTGATGAGAAAATTTAATCAATTTTGGACAGATTTTCCCTTAGAGCGTTGGTCAACTAATACAAGCTAACAAAATGCTGAACATATGAATCAAACGAAAATCTATATCATCCCATGCCCTAATTTACCCATTTACCCCTATACCCATGATCAAATTCGATTCCGGAAGAGTTACTGAGGGTGGAATATTCTCCAATCAATTTAATAAAGGACTTAGACACCAAGACCCTTAAAACCCGGTTTCTCTTATCAGTCAAAGGCTGAAATCGGTGTAATTACCATCAATAACCTGGTTTGGGGCGTAAGTCCTATAGGATTTGTCCAATGTTACGAATTCATAGGCTTTTTAAACAAAGTTTAAGTTAAGCAAATTTCTCTGAACAGAGCCTACCAAAAGTTCGGCCAAGTTGATACATTCATAAATAGGCACACAAACCAATCGCAATTCAGGACTGTGCCTCCTGTCCTGAAAAACTTACAGCCCTAGAAACTTAGTCGTAGAGATTAACAAGACAGGTAGGGTAGGGTAGGCGTTAAATAATCATGAATGGGAGTAATTCAGTTTAATTCCCACCTACTCAAGACAACTAAAACCATGTCTAGCCCTAATTGGTCGATGTTTTAACTAGCTAGTGCTCATGATCTGAAGTATCTTTATTCAGCGTCTTAGGCTAGCCAAACTGTTAAAACATCAAAAGCCAAACCACTCAGGAAAGTAAGTAATGGAGGAATATACTTTTTTGTTGAGCGTCGGCTGTAAGACTCTGTAAACCCTAGCTAGATATTTTGTTGAATAAGTATAGCCATGAACCAGGTACCGTTACCTGGTTCATGTTCGTTTTAGCCACTATCAAAAAAAACCTAACACTTTACTAATTAGAACAGCCACCCCTTTTTCAGCTCGATTGGCCTCTTGTAGGGCGCGTTATGCTACCGCTAACACACCAATCTAATACGAGATAGATGATCGAGCTGTCTGCCTGTAGAATTGAGATCGCTATTCCTGCATCCCGGCATACAACAAACGTGCAAATAGCCGTACCCCATCATCCTGCTTCAGCTCTTCATAGGAGGGGGGCTGCCGCAAGCCCACCACCCGCAGATCTGCCAGCAATTCGGGATGAAACTGACAGGTAAACGATCGCCGAACGGTTTTACTTTCAAAATCTCTGTAATTGATGCAAGTCGCAGAACACTCTGTCAAAACCTCATCATCATCCGCCGTCGAGCACAAAATTTCAACAGCATCAGGGAGCTGGATCAGCCAATACAAAGCACTATTTGCCACAATATGAAGGCTGGGAATGAGAGTCGATCACTTTTTCGAATGGCTGCCCCTTGCCCCATTCACAGCTGGGATTCTCGGACAGTAAAGAGCGAGTCGATAGAGGATTAGACGAATGGCGATCGGCCAAAAACCGTCCCAAAAGAATGTGAACGGACTCAAACTGAGAGCCACTATAGCTCAGATAACCTGGCTTGAGTCGCCAGTTACTGGGTACCGAGTGAGTAATCATAAGAATAATTTCACATTCTCTTCAGTATCTTTGTCTTCTGGAACCCAACAAGAATCGGTTCCTAAGAAACCAAGTCTAATGGCCTTGAGGCTAGAGGTGCGACACCGAATACCAGGTAAAAACAAATTACAACACCCGCCAGAAGTTATGCTGCGGTAAATGGTGTGCGATTTGCTGGCTTTAAATCAGTATCGATAAGCATTTAAGTAAAATATCATACTCAGGGACAAGTGGCAAGGTTTCGCGCCTTAACAACTGAATAACCGTGAGGGTGGTTGATGGATTTCTGTTCCTGTCATTATTATAATTTCATACTTATCCCCTTGTTTATATAAATACACCATCCAGAGTCGAAACTTGCTTTCTTAAAGCCAATTCAATTTGTTGTGCCTTCTCAGACAACCTCTGAGAAGTATCATTTGCTACATAAAAGCCCCCGTGGGTCCCCCGAGCGAGCAATCCCTCGCTCGGGGGACTTTTACCAGCAAATTGATTCTTGTTCCCCCCAAGCGAGCAATCCCTCGCTTGGGGGGTGCATCTCAGTTTTGCAATTAGGCAAAAATTCGGGAGAAAATTCCCACACTCCCCGCGCCCCCGCCCCGCGCCCGGGCCCCACACTTGAGATCTTTTTTACAAATATGAGATGCACCCAATTTGGGGGGCTAGGGGTGCAAAATTCAGTATCAAAAAACTTTTCAGATATCCTCTCAAGAGAATAGCCAGCCTTGGTAAAAATTATTCTTGCTCATCTTATCTTATCCATTACAATAGGTATTTAGGAATATTTACTGGAGCAATAATTTCATTTTTACATAGTTTAATTGTTAATATCGTTATCATCAAAACTTAAATTTCAACAATAAAATTACCTAAAACGTACTTACTATTATATTTAATATAGACTGTGTATAAAGCAAATTTTAACAACTAAGAGCTTCCTGTATCTTATCTCCTTCCTAGCACCCCTTGAAACAGCTCTGCCTTTTTAAGGCGGACGGAAGGGGGTTATTCAGCCAGAGGGATTTAGGGGAATCAGAATTTTTTGACAAACAATATATTAGCAACCGCCCCAATACTTCTGTAACTGCTACAGGACATGGTTGCTTGCTCTTATTCACAAGGCTTTTTCTTTATAGTAAGTTGTATTCACCAAAAGCTATAGTAAAAGAACTGGCTTCAACGCCTACTACACTATGCTAGAATCTGGGAAACTCCTCCAAAATCGCTATTACCTCCAGCAGCAGCTGAATGACAATCCAGTGCGCCAGACTTGGCTAGCACTGGATTCCGAGTCTGACACGCAAGTCGTAGTCAAGCTTTTGGCTTTAGGTGGTCCCGTACAATGGGACGATTTGAAACTATTTGAGCGGGAAGCGCAAATTCTCAAACAACTGGATCATCCTCGGATTCCCAAGTATCGGGATTATTTTTCCCTCGATGAGAGTATCCTGTGGTTTGGACTGGTTCAGGAGTATATCCCTGGTCTATCCCTGAAACAACAACAGTCTCAAGGGTTTAGATTCTCTCAGCAGCAGGTAAATACTATCGCAGCTGATATTTTAAAAATTCTTCAGTACTTACATCAGCTCAACCCCCCAGTCTTACACCGAGATATCAAGCCCAGCAATCTAATTTGGGGTGAGGATGAGCAGGTATATTTAATCGATTTTGGAGCAGTGCAGGCTCAACCAACTACTGCGGGTGCCACATTTACAGTGGTGGGAACCTATGGTTATACTCCCATGGAACAGTTTGGGGGTCAAGCTGTGCCTGCTTCTGATTTGTATGCCTTAGGGGTCACCTTGATTGAACTGCTGACTGGAGTGGCACCTGCTGAGTTACCTCAGGAAAATTTGCGGATTCAATTTCGTCAACTACTCGGTTCTACTGTTGAGCCTGGCTTAGTGACCTGGCTAGAGAAAATTACAGAACCAGCTGTGGAGCGTCGCTTCAGTGATGCTAAACAAGCTACTGAAGCGCTATACACTAACCCAGTGGTTCCATCAAACAACACCTCCCCAACTGGTCTGCCAGACACTGTTGTCCGTATCCATAAATCAGCAGAACAACTGATCATTGATATCCCCTCCCACTGGGAAATGATAGTGTTCAAACCCCTCAAACATGCCCTAAAACAAGCTAGAGGGGTGCTAAAGGGGGTATTTTCTTACTCACTACAGCGGTTCAAGACCTTAGAAAAGTCTAGGCAACACCGGATATTAGTTGGTGTTGGGTTGGGAGTAGTCGTAGCAATTTTACTTGACTTATTTAAGCACCTTATTCTTCAAATATTAGTAATTTTGTTAGCAATTCCAGTATCATTACTGCCTTTAGCTATCCCAATTTTTTTAGTGATGTGGATAACATCATTAAACTCAGAAAAAGACTTTTCTGAGGCAGTTCGTATTTGTTTTGATAACAAAAAATTTGAAATTACTAAGGCATCTTTGAGCCGCAAAAAATGGGATCGAGGAGAAAATTCACAAATTAAAGAGGTTTATATTACTGCCTATAGGGATGCACAAGGTAGATACCATCGGGGGATTGCGATCACTACTCAGGTAGAACGACCATCACCCTTTGGTCAAAAATCCCAAACCTACATCTTTGGCGAACAATTACCAGAAGCTGAATTGAATTGGTTAGTTGAAGAAATCCGAGCTTGGTTAGATATCAAATCTAGTGATTCATCACCAAATGCAGAAGGTTGAAAGTTTAAGGTTGAAGGTTTAAGGTTGAAGGTTGAAGGTTGACGGTTTAAGGTTTAAGGTACAAGGTTCAAGGCAAAATAAAAAACCAATCAATACCGAAATTCAGCAACTCAGGACTCAGAACTCAGCTCATGGATGACATGAAAAATGCGAACAGAAACCCCATAATCGTGGATAAGACAACGGAACTGCCTCCCAATTCATAGGCTTCTGGCATCATGGTGCTAGCCAACATTGCCAAAATTGCTCCACCAGCAGTAGCCTGAGCTAAGGCTATGAATAATTCTGGGGTATGGCTTTCTAAAACATGACCTGCCACTGCACAGATTCCGCACAGCATCACCGCCCCCATCCATAACCCAAGAATCTGAGTGGTTTTAGTTCCAGCTTGTTTCATCCCAGTAGCACTGGATAATGCTTCTGGGAAATTGGAAATAAAAACTGCTAGTAAAAATGACAAGCTGAAGTGAGAGTCCCCAGCATTCATACCGATAACCGCAGATTCAGGAATATTGTCAATCAAGGTACCGATGACAATAGCAAAAGGAGCAGAATTCTTAACTAATTTTTCTAGTATAGCTGGATCTTCTCTAATTAATAGATCCAGTTCTGCTTGAGCAATCAACTGTTGTCGCCAACGGTCTAACTTATGTTCTACGGCCACCCTAGAGTCAGTGGCAAATTGGAGTCGGCGTGCTAAGGAACGGCTGAGAGCCCAAGCTAAGTGGGGAGACCAACTCAGCACATGATTAAAATGTTCTTGGTGTAGTTGATATAACTCCATGGGAGTTTGGGCAATAACAGTGGCTGAACGGGGTTCTCCCGTGAGCAATGACACTTCACCAAATACTTCCCCTGAACCCATAGTATTAATTAATTTTTCACCTCTGAAGACTTCCGCTTTTCCGTCCACAATCATATACAGGTGATCACCAGGGGCTCCCTCCTGACAAAGAATGTCTCCAGGTTGAGCATAGACTGGTTTGAGGTAGGGAACAATAGCGTGCTTTTCCTGGGAGGGAATATTTTGCATCACCTCCACGTGGGCAATGCGATTAAGTACATCGGATACCTGTTCCTGAGTATGCTCAATTAAATAGCGACGACTAGAGGCAGGTTTGCGTAGAAAACCACCGTGCTGGTCGATATATGTGGTGATTCCAGTAAACAGGCTACCCCCCACTAGGAATCCTAGCAGGAGGGGTAAAAATCCACCATTTTCGTAAGCAGGTATGGTGATTTCAAATGCGATCGCACAAATTAAGGTTCCACTACCAAATGCCATGATGGCAGCAGAAACAGTGCGGTTCGGCTGCCAGAAAACCCCAACTAAGGCTCCCAATGCCAAACTCGAAGCTCCTAATATACCTTGAAAAAATGCGGCGGTTGCCATAGGCGGCTGGCTGCTTCCAATACTGCTTATTTTATAGCTGCATACAATAGCTCGATACAAAGTATAAAGTCTGAAGACAAAAACCATGGATGCCAAAAAATTCAGCCTTGGCCTTGGCCATAGGCCAAGCTACTTGAGGTGCCTTCATCCTTCATCCTTTGGTTGGTAGGTCATGATCGATAGAGGAATACGGAATAGTGTAGTGGCTAGTTTGGACAAGCCAAACTTAAATTTAAGGGATTTAGGTAAGTCTTGCCAGGATACTGACACAAAACCGAAACGGGTGTAAAACGGCGTCAGCCAACCCATACATTCGAGATAAAGAGGGAACTCAGCCTCTTTGATTAAATTTTCCATCAGATAACTCCCCAAGCCCCGATTGCGCCACTTAGGTGCCACAACCAAACTCCCCAATTCTTGGGCATCGGGAAAGTTGCGCAATTGTCCACAAGCCACCACACGCCCCTCAAATTCAATCACCCGAAACTGGGTCCAACGTAACTGGGTAGGCTCTAGTTTAGCAATCAGAATTAATTTAAGAATTGCCCAGGTATCCTTGGCACAGGCAGGGCGGAAAATGCATCCTGGTGGTAACGATGGAGATGCTTTACTCATCAGCTGTTATAAATTGAATTTTTGTTCATGGTTGACCATCAACCGTCAACCGTCAACCGTCAACCGTTAAACCTCAACAACAAACCACTCAATAACAAAGCACTCAACAACAAACCATCAGCATCCCAATTTATCAGTTACCGATTTCATAGGTCAGTTGTGATCTCCGTCAGTCCTGACCCAATACAATTATTGCTACACTCAAAGAAAATTCTGTAGTGAATGCAAGAGACTGCTCAATATTCCTGTGCCTATTATGGTGAAACCATTTTGACCTTTGTAGATCTAAGCGCTGGTGAACAGCAATCCTATATCGAAGATTGTCAAGTCTGCTGTCGTCCAAATATTTTGTATGTAAGGGTAGATCAAGAAACTCTCGATATTGAGATTGACAGTGATTATGATGGCTAACTAAAAGGCAGATTGACCCAAGTTCACTCTTGGTAAGGATTTATGATTAGATTTGTGGCTAGCATGGTGCGTCTACCCAGAACCTTGCTACTGATAGGGACAGTGGCGAAACTCACCCATTTGCTCAATCTTAAGGTAAATGCCCATGCCCACTCATGCACTATTATGCTCCAAGCAGTTGCTAGGGGGACTATACGTTAACGAAGAGGAGCAACATTCGGTATTTCCTCTGAAACATACAGACGTTTACGCCAAAATTACCGGTCACCTGTCACGGGTAGAGGTGACACAGACCTTTGAGAATCCTTTCAGCCAACCCTTAGAAGCGGTCTATATCTTTCCACTACCGGATGAAGCAGCAGTGGATCAGATGGAGATTAAATTAAGCGATCGCATAATTGAGGGCAATATCAAAAAACGGGAAGACGCTCAAACTATCTACGAGCAAGCTTGCAGTCAGGGGCGGAGTGCGGGACTCTTAGAGCAAGAACGGGATAATATTTTTACTCAATCTCTAGCTCACATTAAACCAGGGGAGCAAATTGAGGTCACCCTTCGCTATACCGATCAGCTACAGTTCCAGGGGGGTAACTATGAATTTGTCTTCCCAATGGTAGTTGGCCCCCGTTTTATCCCTGGTACTCCCATTGATGAGAGTGGGGATACTGACTTCGTTCCCGATGCTTCCCGAATCACTCCACCCTTGATTCCCCCAGACATTCGCTCAGGTCATGACATTGGGGTAACCGTTGAGATTGACGCTGGAGTAGCAATTACAGAGATTTATTCTACCTCCCATCAGATTAACATTGAACAACTCAACATTGAACAACAGGGGGCAATCCTGCGGGTCAAACTGAGTCAGGAAGACACGATTCCCAACAAAGACCTGATTCTACGCTATGGGATTGCCAAGGAGCAAACTCAGACAACACTACTTACCCACTCAGATCAACGAGGCAATCATTTTGCTGTGTATCTTATCCCTGCGTTGGACTATAGCACCGATGAGATTGTGCCAAAGGATGTGGTGTTCGTGATCGATACCTCTGGTTCTCAAATGGGGGATCCTCTGCTAAAGTCTCAGGAATTGATGCGTCGGTTTATTAATGGACTCAATCCGAAGGATACCTTTACCATTATTGATGTTTCAGATAGGGCTACCCAGCTATCCACCAAACCCTTATCGAATAGCCCCCAAAACTGTAGAAAGGCGATTAACTACATCAATCAATTAAAAGCCAACGGTGGTACTTATTTACTCAAAGGTATTCGTCACTTGCTGAATTTACCGGCTGCACCGGAGGGACGACTACGGAGTATTGTACTGCTAAGTGATGGCTACATTAGCAATGAGAATCAGGTACTAGCAGAAGTACAGCAACAGCTTAAACCTGGAAATCGCATCTATAGCTTTGGTGTCGGCAGTTCTCCGAACCGGTTTCTGCTGAATCGCTTAGCTGAAATTGGACGGGGAATAGCTAGAATCGTGCGTCAGGATGAACCAACTGAAGCAGTAGCGGAACAGTTTTTCCGTCAAATTAATAACCCAGTGCTAACCAATATTCACGTTACCTGGGAAGGCCTAGGGGAAGCGATAATTTATCCCAATCCCACTCCGGATCTATTTACCCAGCAGCCTTTGGTTATCTGTGGACGTATTTCTCCCATTCAAGAGTTCCAGGCAGAACAGTTGCAGGTTAGCAAGTTGAAGGTTAAAAGTTTGGAGAATAACCTACCGGACTCGAAGGTTACAGCTGAAGAACTTTCAACCAAACAACATTCAACCTTAACCCCAAACCAACCTTGGCCAAAAGGCCACGCTACCCGAACAACCCCTACTGGCACTCTCAGGATTACGGGTACTAGGGGGGATGGTAGTTACTACCAGAAAAGATTTAACCTCAATTTTGATCAAGCCAACAATCCAGCTATTGCCCAGCTGTGGGGTAGAGCAAGGATTAAACACCTGATGCAGCAAATGTTGAGCTGTGAAACTAAAGCTGGGGTAGAGGCAGTGACGGAAACAGCGTTGAGTTATCAACTATTGTGCCAGTACACCGCTTTTGTGGCTGTCAGTGATCAGGTACCGGTTGCAGGTGAAAGCCACCTCATATCGATGCAAGTACCAGTAACAATCCCAGAAGGAGTTAACTGGGAAGGCATGATCAAAAGTACTTTTGCTAGTGCAATTCAGGATAGACTCAGGCTACAGAAGTGGCGTTCAGGGTTGAGAGCAGGGGATAAGGAGAGCAGGAGACAAGCAGCAATTGACATCAATTCCAAATTCTTGCCTGATGAGCAGGGGAAAAAGGGGAAACCGAAGAACTCTAAGATCAACCGATCGTTACTGTTTTCCCTCTCTCCCTTATCTTCTGGCACCGCCTGGTCTTCTCCTATCCCAAGATCTGTGTTACCAATAAGTGAATATAGGAAATTGGGGGTTAAAAGCAAAGCTTGGATTCAACAGTCAGAGTATAGGCAAAACAGGTACCAAGAATCTAAGCTAACCTGTAATAATGATAATCGCTATGATACCCATCAGGCATCAGAAATGAGCCCTCAGGATTATATTCTTTCTAAGACAGTTCAGGATAGCCTCACTGATAATGATAATCCCTATGATACCCATCAGGCATCAAAAATTATTACTGAGGACTATTTAGCCAATCAATCACCAGATAATTTTGAATTGACCTTGGTCTGTCCTAGATTGATTAAAAAGGTGAAGTCAGAGATATTAAGCTCAGCGGCAATCAGCCATCACAGGTTACAGTTGGTCAGAGTTAAGGGATTAGATGAAATAGGGACAACCTGTTTAACCCAACATCTGCAACGATTGAACCTACCCCTAGGGGTAGCTGGTGAAATTGTCTTCGAGTTCCTAGTTCGTAGAGGTCGCGTGATCAGGGTGATGTGGGATGAAGCAGCCTCTACCCTGACCGAAGCCCAAATGATTGATTTGATTAAGCGATCGCTTTCTTGTTGGCGAGTTCCGGAAACCTCTGTAAAGAGCGTGTGTTTAACCTTACGGATTAACGAAGCTGCAACTCAATGACATCTTGCTTAATCGTGAGATCATAATCTTGATAGAAATTGTGTCCTAGCAGTCCAATTGACAGGGATGGACTAACAGCAACCAGTAGGTTGTTAGCCACAATACCTCCTGCGGCAGCGGAGGCCAAGCGACCCAGGGGTACATCAACTGTACCATTAGCTGTATCCATCGTGGCAGTTCCTTCTGGTTTCAATCCCAAAGCTTTTGCCATTTTTGGGGTAATTGTCACGACGGATGCTCCTGTATCAACCACCATTTCAAAGGTTCGTTTACCATTAAAAGTGACATCAATCACAGGAGTGTTATAGACTCGGCGTTTGATCGGGATTGTAATCACTCCTGAACTGTTTTGCTTTGATATGCCACAAAGTTTGCCAAGGTCAATCAGATTGCCATTGGCATCCCGCATGAAACAGGGTAAATCGATTTGAGCTTTAGAAACAGCAGGAGTCAGGGTGCTGGTTGTGATTACAAATAATGTTGTTAATAGTTGGATTGGTAAATAGGGTTTCACCTGATTTATCTACTCCAGTATTTTGATTAGTACAAACTTTTAGGAAGGATTAAGGATGAAGGCTGACTCTGGACTTATCGCCTAATCCTAGATTACCCAGGGAAACTCTTAAACCAACACTACTCTTAGAGAGAGTTTATAGATACACTTTAATAATAGCTAATCGGTAATAAATCAATTAGCAGATAGGGAATCGTTGTTGGCTCGTTATCGGGAAAAGTTTGGGGAGTTATGCTGATAGCTGGCACTATTACAAAAAAACTTAATAAAGGAAGTCATAACAATCGATTTGAGTACTGAAATCGATGCAGCAAGGGAACAGGGGAGTCAGCGCCAGCTGCACATCGACCATCGGCCAGCAATCCCCACTAGGTCAGGGATTGCCCATTGGCGCACGCTACGCGATTGGCCGTAGGCCACGCTAAAAGCGATCGCCTTTAGTGCTCAAACAGTTGAGCTAGCAATGGGCTAACTGTCTATTGTGATAGTGCGATCGCACTCAAGTGTGGCCACTATCGGTTATTCAGAACTATCTTCTGCCACATTGGTGGACTCAGACTCTTCGGTCTCTACTGCCTGTTGTTCCGATATTTCCTCGACCACAGTAGTGGATTGATATTCCCTTGGTGCTACCGCCTTTTGTTCATAACTATCTTCGACCACAGTAGTGGACTCAGACTCCCCGGTCTCTACTGCCTGTTGTTCCGATATTTCCTCGACCACAGTAGTGAATTTATATTCCCTTGGTGCTACCGCCTTTTGTTCATAACTATCTTCGACCACAGTAGTGGACTCAGACTCCCCGGTCTCTACTGCCTGTTGTTCCGATATTTCCTCGACCACAGTAGTGAATTTATATTCCCTTGGTGCTACCGCCTTTTGTTCATAACTATCTTCGACCACAGTAGTGGACTCAGACTCCCCGGTCTCTACTACCGCTTCTTCCAATATCTCATCAACAACAGTAGTGGACTCAGATTCCCTTGGTGCTACCGCCTTTTGTTCATAACTATCTTCGACCACAGTAGTGGACTCAGACTCCCCGGTCTCTACTACCGCTTCTTCCGAGATCTCCTCAACAACAGTAGTGGACTCAGATTCCTTTGGAGCTACCACAGGTTTCTCTGATGTAATGTCGAGTTTCTCTGGCGCTTCAGGTGAGGGGCTAGGGGTGACAGCGGAACGTCCGAAGAAACTGCCAAAGCGACTCCAGATGTTTAATTTTGCCTTTTTTGACGGTTCAGGTAGAGGGGTTACTGATTCAGCCCCAGTAGTTGCTTCCTCAACTGGTGCTGGGGTTTCACTGGCAGGAACTAGCTCTTCTGCTTCCAAAGTTGTTTCCACCTCAGGTAGGTTGGACTCAATCTCAGGAGTTGGTTCCTCCAGAGTTATTGGTAGTTCACTGGGTGTTACAGATTCCTCTAGTTCTGGTATTTGCTCTGTTTCAGTGGGTGCTAATTCCCCTGGTGGTGTAGTGTCTTCTTCTGTAGTTTCTTGTTCTAAGGAGGTCGGTTCAGAGGTGAGAGGTTCTTCAACTATCGGAACAACCGAGGGTATTGGTGTTGGCTCTACTGTAGGCGAAGTAGTCAATGATGGACTCGGAGCTGGTGTCTCTTCTGGTACAGGTATTGGGGTTGCCGGTGGCTGATAGTTGGGGTCTACAATACCACCAGCTTGCTCAGCCGAGAGTTGACCCAATACTAGGTGGGAAAGGGTGTCTTCACCGTTAGGCTGGTAGTTAATCACCTGTACTGTGTTGTTGAAAACATTCTTGACTGGGTTGCCCTGTCCATCGAGAAACTCTAACTCTACCCAGTTTTTGCCCTCTTTAAACCCTGTCAGATAAATCGATTCCCAACGGTCGAGTAGGAAACTTTGACCGTTCACAGTAACCCGAATCTGCCAATCAACACTATCATCATCTAGATTGTCTTGAGCCACTAGCTGGAGAGGGGTATTACTCAAGGGGGTATTCGTCAAATAGAAGTCCAGCAGAATCGGCTCTGCTCCGTAGTCGCCTTTTGGAACGTTGTAAGTTAGGAGTGGCAGCGCTGGATCTGGGTTGTTGTCGTCAGTTTTAGTAAAGATATGAAATGTGGTCTGGGCATAGGCACCTTGATTTTTGAAGCTCTCATCCCAGGGGCGAGAGGCAAATGCCCGCAGGGTATGGGTGCCAGGGGATAAATCCTCTAGGATTAGAAGTTGGTCTAGGTCATAGATGGCTTGGTAAGGTTGGTTGTCCAGGATGACGTTCAGATGAGGACCTATACCTAGATCGGGATCTTGGAAAATTGGCAAGTCCTGAACCTGAAATTTCACTGATACTGTTGTATCTTCAAGCACCATGTCATCACCAGGTCTGACAATGATGACTTGAGGCTGGTAAGCCTCTAGGCTCTGACTAAGCTCTTGAATAGCTAGGGGTGGCCCTACTTCTGATAACTGATTAACTTGGTTGGTTTGGGAGCTGGCATCGATGCCAAACCGCTTCGATGTCTTGATGCGATCGCTACCGCAGGCCACCAGACCCCAAACTAAAATCGTTGTGATTAGGAAGAAAAAAAGTCTTTTCACCATGATTATCTGGCTGTTCCTACCCAACAAGCCATCTCCTTTGATCACCAGCCTTTAATCTTAACTTACAGGTTGACCTCTAGTCTTGCTCCTTGTCTTTAGGTGTTGGTCTATGAGCGTTGGGGTTGCCTATTGGCAGGATGATCAAGTCTGTTCTAACTTTCCCCCTCTTGGTGCGCATTTCCTTGGCAAGGTTACCTAGCCTGGGTCCCACCGCTCTTCCAAGTGTTCCGCTTTTCTATAAATCTTCCGCTTCTCTATCAACCATACCCCTACACCTTCAACCCTTGAGGGTCGTCCGTCTAGATCGGGGACACTTTTTTCAAAAAATATTTAGCATTTATTTACATTTTTTAACATTTTGAAAAAATTATCATTGAATTTTTCTATAGTTAGTTTTGATTTGTTGTGATGGCGGCTTAGACACAAACAGTGGTATACCTATTAATACTGCTAATTGAGAATAGTTAACGATTATCCAAAAAATTGTTAACTATTTTTAACTGAATTCAAAAAGCGCCTGAAGCAAGACCTATTATCTTCTAAGGGAGGTATCCGTTTTGACGTAAATTCAGAACAGGTCCTTGCTTCGGTTAGAAAGCAGTGATTAAAAAAGTGCTTTCTTATCCATAAAAATAAAACTCCCCTAGGGGTATTAGTCGTTCCTTGTCTAGAGAGGAGATTCCTCATGCCACTCGAGGTCGATAACGACCCGGTACCAGCTTCCTTTGAGAAGTGGGGTAAGCCAGGTCATTTTGATCGAACCCTAGCGAGAGGTCCCAAAACCACCACTTGGATTTGGAACCTTCACGCTAACGCTCATGATTTCGATAGTCATACCAGTGACTTAGAAGACGTTTCTCGCAAAATATTTAGTGCACACTTCGGTCACCTAGCCGTTGTCTTTGTTTGGTTGAGCGGCATGTACTTCCATGGTGCTCGTTTTTCCAACTACGAAGCATGGCTGAGTGATCCCACTACTATTAAGCCCAGTGCTCAAGTGGTTTGGCCTGTGGTTGGTCAAGGCATTTTGAATGGCGATGTTGGTGGGGGCTTCCACGGCATCCAAATCACCTCTGGTTTCTTCCAGCTGTGGCGTGCTTCCGGTATCACCAATAGCTACCAACTGTACGTAACAGCCATTGGTGGTCTGGTAATGGCAGCCCTGATGCTATTTGCTGGCTGGTTCCACTACCACAAGAAGGCTCCGAAACTGTCATGGTTTCAGAACGTGGAGTCGATGATGAACCACCACTTACAAGTGCTGCTGGGCTGCGGCTGCCTGGGTTGGGCAGGTCACCAGATTCATGTGTCTTTGCCCATCAACAAGCTCTTGGATTCTGGGATGGCTCCTAGTGAGATTCCACTGCCCCATGAGTTCATATTAAATAAGGGCTTGATGGTAGATCTTTATCCCAGTTTTGCTAAGGGCATAACCCCCTTCTTCACCCTGAACTGGGGCGTCTACTCTGACTTCCTCACCTTCCATGGTGGTCTGAATCCAGTAACCGGTGGATTGTGGTTGTCAGATACTGCTCACCATCACCTAGCTCTAGGAGTCCTGTTTATCATTGCTGGCCATATGTACCGTACTAATTGGGGTATTGGTCATAGCATGAAGGAAATTCTAGAAGCTCATAAGGGTCCGTTCACTGGCGAAGGACACAAAGGTCTTTATGAAATCCTGACTACTTCTTGGCATGCCCAGCTAGCGATTAACCTAGCCATGCTAGGCTCCCTGACCATAATTGTGGCTCATCATATGTACGCGATGCCTCCGTATCCGTACCTTGCCACAGACTATGGTACTCAGCTGTGCCTATTCACCCACCATATGTGGATTGGTGCCTTCTTGATTGTAGGAGGTGCAGCCCATGGTGCTATTTTCATGGTGCGGGACTATGACCCAGCCAAGAATGTGAACAACCTACTAGACCGGGTGATCCGTCACCGGGATGCCATTATCTCTCACCTAAACTGGGTGTGTATCTGGTTGGGTTTCCATTCCTTTGGTCTTTACATTCACAACGATACGATGCGCGCTTTGGGTCGCCCTCAGGATATGTTCTCTGATACGGCGATTCAACTACAGCCAATCTTTGCTCAGTGGATTCAAAACATCCACAACCTAGCGCCGGGAGGAACTGCTCCCAATGCTTTGGAAACAGTTAGCTATGCCTTTGGCGGAGGGGTTGTAGAAGTAGGCGGTAAAGTGGCAATGATGCCGATTGAGCTGGGTACAGCGGACTTTATGGTCCACCATATCCATGCCTTCACCATCCATGTCACTGTACTAATTCTGCTCAAAGGGGTACTGTTTGCCCGTTCGTCACGTCTGATCCCCGATAAAGCTGAGCTAGGCTTCCGCTTCCCCTGCGATGGTCCAGGTCGTGGCGGTACCTGCCAAGTATCCGGTTGGGATCATGTGTTCCTAGGCTTGTTCTGGATGTATAACTGCATCTCTGTGGTTATTTTCCACTTCAGCTGGAAGATGCAATCTGATGTCTGGGGAACAGTATTCCCGGATGGGACTGTGTCTCACATTACCAATGGCAACTTTGCCCAAAGTGCGATCACTATCAATGGCTGGTTACGGGACTTTTTGTGGGCACAAGCCTCAAATGTAATCACATCTTACGGCTCAGCTCTGTCGGCATACGGCATAATGTTCCTAGCTGGTCACTTCGTCTTTGCCTTTAGCCTGATGTTCCTATTTAGTGGTCGCGGGTACTGGCAAGAACTGATCGAATCCATCGTTTGGGCTCATAATAAATTGAAAGTAGCCCCATCGATTCAGCCTCGTGCTCTGAGCATCACTCAGGGTCGGGCTGTGGGGGTAGCTCACTACCTCCTAGGAGGAATCGTCGTTACCTGGGCATTCTTCATAGCACGCATCCTGTCAGTGGGATAACTGCTTACCAGGAATCGATGCCAAACCTTGAGTGGGATACCATAACCTGTGTCTCGCCTGTCGATACCCTAAGCAACCTGGAACTTCGGTTCCAGGGGGTTAATTAAGAAAAAACAATGAGCAGCATGATTGCATAAGTCTCATAGGTCAGCGAGGAGAATTTCCTTAAAGCATATGGCAACAAAATTTCCAAAATTTAGCCAGGACCTCGCTCAAGATCCGACAACACGTCGAATCTGGTACGGGATTGCCACCGCCCATGACTTTGAAAGCCATGATGGCATGACCGAGGAGAATCTATATCAAAAGATTTTTGCTTCTCACTTCGGCCATCTTGCAATCATTTTCTTGTGGACTTCTGGCACCCTGTTCCACGTAGCCTGGCAAGGTAACTTTGAAGAGTGGATTAAAGATCCTGAAACTATTAAGCCCATCGCCCACGCGATTTGGGATCCCCAATTTGGCTCAGGGGCAATTGATGCCTTCACCCAAGCTGGTGCTTCTAGCCCCGTAAACATCGCCTACTCCGGTGTTTACCACTGGTTTTACACCATTGGTATGAGAACCAATAACCAACTGCATGGTGGTGCCATGTTCTTGTTATTGTTGTCATCCCTATTACTGTTTGCAGGTTGGTTGCACTTACAGCCTAAGTTCCGCCCCAGCTTGAGCTGGTTCAAGAATGCAGAATCTAGGCTGAATCACCACTTGGCAGGTTTGTTTGGTGTTAGCTCCTTAGCTTGGGCAGGTCACTTGATTCACGTGGCTATCCCCGCATCTCGCGGACAGCACGTTGGTTGGGATAACTTCCTGAGTGTCAAACCCCATGCAGCTGGATTAGGACCTTTCTTTACCGGGAATTGGGGAGTCTATGCCCAGAACCCAGATACCGCTGGACACATCTTTGGTACCTCTGACGGTGCAGGGACAGCGATTCTGACCTTCTTGGGTGGCTTCCATCCCCAGACTGAGTCCTTGTGGCTGACCGATATGGCTCATCACCACTTGGCGATCGCAGTGATCTTCATCATTGCTGGTCATATGTACCGCACCAACTGGGGTATTGGTCACAGCATCAAGGAGATTCATAGTGCCCACAATCCCCCGGCAAGTACTCCCTTTGGGGGCATGTTAGGTGAGGGTCACAAGGGTTTATATGATACCATCAACAACTCTCTCCACTTCCAGTTAGGGTTAGCCCTAGCTTGTTTGGGTGTGGTTTGTTCCTTGGTAGCCCAACACATGTATGCGATGCCGCCCTATGCTTTCATAGCAAAGGACCATACCACGATGGCAGCACTGTATACTCATCATCAGTACATTGCTGGTTTCTTGATGGTTGGAGCCTTCGCTCATGGTGCTATCTTCTTTGTGCGGGATTATGACCCAGAGGCTAATAAGAATAATGTGTTAGCCCGGATGCTGGAACACAAAGAAGCTCTGATTTCTCACCTGAGCTGGGTAACTCTGTTCTTAGGTTTCCACACCTTAGGACTATATGTCCACAACGACGTCGTGGTTGCTTTCGGCACCCCCGAAAAGCAAATCTTGGTTGAGCCAGTATTTGCTCAGTTCATCCAAGCGACTCACGGTAAACTGCTATACGGCTTTGACACTCTGCTATCGAATCCCGATAGCATAGCTTCTGGCACTGGTGCAGCTTACCTTCCTGGCTGGCTCGATGCCATCAACAGCGGAGCTAACTCCCTGTTCCTGACCATTGGTCCTGGCGATTTCTTGGTACACCATGCGATCGCTCTAGGTCTGCACACCACCACCCTGATTCTAGTCAAGGGTGCCCTGGATGCCCGTGGTTCCAAGCTAATGCCCGATAAGAAGGACTTCGGTTACGCCTTCCCTTGTGATGGTCCTGGTCGTGGCGGTACTTGCGACATCTCTGCTTGGGATGCCTTCTACCTCGCCATGTTCTGGATGCTCAACACCCTAGGCTGGTTGACCTTCTACTGGCACTGGAAGCATCTGTCTGTCTGGCAAGGTAACTTAGCCAGCTTCAATGAGAACTCTACTTATCTCATGGGCTGGTTCCGGGATTACCTGTGGGCTAACTCTGCTCCGTTGATCAATGGTTACAACGCCTATGCTACGAACAACCTGTCGGTCTGGGCTTGGATGTTCCTATTCGCACACCTAGTTTGGGCAACTGGTTTCATGTTCCTGATCTCGTGGCGTGGTTACTGGCAAGAGCTAATCGAAACTTTGGTCTGGGCACACGAGCGTACTCCTCTGGCTAACTTGGTTAGCTGGAAGGATAAGCCTGTTGCGCTGTCCATCGTTCAAGCTCGTCTGGTTGGTTTAACCCACTTCACGGTAGGTTATATACTTACCTACGCCGCATTCTTGATAGCCTCGACAGCTGGTGCATTTGGCTAATGGTTGCTGAAACTAGCTTTTTAGGTATTTAAATTGTAGGTAATTAATTTAAATCTCCTGCCTTCCGGTGGGGGATTTTTTGTTGTCTACCAAAAGGGATTGACCTTAGCTCACGCTACGGGAACGGAGATTAGGAACAGGAAAACAATTGCTGAAACCCTGATTATTTTGTCAGCTTTACCATCTATTGAATAGAATTCCATGGCTTGGCAGGCACAAAACTATAGCGCGATATAAACGTCAGTGATTATCCAGCGAAAATAATATTGACAAAAACTATAAAATGTGGTAATAAAAAGACAACCAGTGAATCATGTAAATGAACAACTATCTCCCTTAGTTACTGATTGCCCCACAATCAGGTAACTCTGCTCTACTTGAATCCTGCCATTCAATCTCGACAGTAGTACTTAGTACTGAGGGTGTCAGGTCGTCAGGGGGTCGCTGCTAATGTTCATAAATCACAAAGAATTGGCAGATAGATAAATAAGTACAGGACTGATCCATCCAGAAGTGTAAAACCTCTGTAATTCTCTGATCCGTAGTTCAGAGATCCGAACTTTTATGACAGACCTCAAGCCAAATGATTTACTTGATCGGCGTTATCGAGTAATTGATACCCTAGCCCAGGGTGGATTTGGAAAAACTTACATTGCCGAAGATACTCGCCGACCCACTAATCCCCAGTGCGTTATCAAACAACTGAAGCCACCTAGCAACCATCCCAAATCCTTGGAAAATGCCAGACGTTTGTTCCGAACTGAAGCCGAAACTCTAGAGAGACTGGGGAAGCATGACCAAATTCCAATGCTTTTAGCTTACTTCGAGGAAGATGAAGAGTTTTACCTGGTTCAAGAGTTTATTGAAGGAAACACCCTCAGCAGAGAAATCCAACCTGGTCAAAGCTGGTCTGAAAGCCAAGTTCGTCAAATGCTTCAGGAAGTGTTGAGAGCTCTCAGCTTTATCCACCAAAATCGAGTTATCCATCGTGATATCAAGCCCGATAATATCATCCGACGACATCGAGACAATAAGCTGGTTTTAGTTGACTTTGGCACAGTCAAGCAAATTCGCGGACCCAACAATCAGGTCAGTGGCACAATCGCCGTTGGAACCCCTGGTTATATGTCCACAGAACAAGGTAGAGGTAATCCTCGTGCCAACAGTGATATTTATGGCCTTGGCATGATTGCTATCCAGGCAGTAACTGGCTTAACGATTAATCAAATTCAAGAAGACCCTAATACTGGAGAAGTGATTTGGGAACCTTGGGCAAAGATCAGCGATGACTTAAAGAGGATTCTATCTAAGATGGTGCGCTACCATTTTAGGGAACGTTACCAGTCTGCCACAGAGGTTATACAGGCTCTGGAGTCATACCCACAAGTCTCAGTACCACAACACAAATCAGTACAACAGCCGACAATAATACAATCGACACAAATTCCGCAACAGAACTCTCCAATCCCCTCAACAGGGATTCCATCGATACCACAGTCTGGGCAACCTCAACCCACAGAGATTTCATTACCACCATCTCAACTTTCCCCAGCACCAGCCTCATCGCCGCAACCGTTTGGTGGGTCTCAGTCTTCCGGAGTTGGCTCTCAAAACCCTCGTCGGTTATTGCTTCCCATCGGTGTCGCCACTACTGTTATTGGCATCCTTATCTATTTAATCTGCTTATTTTTATTTAATAACACTCCCAAGACTACGGAGTCACCCAACCCATCACCTCTTGCTACGAATGCTCAAATTACTCCAACTTCAACACCTGATCAGAGTAATATTCAAGCTCGAATTAGCCTTGGGGAAAAGTCCCTAGTTAAAACAGAAGAGGTAGGCACTCCAAATCTCCAATTCCAAGCTGCCAAACAACAGGGTATGACAGCCATGGCTGCTGGTGATTATGACAAAGCGGTGAGTGACTTTGAAGCAGCAATTCGGAAATACCCCAACGCTCCTGAAACTCTAATTTATCTCAATAATGCTCGTATTGGTAATCAGAAATCCTATACTATTGCTGTTGCTGGACCGATTGCTACTGACCCCGATGGCACATTAGCAATTTTGCGTGGCGTTGCTCAAGCTCAAGATGAAATCAATAAAACTGGGGGAATTAATGGCGTACCCCTCAAAGTAGTCATTACGAGTGATGATCAAAATCCCGATACTGCTAAAAAAATTGCGTCAGAATTGGTCAACAATCCGGAAATATTAGGTGTAATTGGTCATTCTGCTAGCAGTGTAACCTTAGCTGCAGGAGAAGTATATAATTCCGGTAAACTAGCAGCCATGTCTGCCGTTAGTACTTCAGTAAAGTTGTCAAACTTTAGCCCCTATGTATTTCGCTCAGTACCAAATGATGCTTTTTCAGCCAGAGCCTTAGCTAACTACATGATCACACAGTTGAAGAAGCAGAATGCAGCGGTTTTCTATAATTCTAAGAGTGACTACAGCAAATCTCTCAAAACTGAATTTGTCACAGCAGTTTCCCTAGGAGGAGGACAAGTTGTTGATGAGGTTGACATCTCCAATCCAGATTTTAATCCTGCTATACCTGTAGAACAAGCGATTCAGCGGGGAGCACAGGTGCTATTCTTAGCTCCTAACTCAGCAGTTCTAGATCAAGCTTTGGAGGTTGTTAAGGTCAATGGTAAACGTCTAATTCTGTTGGGAGGAGATGTAATGTATTCTCCCAAGACCTTAGAGAAAGGTGCAGAAAATGCTGGTGAAATGGTGGTAGCTGTTTTTTGGGATATTGATAGCAACCCTCAGTCAGACTTTGTCCGTAAATCCAAAGCCCTTTGGAATGCCGAGGTTAACTGGCGCACAGCCATGGCTTACGATGGAACCCAAGCTTTGATAGAAGCCCTGAAACGTAATCCTACTCGTGCTGGTGTTCAAGAAGCCCTATCATCCTCAGACTTTGTAGCGCCTGGAGTATCTGGTTCGATTCGGTTTTTGCGTTCAGGCGATCGCAATGGCTCAGTCCAACTGGTAAAAATTCTTCCGAATCCGAGCACTTCCAGCGGTTACGATTTCCTTCCCATACCTTCTAATTAGTTTGAGTAGTTTTAGTTAGCTAATAGCTTACTCTAATTGTGTAATAATTGTCTAATTTAAAAAATTAAACCTCTTGCCACTGGAGTTTCGTCTAAACTCTAGTTGATACTCTTCGAGGGAATTCCAAGCTAAATTACATGACACAAAGACTTTCTGGGTCTTTTGGTGTACCCACACCAACCGATGAAGAACAAGAAGACTTGTTTGATTACTTCTACGATCAACCAGGCACGATACCGGGAACAATCAGCATTGACGAAGATGCTAGACCATCCACAATCGTTCTAATTGACTATAATCAAGAGCAAGTCAGACGCATCGCTAACCTAACGCCAGAAGCTTGTGGCTCTTACCTAGAAACAAATTCAGTTTCGTGGATTGATGTACTCGGCTTAGGTAGTGAAGATATTTTAAAGGGCTTGAGTCAAGTTTTCAAATTACATCCGCTGGTGCTGGAAGATTTGGTCAATGTACCTCAGCGACCGAAAGTGGAAAACTATGAAGAGCAGCTAGTGGTCATTACCCAGATGGTCATGCCCAAGGAAAAAGCTAGTGGTTTTTGGATTGAACAAGTGAGTTTTGTTTTGGGGAAACATTATTTGCTCACCTTCCAGGAAGAACCAGAAAGAGATTGCTTTAACCGAGTTCGGAAGCGCATTCGCCACAACCAAGGCATCATCCGCAAGCGCCAAGCTGATTATTTAGCCTATGCCCTATGGGATGCAATTATCGATAGCTTTTTCCCCGTACTAGAAGCCTACGGTGAGCAAATTGATGAATTAGAAGATGAAGTAGTGATCAACCCCACCAACAAAACCTTAGCAAAAATTTATCAACTTAAGCGGGAATTACTGGCACTGCGTCGTGTTCTTTGGCCACAACGGGATGCAATTAGTACCCTGATTCGAGACCCAAGTCCTCTGATTAGTCCCGATGTGCAAATTTACTTACGAGATTGTTATGACCATACCGTTGAACTTTTAGACATTATGTCAACCTACAGAGAATTAGCATCGAGTTTGATGGATGTCTACTTGTCCTCGGTTAGCAACAAAATGAACGAGGTCATGAAGCTGCTGACAGTAATCTCAACTATTTTTATTCCTCTGACTTTTGTGGCTGGAATCTATGGGATGAATTTTAACCCGGAAGCTTCTCCCTGGAACATGCCAGAGCTAAACTGGTATTGGGGGTATCCACTTTGTTGGGCTGTGATGATAGTGATTGCTTCTGGGCTAATCTACTTTTTTTGGCGGTGTGGCTGGTTTTCGAGTTTTTCTAAAATCAACAATGGTTAATTCAGTTCTAGTGTTAGTTATATTGGTAGGAATGAGCGTTTCAGGTTGCGTTAAGGTAGCTGAAGAATCAAAAAACTCTGAAATTGAAACCCAACAAGCAAAAGCAGCGAATTGCCCAGGCTGCGATCTAAGTTACTCTAACCTGAGTTACACTCGGTTAAATGGCGCTAACCTCAAGGATGCTAATCTAAGTTATGCTCAACTCAAGAAAGCTAATCTCAATGGTGCTAACCTCAGTGGTGCTCAGTTAACGGGAGCCAATCTTACGGGAGCTAACCTTAATAATGCTAATCTCAATCGCGCTAACTTGAGTCGCGCCAAATTGATTAGCGCTCAGCTAGTTAACACCAAGCTAATTAGTGCTAACTTAAGTGGGGCTAACTTGAACGGTGCTAATCTATGCAATGCTCTGATGCCTGATGGCACTATCTCCCATCGCGGTTGTGAATAAGGTGATTTTAAATAGTAACAGGGGACTCTACATAAATTGTTGGTTCCTCCATTTTAAAGTCGATCCCATAAGCTATCAGCTTCTTAGACATGGTTGCATTCGCCAACTCCAGTAGACGCTTACGCAGTTGCACTGAATTCTCACTGGAGCCAAGGATAAAAAAGGTCACTCTAGCACGGGTAAATTTTGGCTCAGGTAGGTCTAGAAAATTGATCTTAGTACTACCTGGGTCAATACCAAACAAAGAGTTTGTGCTTTCCTTGATTACTTCCTGCACCAAAGCTTGTTCGGGAGCTGCTAGTAACTGGGAAAAATCTAGGTATAGTAAAACCATGATCTTCTTACCTCTACTAATATTTTCAATTTCCAGATTCGCGAAAATAGAGTTAGGAACAACGAACAACGTACTTTTGGCTGGAGTCCGAATTTTGGTAGAGCGTAAACCAATCGATTCAACTCGACCAAACAAACCTTGAGGATTTAATCCTGATTGTAAACGAATATATTCTCCAGATACAAAAGGACGGTCTAAATACAAAACAATAGTACTCAAAAGCTGCTCCAAAGTCTTTTGAGCGGCGAAAGCAATCGCTAATCCTCCTATTCCTAAACCAGCTAATAAGCCAATCAAATCAAAACGACCCTGGGCAAAGGCGAGAATGGCGATAAACCCAATAATTACATTGGCTAAAGCCTCAAATACTAATATTAATTCATCAACTTCCCACCCTAACTTGCGGACTATGTCAATTCCGTATATCCGGATAAATTGCCGGAACAAGCGTGAAAGTAACCAAGCTAGACTGACAATTAATCCTAAATCCATAAAGAACCGAATAAAACCATAAATCAATTCATATTTGCTTAGCCAAAATAAAGATAAAGAAAGTAAAATTAAACTACCAGTTAGTCTAAACAAGTTAATAATCGGTTCGACGAAGTTTTCATAAATATTCGTTATTGGTTCCGGTGAAAATCTCAAGATAGCTGCCCTTACCAGTGAAGGACTATATTGTCCAGCTATGACAGAAAAGAAAATTGAGAGCAGGAAGAAAATTAAGGTAATCAGTAAATCCTCACCAAGGCGGTAGCTCCACTGTCGGGTGATGGGAAACAAGTTGAGGGAGAATAGGCTTACCCACACCCAAACTATTGTTCGTGCTAGTAACAGTGTCAGGTTAGAATAGAGATTTGATGCTAGGGATTGCCTTTCCTGGGTGTTGTCATCTACTGCTGGTAACTGTCGTGGACCTACCAGAGAATATCTCCACAACCTGCCCAAGCCCCAATGTAGGAAGATTGCCAGCACTAAACTTCCAGAAACTAACAACGATGCTTGCCACAGAAACTGGCTACTCCTTTCTTTCCGGGCTTTCTTCACCGCCTGGTCAATGGTTTGGCTCCAGATTACGGCTTGTTCTTCAGGAGAGTTCTCCAAAACCACATCCCTTTGAGTTACAGTCAATAGGTAGCGACCATTGATACGAATAATTGGAGACTTATTGCGTTGCTCAATCTCGATTTTGGGAGGTTCCTCGGACTCTACTAGAGTTTGGAGTTGAGAGTTAATCCAGTCTGCTCTTCCCTGAGCAGTAAATGGTTCAGAGTTACTGACCTCAAAAAGTTGCCGACCATCGAAGACTACAGGAGCTAATTCTTTTGACTGCGCTGTCGTTGGAACTAACAACACCATTAACAGTAGCGCAATAGTAATTCCTAGGATTTTCAGAAATTTGAAGCTCTGAGATTGGTAGAATTTGCCCTTAAAATATTTGTTTATCATTCAATGCATCTCCGTCAGATAGTAATCGGGGAATCAACATAAATACTTGGCTGTTCAATATCGAATTCAATGCCGTATTCTTGCAATTTATTATTAATATTGTACTGGGCAATATCAAGTAGTTGGCGACGTAACTCCATGGAAACTTCTCCAGCACCTAGAATAAAAAAGGTAGTTTGTGCTTGAGTTATTTCTTGATGCTCTGCACTAGAAAAAACTCTAAATACTACGTCTGTACGTCCGGAATTAATTCCGGGTATATCGCCAGTGCTTTCTAAAATTACCTGACGAATTAAGGCTCTATCATCATTGGTTATGGTTCGATAAAAAGTGAGATATAGAATTGAAATTACTTTTTTAGCACCCGTGAAGTTTTCAATATTTACCTGAGTTAAATAGTTATTGGGAACTACCATCAAAGTTCCCTTCCCAGAAGTGCGAATTTTGGTGGAGCGCAAACCAATAGATTCAACTCTGCCAAAGGTTCCATCCGGCAGACCAATGTAATCATCGACAATAAAGGGACGGTCAATGTAAATAATAATTCCCCCCAATAACTGCTCCAAGGTTTTTTGAGAAGCAAAGGCAATAGCAATACCACCAACTCCTAAACTGGCGATCAAACCAAAAATATTGATTTGGTGAGTTTGAGCAAAAGTGATAATAGCAATGACGACTATCAAAAAATTAGCTATTAACTTAATTAAAATTAATAGTTCACTGTTAATATTGCCTCCTTTTTTGAGGGTACTATTTAGTAGATAGACATCAAAAAAATAGTTAAATGACTGAGAAGATATCCAGCCAAGTATAATTAATAGTGATAAGCTAACTGAAATTTCAATAAGTCTCAGGAAAGAGACTTGAGACTTATTGATAAGAATTACATCAGCGATCGCTAAACTACTTACCAACCACACTAAGCCTTTGTAGGGAACAACCACTTTTTGATAGGCCGCGTAGATCTGGGAATGGATCAAAAGCTCTTGTAACTGCCTCAAAAGTTTGGGGACAAACCAGAAGCTGAAAATAACTAAACCTATTCCAGCTAATGCTACTGGAATTAGTAACCACCTTATGTCGATAAGAATAAGGTTTTCTGGCAAAGCCTCAAGCATCAATCAACTCCAAATAAACGAAAATAAGGAATAAGGATTGGCAGAGAAATTCTCGTCCAAATTTTGTTAGCAATTACTCTTGAGCTTATATTTTAGATTCTCTGACTCAATTGTTGTACTCAAATTTTTTTTTGGAGTTATAGTTTCATCTTCAGCAGCAGTGACTGCAGTTTCCAAAACATCAATTTTCAGTTCCACTTGCTGCTCCGAGAGATTTTCTGCCCAGAGTTGGTTGATGGGAGTATCGGGAGTAGCGGTTATTTCCAGGGGATTTCCTGGTTTACAACTGTAGGCTTGGGTATTCACGCCATATCGAACTGCTGTTTCCCCTGATTGTAAGTAGACAATGATGTTAATGGCCGGTGGTTCTATATTGACAAACTGTCTAGAACCATCCGGGAAAACCCTAAGGCAGTAACTGTTCAAAGGTTTCATTGGCTGAGTAGTTAGCCTTGAGGGGAGTAGGAGGGCAGAAATTCTCAATCTACCCCTTCCGGCCACTCTACCAAGTCCCTGGTTTGCCACCAGGCTTGGTCAACGCTTAACAGAATGTGTTTGTGCTTGCCATTACCAAAATGCTATGGGAACTTCAGCTATACAGTAAATATACACCCAGATTTCAGATTAGAGGAGAGTTAGCTTCCGCTGATTAGGGGATTGTTAGCCTCCCGTATACAGTAAGTATACACCAGGATTTCCTATTACAGGAGATTTTGCGATCGCTTATCAGGGAGAGTTAGCTTCCGTTGGTTAGGGGAGAGTTAGCCTCGGCTAACTCTCCTGGTCTAGTCACCTATATTCACTGTCTACAGTCAACAATCAATTTTGAAACACCAAATCCCCTGCTTCAACCCGGAGATTACCTGTTTTCCAACCTAGAGAAATCGGTCCATTACCATTAACTGGTTTGTAGAGATCAAGGTGTTTTGACCAGTCGTGTTCTTTCCCATTTCGCTTCATAATTGGCAAATCATTTTTAGGATTGTAGGTCAGTTCAATACTCTCACCAGTGCTACCAATCCACTGCACTTTACCTAGGTCAATTTCACGTAAATCTAACTGACTTTTTTCCTTAACTGCCTGTTTAAAATCCTCATAGTTACCATGAGATTCCTCTTCTCCTACTTCTAGAGCAAAGCCAGCATAGCTATTGCCTAGGGTTGTTGCCTTGAGAGTTTTTTCCTGACTATAGAGCTGGGCGAATTTCTGGTTCGGTATAGCCACCTCAGTATAAGTATCCAAATTAATCGAGCGAATCGCTAACCAGGTTTTCTCCAGTTTAAAGAACCAAATACCGTCTTCTATTTCTGCTTGAGCCATCTTAGGTAATTGGAAAAAGAATGGTCTATCCTTTGCTGGTCTTAACCACAAAACTAGGTTACGGTATTGCCCAACTTGGTCTCCCTGATTTTTTCCTGGCTTCACCCAATCACCACCGGTATTAGCAACAAAAAAATCCACACCCCGCTCTTGATTGTATGCCATTAGCTTGAATGGCCCGACATCACCATCGGGGAATTCACCCGCCAAACTCCCCAACTGATAGGTATGACCAAAGAAGGTAGTTTCCCAATATCCTGGTTTATCTTCACCTCCAGGTTTCCAATTTTCGTAGACTGGTTTACTAGCCAGAATTTCCACAGGCTTCTGAAACTGCTTACGAGCTAACTTTACCACTGCCTGGGGAGGTCGATAGGCGCTAGTAATTACGTGAATCACATCCCGTTCTGGCTTAGGATTGACTAAGGTAACATCGCCAAAATAAAGCCAGAACAGACGGGCAGCACTGGCTCCGTACACCACATTACTTTTGCCTTGACACTCCCCGGTCTAAAGACGCGGGGATTCTTTGTTCGCAGACTCGACTTGCTTAACCAGGTCGGAACCAGGAAAAGTAGAGGCCAAATCTCCCAAAACGTTCGGATCTAGGATCCAGGTTCCGGTGTGCCCCACCGTACCCAAGGCTCTCTTGAGGATATTGATGGCAGCGTTGTGGTCGCGGTCTAATTGACAACCGCATTTGCAGGTGTGAGTCCTAGTTGATAGAGACTTTTTTACGACCTCACCACACTCAGAGCAGTTCTGGCTAGTGTAGGCGGGGTTGACTGCAACAGTGACCCTGCCAAACTTAGTTCCAAAATGCTCCAACCATTTCCTAAACTGATACCAACCCGCATCATTAATAGACTTGGCCAGACAATGATTTTTAACCAAATTCCTAACCCTTAGATCTTCGTAGGCAACCAAATCGTTAGATTGGATTACGCAACGTGCCAGTCTCTTGGCGTGTTCTTCACGTTGCCGACTTATTCTAAGGTGTGTCCTACCTAGTTTATTAACAGCTTTCTTGCGGTTGGATGAGCCTTTATTTTTTCGAGATACCCGACGCTGATAAAACTTTAAGCGCTTTTCACCAATCCGATAAAACCGGGGGTTAGGTTCAGTTTTTCCAACGGAATCCGTGTAGAAATCCTTCAGCCCGACATCTAACCCGATGGCTGTTCCAGTTGGCTCCAGTTCTTCCGTTATGTCAACTGAAACACAGAACTGGACATAGTAGCCATCAGCTCGTCGAACTATCCGAACCCGCTTAATTTGCTTCTTATCAAAGCGCCACAAGTCCCAATTACCCTTGAGTTTGAGCTTCCCAATTCCCTTCTTGTCCCTGAACACGATCGACTTTTTATCTGGGGACAATTTCCAGCCAGACTGTTTGTATTCAACCGATCTGCCACGCTTTTGGAACTTTGGGAAACCTTTTTTTTCAGGTACCTTTTTTTTGCAATTGTCAAAGAACCGAGAAATTGATGACCATGCCCGTTCAGAACTGGCCTGACGAGCAGTAGAGTTCAATTCATTAGCAAACGGGAACTGATGGGCTAAAACTTTGCTGTATTTCGACAGATCGTATTTATTGACGCCCTTGTTGTCCATCCAATATCTGAGACAACTGTTTCGGATAAAACGGGCTGTCCTAATCGCCTCATCAATAGCCAAATATTGAGGTTTTTTGCCGTATGCCTTGAACTCCAGAATGATCATCAGTCTGGACCTTTAACTGCTTTATTTTATTCTACAAGATTCCGGAAAATCTCTGAATATTTTTCACGGCGGCTAAAGCCACCATCTCGCTTTCATCCCCAGTCTTTAGACACGGGGCTGAAAGCATCGTTGATTCTTTGTAATCCCGCTTAGTCGGTCCACCAAAACCACCTCGATAATATTTCACTGCTGCCGCCGCTGACATCCAATCTAGAGCCGCTTTGGCCAGTTGTTTCACCTCCGGCTCCTTCGCAAAGTCGTAGAGATTTAGGTAAGCCGCAAAGGTGTGACCATGGTAAGTCTCTGAGTCCCACTCTCCCATACCAATGTTGTATAGCGCCCAGACATAGCGCTGAATTTTCTTTTTATACAGACGCCTAGTCTCTTCATTTCCGGTTTCCTCCGCCATCAGATAAACGGAAATCTCTCGCATTGCCCGGAGATTGTCCGTGTTGCGTCCATCCACCCAACCTCCTCGCACATCCGGTCCCCAACCATCACCACCTTTTCCCTTACCATAAATCGGGTGAGGACGCCCATTGGGGTCTGTTTCTGTCCAGGTTTTGGCACCGTCAAACATTCGCTGTTTGTAGGTCGGGTCGAGAAACTGCCCAAAGAAGAAGTATTTTCGGATTTGTCCCTTGAGGGTGAAAGCGTAATAGTAGTCAATACCCTCAGTATGTTGGTTATCTTGAGCTTGGGCATCTTCTGATTGCAGAAACTCTAGGGCTTTGTCCCGATTGCCAACAATAAAATCAAACATGGCATAGGGATAAGACCGCTTCTCATTTTCCCCGTAGTTGTTGCCATAACCTAACCCATCGTAGTACTGAATTGCCTGGTTGGCTCGCACCCAGAATTCTGATTCCAATTCAGGAGTCCACTGATTCCTATACTTGGTAGCAATCGGTAAGGGTTCAATCTGAATTAGATCAGTAACAGATCTGCTAATCACTGGTTTAGCATCTGACGCTGGTGTGGTCGGTATAACTTGGTGGGTACAGCCCAAGACAGCGCCAGCGACAACGAAAGCATTGCTTAATAATGGAATGATTTTAAGAGTGAGGTGGAATGGGCATCTTGGTGGAACTGGCATCTTGCCAGTTTCAATATATTTTCGGGCGGGCAGGATGCCCACTCTACTGCTATTCATGGGAAGATTCAGCCACGGGACAAAGGAAGCTACTAGTAAGTGACGAGATTTCCGAGATTTCACCAGATTTCACCAATTGTAGCGATTGCTCTCAATTCTTACACAACAACCAACACTGTACACCTGAGCGTCAACCCTAAATTAAACATCGGCACTTCACAATTTTTAATCATGGGCAATGGGGCTCAGAATGCCCAGGGATTGACACATTCAGGATATAGTCATGTTCGATTTACTATTTGCTCGCAATTTGGCCACTACACTAATCATACTCACTGTGTTCATTCTTGGCTTAGACAAGTTGTATCGGCAGGATCAAAACCCTGGAAAACTCCAAAGGGTTCAGCACATAGAACAGGCCCTTCGAGTCGGATTTGCCCTCAAGGCAACTCAATTCCGTTGACCTTCCCTGAACTAGGTGTGGAATAGGAGCCAGTTCCCTAGTTCGACCCAAGTTACTGGTTTGTCAGATGGCTGTGAATATTAGTAGACAAGAACCCTATAGTAACCATGGATAAGGCAACTACGTAATTATTCGTAGGCCACTATTGCGAGTGGCTCAGAGATTTCCGAGATTTTGCGGATACGGTTTACTGTCATTTCCGATTACTGTTGTATATGGTAGTTTTAACCTTTTGCTGCATCCCCCTGGGGCACCCAACCGCCCATCAGGGGTTTTTTGTATTGAGTGTGGCTAAATTTTATCAGTTATAGTATGCTGTAGTCTTAACTGTAATTGCAGGAGAGTGCAGTGGGGAGTAGGAATCGGGTTTTGATAATGTCTCAATTAGGCTAACCGTCCCTACCCCGTCTTATCCACTAAACTCAAGGTCTCCCAAGGTTACTCCACTTTTAATAATCGGCTAAAAATTCAAGCTAGACTAGTATTAGCCGGTAAAATACCTAAAGTTTTCCATATAAAGGACAATCCATTTTAAGCTTTTTAATTTTTGTAGCCCTATAAGTGAAATTAAAATGTGATATGATAATTTTTTATTTGTTTTTAAAATATAAAAAATTATCTATGAAATTATTATAATAATCAGTAAAATACCACTACTAATAAATCAGTAAAAAATACTGACAATAGGGTTGCTTTTATTACTATAAATAGTTAGTTTATTTATAGTAATAATTTTATTAATAATTAAAAATATTCGGTTAAGCCTGCCATCAAAAAAAGCAAAAAACAACTGATATAGAAATCCTAATAAAAACGTGATAAACATCAACAGGAGGATGGGTGGATTCTTCCCCATCTTCCCCATCTCGATCAATCATCCCCCTACAGATGCAACGCTCCCGATTTATCTGTGGGGAGTCGTCAAGTCGCTTGACCGTAGGTCACGCTGCGCGAACGCTCCAATTCAAAGTTCAAAATTATTAATTCAAAATGATTCGGACAATTCTAGATTTTTAATTTTTAATTTTTAATTTTTAATTCCCCGGGGGGCTTGTACCCGGAATTAATTAATTCAAAATTTGTTCAATGTCTTGATGCAATAGCGAGTGGGGGAAACCACGGCAATAGCGAGTGGGGGGAACCCCCAAGACCGCGCTGCCTCCCCAAGACCGCGCTGCATCGCTTCTAGATTTTTAATTTTTAATTTTTAATTTTTAATTCCCCAAAGGGGTCAAAGCTAACAAGTTCTGATGGTACAAACCCCACTAAAAACCAGAATTACGGGCTTGCTCCATCAACTGCTCAGCCCTACGTCCCCACTGGGGATTACCTTGGCTATTGTAAAGGTCTCTAGCATACTGCAAGACTTCCAGAGCATCACTAAATCGGTTTTGGCGCAGAAATACTACACCAGCACCATAATAGGCATTAGCGTAGTTCGAGTTAGCTACCGCTGCTTGCTGGAAAGCTGCCAGAGCACCATCCAAATCTCTCTGATTAAATAAAATTCCCCCGATATTGTAGTGGGCTTCGGGGTATTTGGGATTGATTTTGATCGCTTGCTCAAACGCCTTTTTTGCTTCCTCCAGCTTGCCCTGTTGCCTATAAATCAGTCCCAAATGATATGCCGGTTCGGGAGCATTACGGCTAAATTCCATTGCTTGTTTAAATGATGCGATCGCTTGTGCGGGTGTTCGCAACTGGGACATAACTAGACCCATGTTATAGTGAGCAACACCCAGTTTAGGGTCAAGTTCCAGAGCTCTTTCTAGATATTCCCGTGCCTGAGACAAATTCTTTCCTTCCAACAGAGCAGCCCCTAAATTAGCAAAGGCTAGAGCAAATTTGGGATCAGTCTGGGTTGCCCGATAAAAGGCATCGGCTGACGCCTGCAATTTACCAACCTGCCGCAATGCTAGACCCAAGTTGTAGTGTGCTGGTGCTAGCTTGGGATTCAGTTGGGCTGCCTTTTCAAACGCCACAATCGCTTCAAGTACCTTACTCTGTTGAATTAATGCCAGTCCTTGATTAAGTTGCTCAAGGGCTGCCGGTTGAGTTGGTTTAAGTGCTGGCAGATACTGAGACTGGGCGATTTGTCTACTACTGTAACCGTAAGGGCGAGTAAGGGGATGATGTCTACTCAGTCTCTCTGGTGAATCCTTCAGATGATCTGGGTTAACCCCTAGGGCATGGGAAACTAGTGGCTGTGTCAGCACCAACAGCCAACTGACTCCTAGGCAGAAATATCCTCTGGCAGTGACTTTTGTGTTAACAAACATTAAGTTGAGTGGGAACAAATTTTTCTTAAGATTTTTGAAACATTTTTTTTTATAGTTGTTACGTGTATTCATATTTTTTGAAAATTAGTGACCTAGAGTTATCTAACTTAACAGTTTTAGTAGTTTACATTACAAGACATTGCAAGTTCGATCTAGATCAAACCAAAATAAGTTAATCTCACAACCAGATAACGTTGATCCCATCTCAACAAAACTTCTGCATAAACCAGTAGTCAGGAGATAAGTAGGTAGAATGATTAGGTAAGAGAACCGTTGACATGGCACTTTTTAATCAACTAACCTCCCTACCAGATCATCCCCTTCAAGCTCCGCTTCAATGCATAAGTCCAATTGAAATAATTTGGGGGTAAATTATGAACGGCAAAGTGTGTAAAGCCACCCGTAATGTGGCAATTGTTGGTCCGTATCTCAGTGGTAAAACCACTCTACTCGAAAGTTTGTTGTCCGTTACTGGTAGGATTTCTCGCAAAGGCACAGTAAAGGAAGGCAACACCGTCGGTGATAGTGCCACCGAGGCCAGGCAACGCCAAATGAGTGTGGAGGTAACTGCCGCCAGCACCGAGTATCAAGATATCTGCTTCAATTTTATAGACTGTCCCGGTTCCATTGAATTTGCTCAAGAAACCTACAACGCCTTAGTTGGTGTGGATGCGGCTGTCGTGGTTTGTGAACCAGTAAGCGATCGCGTCCTCACCCTAGCACCCTTATTCAAATTTCTCGACGACTGGGAAATCCCCCACTTAGTCTTTATTAACAAAATGGATCGGTTTGAGTTGACCGATGATGCTAATGGTAACTCCTTACGGTCCGTCTTCGATGCCCTCAATTCCGTTTCCACTCGCCCCTTAGTACTGCACCAATACCCCATTGGTAAGGGAGAACACCTCACCGGATTTATTGATTTAGTCACCGAACAAGCCTATCTTTACCATCCTGATGCCCCAGCTGATCCGATCCCACTGCCAGAGTCATTGAAAGAGGCAGAACAGCAAGCACGCACAGAATTACTAGAAACCTTAGCAGATTTTGACGACCACCTCCTCGAAGAACTACTAGAAGAAATCGAGCCACCCCAAGAAGAAATTGTCCAAGACCTGAAGATGGAATTGGGGGCCGACTTGATTGTACCTGTATTTATAGGTGTTGCTCAGCAAGATTACGGTGTTCGCCCCTTGATCGATGCCCTACTGCGGGAAGCACCAACCCCAGAAACCACCGCCGAGCGTCGGGACATTGCTGGTGATGAATCAAGCACGGTGGCACAGGTACTCAAAACCTATTACACTCCCCAAGGTGGAAAACTCTCCCTAGTGCGAGTTTGGCAAGGTAAACTAACCGATGGCATGGTCTTTAATGGTGCCCGCGCCGGAGGCTTATACCGTATGTTTGGTCACCACACTCAGTCAGTTTCCCAAGTCTCTGCTGGTGATATCATTGCCCTGGGACGCTTAGAGGGCATTAAAACTGGTGACACCCTGACCACTGATACGGGTAATCGAGAGATTAAATTACCAATAGCTGAGGCAAGCAAACCAGTCTATGCGTTAGCCATTACCCCTCAGAAGCGCAAAGATGAGGTTAAGCTCAGTGGTGCTTTAACCAAGCTGCTGGAAGAAGACCCATCTTTGGTGTGGGAACAACATGGAGACACTCACGAAATCATCCTATGGGGACAGGGAGATATTCATCTTCAGGTTGCTCTAGACCGGATGAGCCGCAAATACAACTTACCGATGACCACTCACTTACCCCGAGTGCCTTACAAAGAAACTATCCGCAAATCCACTACCTCTCACGGGCGCTACAAGCACCAAAGTGGTGGTCATGGGCAATATGGTGATGTCTACCTTGATATCCAACCCTTGTCTCGGGGTGAAGGGTTTAACTTCTCCGAAAGCATTGTCGGTGGGGTCGTCCCAAAGCAATATATCCCTGGTGTGGAGATCGGAGTAAAGGAGTACTTGTCCCACGGACCCTTAGGCTTCCCAGTGGTAGATGTGGCTGTTACTCTCACCAATGGCTCTTACCACTCGGTAGATAGTTCGGAACAGGCATTTAAACAAGCAGCACGGCTCGCTATGACCGGTGGTATGCCCAATTGTGAACCAACGTTACTTGAGCCAATTATGTCTGTTGGGGTCTATGCACCTCAGGAATTTACCTCTAAGGTGCTGCAATTGATCACCGGTCATCGGGGTCAAATCCTCGGCTATGAGACCTGTTCTGATTGGACAGGATGGGATTGTGTCTCTGGCTATATCCCCCAGGCAGAAATGCAAAACTTGATCATGGAATTGCGATCGCTTACTCTAGGGATCGGTTTCTTTAATTGGACCTATGACCATCTCCAGGAAGTGCCAGGTAAGCTAGCTGATCGGGTGCTGGCAACCACTGGCAATGGTAATGGTAATGGTAAGAGCTAGGTTAATCCTGTTAGGTAAGCATTCAGCCGTCAGCGGTCAGCCGTCAGCTTATTTTATTCAAAAGCACCTCAAGTAGCGATGCAGCGCGGTCTTGGGGAGGCAGCGCGGTCTTGGGGGTCCCCCCCATGAGCGACTGCCGTGGTTTCCCCCGGAAACGAAACCTTAGACAGGCTCGCCTTTATGGTTGGTAGGCTATGCAGATGCATGGTTAAAACTTATTGATTAAGGCGAGCCTGTCTTACGGTAACTATCGCCAAAGGCGACGCTTCGCGAACAAACCACTCGCTATTGCATCAAGACAGCCTGCGCTATGGGGATAATCTGTTCCGGTAGCGTGGCCACAGACCCAAAGCTGATACGCGACACGCTGATAGCTGTTGGCGTAGCCTGGGCGTAGCGCATATGCTTACCCTGTTAGGGGTTAGGTTAATGGTTAATGGTTAATAGTTAATCGTTAATGATTTTATTACTTAAAGCCTAAAGCAATCATTCCTAATCCCTAGCGAGAGGCTACCCGCTGGAGTTTTTCAAAAATAAAGGGAACTATCAAAATCAGTAGTTTGATTGGCCAAGGAACAAAAAATAGGCTGACAAACAGACACAGTAAGGCTGTTATAGCTGCAGCCACTTTGACGATTTCTTCAGTAGTCTTAACGCAAAGGTAAATGGCTACTGAGGCGATCATCAAAGTTATCGATAATGGGATAATCATAATTATTACCTCAACATTTTCCGCCATAATTACCTAACCTAGCATCAGGGTTATGGAAAACATAGCAGTTGAGTCAGGTTGCCCCGTCTAGGCAAGAGGGGGGTGCTGACCATGCAACACTGCCAATTAGCAGAACTTGATCCCAGATTATTCTCCTAGAGACTACACGATTGAGAATGGGATTTTCGGATACTTACCTAAATTGTCCCACCTTGGGGTCCGTTTGATTCACCTCAAGATGCGTTCGCGTAGCGTGGCCATAGGCCAATCGCGTAGCGGCTCCTAGGTCCCATCCCATGGGGTGCATTGAGATGCACCCGCTACCACCAGCCTAGCCTTAGTCACCTTAGGAACTACCAGCAGCGCACAAGCAACAAGCTTAACTGGACTGATTGAATTTGGGACTAATGGATCAGGAAGTACGAACAGTCCACTTGTTTGGGATACCGGTGCTGATAATAGCTTTTGGGACTTGTTCGTTACCAGCGATGGTGAAGACGGTGAATTCATTAATGGCTCAAGTACTCGCAACATCGACTTTGAACTAACAGAAGGTATCCATACATTTACGATTTATGGTGATGGGAGAAGCGATTTTGCTAATCGCAGCAGTGATTACGGTTTGAATTTGTTTTTCAATGGAGAGACCGCCAATCCAGGGATTTCAGTCTTTGGAGAATTAGCCCGGTCCAAATGGTTACTGGGACATGGTGGGACAATTTACATTAAACGTAGAAACTACAAACTTAGAAACTACATCTGTCCCTGAACCGGCTTCAGTGCTAGGTCTGCTGAGAGTGGGTGCATTCGGTGTTGGTGCAACCCTCAAGGGCAAAAAGAAACAGCAAGCCTAAGCTGGCCTTCTCAAGAAATTAGCAATCTTAACAAATTACCAATATATAGCAGTTCTCAATTGGGTATTGAGAGCTGCTATATAGTGTAGACAATCTATACCTAAGCCATACGTTGAGCAAACGCGATTGGCCTATGGCCACGCTACGCGATCGCAAACTTTCGTAAGCCTTACTAAAAATGTAGGCTAACGGAATTTGATATAACACACCGAACTCTTGACTAGCTCCTACCCGATCGAGACATTAATCATTTTGAATAACGAAGTAGGCGAAGCCAAAGAACGAAGCAATTAGGATTTCAGCAAAAGGGCTATCATCTTTGTAAGCATTCAGCTATCAGCCGTGAGCCAAAGGCTCACGCTACTTGAGGTGCCGTCAGCTAATCAACGGGAGGTAGTAAACAAGCTTACGGGCTGGTACGCCTGGTTGAAAATCCCTGCTCGTTTTACTCATCCGACCCCGTGCAGTTCTCGGGCCTGCTAGCACCTCAAGTAGCGTGCGCGTAGCCCATAAGCTGATAGCTGATAGCTGACGGCTGAATGCTTACTCATCTT
Organism: Moorena sp. SIO1G6; assembly: GCF_010672795.1. NCBI lineage: Bacteria > Bacillati > Cyanobacteriota > Cyanophyceae > Coleofasciculales > Coleofasciculaceae > Moorena > Moorena sp. SIO1G6. The sequence continues at coordinate 259,491 of NZ_JAAHFZ010000008.1, forward strand.
TTGGTTTGCTTCTAGCCATAATTTTGATTACTGACCTGGTATTATAGCAGTTTTATATGGTTATATCACACTCAGGTTAGCCGCCAAGAATCATGTAGGGTGCAAAGTAAATGGCAGTGCTTAACTCACAATACCTGATTGATATTCAGGAAGGATTAGGATTTGCTGAACAATTAGTGTTTTCCAACACAGGGCAATATCTGAGTGATATCCAAAGAGCAGTTTTGCAAAAATCCTGGCAAGGGCAACGCAAAACCTATGACCAAATCGCTCAAGAGTTAGGCTATTCAGCAAGTTATATCAAGCAGACCGTTGCCCCTAAATTATGGAAACTGTTCTCAGAGGCACTAGGGGAAAAAGTCAGTAAAACCAATTTTCGCAGTGTACTCGAAAGACGACAGGTCAATCAAGAATCGAGTCATACTCAGGAGCAGATTGGGGTATTGAAACAGCGACTAGAGCCTTACTACAAAGGGAAGGTGCAATCTACAGCTAAGCAACAGATCTCAAATGTTCTTTTTCCTAACCATCCCCAATCCCAAATCCTCAATCACCAATCCCAGCAGTTGGAGTTACCAGAGGGAAGAGTTCCTTTAGCTTCCCGATTTTATGTCGAGCGAGTCCCCTATGAATTTAGGTGTTACGAAGAGATTGTTAAACCAGGAGCCTTTATTCATATTAAAGCACCCAGACAGATGGGTAAAACATCCCTGATGGTCAGGATTCTGGCTCATGCAGAAACTCAGGGTTACCAAACTGTGCGTTTGAACCTTCAACGAGTGGATGTTGAAATTCTCACTAACCTAGATAAATTTTTGCGTTGGTTAGCCTACAATGTCACCCGCAAGCTGAACCTAAAACCTATGCTGGATGATTATTGGCATCAGGACCTCGGTAGTAAAGTCAGCTGCACCACCTATTTCCAAGACTATAGCAATTCTCATAGCTATGAGAATTGCTATAAGTTGTACAGTATCGAGCTGGTGAATTGGTCAGACAATCACGTGATGGTTAGCTGCAATTTGTATCAGCGATACTTTAGCGATCGCGTAGCGTCGGCTTTGCCGAATCGCTTTAATAGTTATAGCGCTACGGGCTGGCAACAGGCAACAGGCAACAGGCAACAGGCAACAGGCAACAGGCAACAGGCAAGCCAAGTTTTACAAAGCTTGTAGTAATTTATGCCTCACCATTATTTGTAAATACCCGACGGCGTATTGCTATAGTAATCGGAAATATAGGGTTTTCCATACTTATGAGATACACAGGATTTTTTCCCAATTCCGAAGTTCCCTATTCCCTCTTCTGAGTTCCCTGTTCCCAGATCCGCTGTTCCCTGTTCCCTAAAATCCCAAAATTCTGTACCTCACCCAATTAAAAACCGCTATATTGCTATATAATCGTTACTGTTCAAGGCCCCCCGATAGCCTGCAGAGCTTAAACAAATATCTGCCAGTAACATTATGACCTCTTGCCATAATACCAGCACCGCCGTCATTGAAGACTCGAAAGGGGTTAAGCGAGTTGCCTTGCTAGGAATGCCCAACACGGGCAAATCAACCTTCTTTAACCGTATCACAGGTACCAGTGCTCACGTTGGCAATTGGCCCGGCATTACTGTAGATCTACTACAAGCTAATGTCCAACTCAATGGCGAACCTACGGAATTCGTAGATTTACCAGGAATTTATGACCTGAACGGATTTTCTGATGATGAGAAAATTGTTCAAACCTTCTTAGAAAATTTTGCTGTTGATCTATTTATTATTGTTCTCAATGCTTCCCAAATTGACCGTCAAATTCGCTTGGCATTGCAGGTAAAAGCCCTAGGTTTACCTGCAGTGGTGATGCTGAATATGGCTGATGAAGCTAAGCAATATGGAGTTAAAATCAACACAGAAAAATTATCCGATAATTTGGATATGCCTGTGTTCCTCATTAGTGCCAAGTATGGAGACGGCTATATGAGGGCATACCTAGAAATTTCTAAAACATTAAACGCACAAGAAGAATCGATTAATAGAGATAATCGAATAGATAATCTAAAAACTCGTTTATCTGAGCATAGCTCTATTTCCACTAAAGAGATAGAATCAGTACTAAATGGTGCGGTAGAAATGCCCTCTGAGATGGCAGTCAATTTAACTGCCAGGATTGATAAGTTCCTGCTGCATCCGATATTGGGATTACCCTTGTTCTTCTTAGGAATGTTCCTGGTATTTTGGGTGGTTTGGACTGTGGGACTCCCCTCTCAAGACCTGATGGATGATATGACTGGCTGGATTCAAGGTGCCATAATTGAGCCTGTCATCCAACCCTTACCCACAGTGATTCAAGACTTTTTGATTAATGGGATTTGGAACGGTTTAGCTACCGTTGCTTCCTTTGTTCCATTAATTGTGCTGTTCTTTATCTTAATGGCAATTCTAGAAGATAGTGGCTACCTATCCCGTTCTGCCTATTTAATGGATATCTTTATGGAACGGTTGGGGTTAGATGGTCGCAGTTTTGTGATGCAAATGATGGGATTCGGCTGTAATGTGCCCGCATTAATGGGAACTAGAGTTATGCGATCGCAAGCCTTGCGACTGCTAACTATGCTAGTGATTCCTTTTGCTTTGTGTGCTGCCAGACTCCAGGTATTTGTCTTTATCATTGCTGCTGTATTTCCCCATGGTAACGGAGCGTTAGTATTATTTTCCCTATACCTACTTAGTTTTGTAGCCGCCATTGTCACTGCTGCTCTTTTCCAAGGAGTCTTTAAAAACGAGGAACCTTTTATTATAGAATTACCCCCTTACCGAATTCCCACCCTCAAACAAGTGTTACTTAGAGGGTGGGGAGAAGTCAAAGAATTTTTGCAACGAGCATCTGGGTTTATTACCTTTGGCTGTGTTGCCGTTTGGTTCATCACGAATTTACCGCCAGGAGCGACAGGATTGGATACCATTGGCGGGCAAATTGGACAATTTTTCAGTCCGGTCATGAATCCCATTGGTATTAATCCCCATTTAACCCTAGCTCTAATTTTTGGTTTCATTGCTAAAGAAATTGTGATTGGCTCTTTAGCTGTAATTTATGGACTTAACTCCGTTGCTGTTAGTCAGCAGATAACTGATACAGTGACATTTATCCAAGGATATAGTTTTTGTATCTTTTGCTTAATCTACACTCCCTGTTTAACTACCGTTGTTACCCTATTTAATGAGGCAAAATCATGGAAATTTACCCTATTTTCCTTAGTGTTTTCCTTAGGGTTGGCTTGGGTAGCTAGCTTGATATTTTACCAGGGAGCTTTAGCACTGGGATTTCAATGAAGAGATAGCACTTCTCAATTGGGTGAGGTACAAATTATTGGGTTAATGGGAGTCGGGAGGGGGATTCCCACTTATAGCACTATGCGCTACTGTTAGGACATTCCTAAACTCCGAAACGTAAGTAATCGCTGACTTTTGACTTCTGACTTCTAACTTCTGACTTGCGCGTAGCGCTATATCCTCCCTGAGCAAGACAGTCAAGAACATCGCAATGAGCCAATGACCAATCATAAATGTATTATTTTTTACAGAAAAATTTATTTTTCGTGGTATATATGTCATGCTGGTGTTAGTTAATTGGAGTGGAAGCCCCAGTAAGGGGCTGGGAAAATGCAAAAAATCGAGGCAATTATCCGAGCCTATAAGCTCGAAGACGTCAAAATCGCTTTAGTCAATGCTGGTATCGTTGGCATGACCGTGTCTGAAGTTCGGGGATTTGGACGGCAGAAAGGTCAAACTGAACAGTATCGCGGTACAAAGTACAGAGTAGACTTTCTTCCCAAGGTCAAGCTAGAAGTGGTTGTTGAAAATGGCTTAGTTGACATGGCAGTAGAAAAAATTCTCGCTGCTGCTCACACTGGTAAAATCGGCGACGGTAAAATTTTCATCAGTCCCATTGAGCAAATTGTCCGGATTAGGACTGGGGAAAGGAATCTAGAGGCGGTTTAATCCCTAATCAAGTAGGGTGGGCAAAAACAGTTTGCTTATTTTGATAATTCTAGATTAGAATACTTTGCCCACCCTACTTTAATTGGTATTTTTTTTACTTGAGCTTGTCCGGTGGGCAAAAACAGTTTGGTTCAAATCAGTATTAATGATTAGATTACTTTGCCCACCCTAATTGAATTGGTATTTTTTTTACTAAGTGGTGATGGGTAATGTAAGCATTCAGCTATCAGCCAAAGGCCAAGGGCTTTTCCCCAGACTTTCAATTTTATTCTAAGCTGACCGCTGACAGCTGAACGCTGTTCGCGTACGCGTGCGCGTAGCGCATATGCTTACAATCCACCCACGATTTGCTAAGTGATTAGTAGGACTTAGTTTAAATTAGACTCGTAAAACAGTGATTTGCTCCTATTGGACACTGGCCAATCGTCGTTTTCACCACCTATAATTAATTTTTCAATCTCCACATATTCTTTGGCAAGTTGCCGGAGAGAATTAATTAAAATATCAAGAGCGATCGCATCACTAGTTCCTAAATCAAACCAGCAGCGCCCCCAAGTGCCTTCATACTCAAACTCGCCCTGATTATGCATCAAGGCCATTAAACTCTTTTCCGCTACTCTATCATCATATTCCATGTAGCTGATTTCTAGGCCAACCTCTTGCACTGGCAGGTTTTCTGCATCAAATCCTCCCAATTTACCTAATAAAAACCAGGAATTGAACAGTTCTTCCACATATTCCTTTTCCCGATAGGAAGGAACAGTGCTAAATTCTATCCAAATCCACAAATCAAATGGGTTAAACTCACGAAATATAATTTGCATATCGTTTAGGGAACAGGGAACAGGGAATCGGGAACAGGGAATCGGGAATCGGGAATCGGGAATCGGGAATCGGGAATCGGTGAAAAGCAATTATTTTAACTAACACTTAGTTTTTTTTATCGCCATTAATCCCGAATATCGGATATTAACTTTTTGATTAATCCTGATTTTTTTCAAACCCTATCTTATCACAATTTTAAACGAGTTGTGAAAAATATAGTTATGAAAAATCACCAATAGTGAGAGAGGGAGCAGGGAGCAGGGACTGAGGCCGTAGGCCACGCTACGCGAACGGAGCAGCTCAAGGGCACCTAAGCAGTTGTGGAGAGCCAGTTGCTGATCTAAGTCCCCATCTCCCCATCTCCTGCTCTTCCTGTGATTCCCTCAAAGAGTATAACTACTTGTTGCTACTACTACCCAATCTTGATCGTGAGTTTTCCCTAAGGCATAGTGAACTGTACACCATTCTCCAGACAGATTGAAGTTAAGATGGTAAGTTTTGGAATTAAGCAGTTGAGTGGCAAACAGGTTTCTCAAATCTATCTCGAACTTGCATTCTGTTTGGATTTCCTCTAATCCGGCTCTTTCTTCTGACAATTCTTCTTGAACCTCTTGGTATTGTTCCGTTGATAATTCTCCTTCTTCCTCTAACTTTACTAGTTCTTGTTCTAGCTGTGCTATTGTTTCCTGATACTCTTCTATCTCATTTCCGTAATCATCTCGAACTCTAATAAATTCATTGATTTCGCTAATCTCTAAAAATCCCGTAGTATCCAATAATTTTTGCATAACTTCGTGGCGACTAGTGGTGATCACTACCTCGAAACCTCCCAAAGTCAATTCTTCCTCTGCTTGGGCTTTATGAGTAATTTGATTGGTGATAGATTGGATTTGCTCAACTAGTGCAGCGGTATTGTCTTGGACAGATTCTAGATCCGGAATCATAAATTGTGGTGATGAGTTGCACCGCCAGGTTTGTTTGATACCTAATCCAATCCACTCTCCTGCTGTTGATAAACCAATTAGCATCGGAATTCCTAAGGAGCCAAAGATACTTTGTTGAATGGGAAATCCCTCTTCCAATTCTTCTGGTAGTGTAGGAAGGCGATAGCCATAGATAGTTAACTCTGAGAAATTAGCTTGCAGCAGTGCGATCAGATTTTGGTAATGGGCGCTCACAGGTTGAGATTGGGTTGCGCGAATCTGACTGAGAAACTCTTCAGGAGTAAAGGGCATAAGACCGGTGTTATCGACTAGAAAGCGTTCCACTGAAAAAGAACCTTTATCGTCCACTTCCCAAGGAATAACTATATAAGGAGCGTCACCAACTAGGCTGAAGTATTCATCTTTGGTTAATTCTTGAAGGGTAGTAACAATTTGCTCAGTTTGGGGTTTCATAATTATTGTTAAGGTAGGATGTTAGTAAGCATTCAGCAGTCAGCTTTCAGCTGTCAGCTATAGAATTTTCATTTGAGATGTGAAACTATAATTGATGGTGAAAGGGAATAGGGAACAGGGAATAGGGAATAGGGCAGAGGGAATAGGGAACAGGGAACAGGGAACAGGGAAAGAATCCGTGTGTGTACTTCATTAATAGGAAAACGACTGTATGATAAATCAGCATTTGGTTTCATGAGATAATTTAAAATTATATATTAGCAAATAGTTGATATAATTGATCATACTTATGAGGTAGATTTAATTTTATTACTCCCTACTCCCTACTCCCTACTCTCAAAAATTCCAATGCCGAGGTACCTCCTTACACACAACTGCCACGAATTATAATGTATTTTATCTCAAGCAGTCATGAGTTTTAAAGCAGCAAATTCTAGTCAAGATTTGAACCAATCTACAGCAGTAAGTTCTAAGATTATTTCCGGTCGTTTTACGGTTCTGGAACAGTTCACTGAGTTCTTGACCTATAGCCAAATGTAAATTATTCAGCTTTCTCGTGGTTCGTTCCAGAGTGAGTTTTTGGCTACCCAGATTGGTGATTTATATTTCACACGTATTAGCGCTAATCAATCGGTTCAAGTAAGCGGTCCGAAACAGCAGGGATATTTAACTTTTGCGTTGGTTTGGGAGGCTAAAGGAGGCCATTTTTATGGCCACGGTCAGCCCCTGTGTCCCCAAACTGATTTGAATGGTTTTGATCGGCAACGGGAAACGGGCTTCGTGACTCCTCAAGTGGGAATGATGGTAGACATATTCATCCCGGTGGGAATCTTTGAAGCTTGTGCAAATCAGTTGCAGCGCTATGATTTGGACGATCGCTTCCTCGCCAAGAATCATGTGAGTATATTGCCCGATCGGATTGGGGAGATCAAGGATTATCTGCGGGAACTATTTTGGTTGGCGCAACATCAACCTGACTGGTTGAACCAGCCCCATGTTCAACAGCTGGTTGCAAATGATCTGGTTCCGTTGGTGATTCAAGCCATTCCCATTCAAGGCAGTTCCACCCCCACCCTCAAACCCTCTCGGCGCAGAAAGTTGATAGCCCAAGCGGAGCAAGAAATAGTAGCCCACTTGGAAAAACCCCTGACCCTGAAGGAGCTAGCCAAACGATTGGGCTCTAGCAGTTCAGCTTTGTCCTATGGGTTTCAGGAGTTATTTGGCATGAGTCCCATGCGCTATCTCAAGGTGCGACGGCTGAATGCGGTGCGCAGGTGCCTGAAGGCAAGTGATCCAGACAGTTGTAGCGTAGAAATCCTGGCTAACCAATTTGGCTTCTGGAATGGAGGCCATTTTGCTAGAGATTACAGAGTCATGTTTGGGGAATTGCCTTCAAAAACGTTGCAGAGGAAACCAGAAGTTAGACAAGAATCTTAAAAGCCGATTGTACCTGATTTTGAGACGATATATGACGACGCTTAACAAAACGAATTATAGATAAAACTAATTATTGTCCCGTCAAAGACTATTTTATTTTTATGGTTAGTAAAGTTGGAATTTTTGAGTATTGAGGGGAACCGTTTATGTTTAAGCTTAAATAGACAGCAGGTCAAAGTTGCACAGTCAAAGTTGCACAACTTATGAACTATGTACTATCCGAGCAAGCTAAAACCGATGAGGGAGCTATAGCTTTAGTACAAATGTTCTGCATCAGTGACATGCTCCCGGTGCAGAAAACTTGCAAAACCAAAGTTGAAACTCTGATACAGACGGAAGCTGTTATGAAATATTTGAGAGCTAATGGTTCTAAGGGAAGTGGCGTTGCTGAATCTTCGCGCTGAATAGGAGTAGAGTGGGCATCCTGCCCGCCCGACAATATATTGAAACTGGCAAGATGCCAGTTCCACAGCAAGATGCCGATTCCTCAGATGCGACCCGTTCGCGCCCCGCGTTCGCGCCCCGCGTCGGCTTTGCCGAAAGATGCGACCCAACGGCGATTTACTCGCCCTAGGAGGCGCGCGCCTAAGCGCGAATTTAATAATTAGATCGCTCAAGCGCACCTAAAAACTCTTAATAATGGAATGATTTTAAGAGTAGGTGCGCTTTCCAATGGGCGAGTAAATCGCCCTTGGGTCGCACCTGTGGAATAGGCATCTTGCCTGTTCGATATCTTTTGGAGCGGGCAGGATGCCCACTCTACTCCTATTAATTCAAAGATTCAGCAACGCCAGCTTTTGGAACTATGCTCTCCCTGGTTATTGCCGGGAGTTGATTTACTGTTTTTATCAGGGTTTATGAATAAGTTTTAACTGTATTTAGAAGAAGATAGTGGCGGTTGCGATCGCATCCTCTGTTTTGCTTGCGTTTTCCTGCTGTTTTCCTGATGCTCAAAGGCTTAGTTTTGATTCAGGAGACTTATAAGCCAGAGGAAATGGTTGGGCATGTTGAGTATCTGTGAGCATGTCACCTTTGTAATTAGGTACATAGATCCCCCCTAGCCCCCCTTAAAAAAGGGGGGAATTAGATTTAAAAGTCCCCCTTATTAAGGGGGATTTAGGGGGATCTGAACAGGGATTAACAAAATTGACATGCTCCCTTGAGTATCTGTGAGCGGACGCTTTTTAATCAGTGCGGGATGATTGGGATAATACAGACATGAAACCTTGATTGGGTCGATAAGAAGCGGACGCTTTTTTGCGATCGCTTTTTTGTAAGCATATGGGTGGCACAGGCTTCAAGCCTGTGACCTCACCTAGCTTGGCTATAGGCCAATGGCTGATACCTGAATGCTTACTTCAAAATTAGCATCTTACCAGAACAATTACCGGATATACCCAATTCTTAATAAATTTTATACTTTTTACTGCTTAAAATACTATCTTATCATACTTAAAATAAAATTGCCGTTTTTTTAACATTAATTAACGAGGTTTTCCAGGCCACGCATTATAGTAGTTTAAGTATCGAATAGGTTAAATTTTTAATAAATTTTAAAATTTATTACTGCTTAAAATACTATCCTATCATACTTAGACTACCCCCCCCGATTTGTTAACATTAATTAACGTTTATTTTGGTGATATTAATGATTATTATTCTAGTAAATTATTTAAGAATAATAATCATGTTAATGCATTAGTTTTTCTTATATATTTATGGAGATCTGAATAAGAAATATATATATATTCGTGGAATCCTCATTTCAGAAAAGATCTGGATCAGCCAAGTCCTTACCCACTCTATATTTCAGCTGATTTAGACAGATAAAATCTGGTCAGTGCTCAAGATATTTTCAATCACAGTCAATCAAAAAAAAAGTTTTGTGATGCAAAAACTGTGAGATACTAACAAACGGGTGCATAAAACTTGCAACACAAAAGTTTAAACGTTTGATATAACGGTAGCCTTAATGAAATATTTGAGAGCTAATCGCTCCAAGGGCAGTCATGACAATGCCCAGATGGGGAAGCGATTATTCAATGGGGTGATGGCGATCCTACTAACGATCACCTTTACCCTAGTAGGTTTCCTCCCAGTGACTAACCAGGGAATCGCACTTGCCGACACAGAAGGCCAGCCCAACATCCTGGTGATCATGGGAGATGACATTGGTTGGACTAATGTCAGTGCTTATGAAAAGGGCATTGTCGGTTACGACACGCCCAACATCGATCGCATTGCCAATGAGGGCATGCTGTTTACGGACTACTACGCTGAGCAAAGCTGTACCGCCGGTCGGGCAGCTTTTATCACTGGCCAAAGTGGTTTGCGGACTGGCTTGCTGAAAGTCGGTTTCCCAGGAGCACCCTTTGGCATCCAGGATGAAGACCCCACCTTGGCAGAAATGCTGAAGCCCTTGGGTTACACATCGGGGCAGTTTGGCAAAAACCACCTGGGGGATCTCAACCGGTTTCTGCCCACAGTCCATGGCTTTGACGAATTCTTGGGCAACCTCTATCACTTGAATGCAGAAGAAGAGCCGGAGAATTCGGACTATCCCGGCGGACCAGATGGCTGGTTTGCCAAAAATGTTGGACCTCGCGGAGTTCTGGATTGCAAAGCAACGCCTGGTGAATATCACGAGGAACCGATCATTGGAGATCCAGACTATTCAAAACGCTTTGGCGAGTTGGGCTATCAGGAATGTTATGATACCGGGTCGCTCAACATTGAGCGCATGAAGACCGTAGATCGGGAATTCCTAGACCGGACGAAGGAGTTCATTGAAACAGCGGTGGAAAACCAGAAGCCCTTCTTGACCTGGTTTAACTCCACCCGGATGCATTTCTATACCCATATTAGTGATGAGGTCAAGGGAATCAGCGGTCAGGGCTTCTACGGTGATGGCATGCTAGAGCACGATGGCCATGTAGGAGAGTTGCTCGACCTGCTGAAGGAGCTGGGCATTGAAGACAATACGATTGTCATCTATACCACAGACAACGGCCCCCATTACAATCAATGGCCTGATGGCGGTCTGAGTCCCTTCCGGGGTGAGAAGAACACCAACTGGGAAGGCGGCTACCGCGTTCCAGCACTCGTGCGCTGGCCTGGTCATATCCCCGCTGGAACCGTATCCCATGAGATTTTCTCTCACTTAGATTGGGTGCCAACCCTGATGGCGGCTGTTGGCGTGGATGACATCAACGAAACCCTGAAGCAGCCCTGTCCGGAAGATGAACCCACAAACCTCTGTGGAACCTATCTCGATGGGTTCAATCAGTTGGCCTATTTGACCGATCCCGAGAACCAAAAGGGACAGCGTCCGGGATTCATCTACTTCAATGATGAGGGTCAACTGCCAGGGGTTCGCATTGGGGATTGGAAAATAGTCTTTTCGGAACAACGGGCTCACTATTTTGATGTCTGGCGGGAGCCGTTTGTGCAACTGCGGATTCCAAAACTGTTTAACTTACGTCGGGATCCCTACGAGCGCGCAGACACAGACTCTAATAACTACAATGACTGGTGGTCTCGCCGGAATTACTTGTTGCTGCCAGCAACAGCTTTGGTTCAGAAGTTCCTGGATACCTTTGACCAGTATCCTCCCAGTCAAGCTCCCTTTGGTTTAAATCCTAACGAAATCATTGACGACATTGTTGATGAGATTGGATTGACAGAGGTTGGTGCTGACTAGGAAGTAAAAGGCATATAGCGCTACGCGCAAGGGCTTTAGGCATGCATGCAAAAGGCAGCAGTTTACTGTAACAGCTTTTGCTGCTTGTATGAATGTCAAACACCTTAATGCGTAGTGCTATATCAACCAGATACGTTACTTGAGTAAAGATGTCTTTGGTTGGCACAAAGTAATTCAGCTCTTAGATGATGAAAAAAAGAACCTTTGTAGTTTTCTTCTCAATTCTGTTATCAGTCTTTTGCCTAGGAGGCTTTGTGGCATGTCCCCCTGCTGCTGCGGACTATGACCCGTTAGTGTCTTGGAATGAGGGTACGACTAAAGACACGATTGTTAACTTTGTGGAAGAGGTTACCAATCCTAACAGTTGTAATTACGTTCCTCCGAGGGGACGCATTGTCACGATTGATAATGATGGAACCCTGTGGACTGAAAAACCCCTTATTCAGGGGGAATTTATAAAATCTAGGCTAGGCAATGGATTGTCAGATCTTAAAACACTTGGTTTTTTAACTGAAAAGGAAGTCGTCCTAGCAGATCTCGAATTACCGGAAATGACACCGGAAGATTATAAACAGGAAGCTAGGGAATTTCTGGATACACAAAATCATCCATACCTTGGCTTTCCATACATCCAGCTGACCTTCCAGCCCATGGTTGAACTGGTCAATTATCTCAGAAGTAATGATTTCAAGGTCTATATTTGCTCTGGGGGTGGAACGGATTTCATTCGCTCCTTTGCGGAAGATGCCTACGGTATTCCCCCTGAAAACATCATTGGTAGTACCACCCAAACCGAGTATATTGACCCAGAAGAGGATGGAACTTATGTCTTGCTCAAGAAGCGAGAACTGGTGCAACCCTTTAACGATAAAGCAGGTAAACCAGTGGGGATTGACCGCTACATTGGCAAAAAACCAATTATGGCGGTTGGTAATTCCAGTGGTGATTTACAAATGCTTGACTACACTGATGATGACCAAGGTCCAGCTTTAATGATGCTGCTTCACCATAATGATCCCCGTGAATGTCCCTATGCTGAAGAAGCTGGCATTGACTGTCCATACGATGATCCGGTTTTTGATGAGGCCAATGAGCGTGGTTGGACAGTTATCAGTATGCAAGAGGATTTTGTAACAGTATTTGGAGAAGAAATCGATCAAGCCCAGATAGCATCTGAATTAGATATCAGTAAAGAGGATTTCGGAACAGTGTCTGGAGAAGAAATCGATCAAGCCCAGACAGCATCTGAATTAGATATCAGTAAAGAGGATTTTTGGGACAGAATAATTCAGGAGGTTACTCGATAATTTACTGTTGAATTAAACAAATAGCTATTATAAATAGGTGCTGTTTATTTGCTATTGCTTCGGCATTATATCACAGATATTTCCTGGGTCTTACTGGTAACATAACCCCAAACTTTCCAAATCACAATTTACCTTTTGGTGCTAAAACCCCCTTACCATCCATATCCTCAGATGGATGTCCTGTCTGGAAAAGTATTATGACACAAATTTCTACGTCTATCCCCACCGATGATATCCCTCAACTCCCAAAAGCAGAGGTGGAAGATCACCACCATCACCATCCCCATCCCCATCACCACCATGGTGATCATAGCCACACCCACGGGGTGATCGACCCCGAAATTGCTAGCTCTGCTCGGGGCATCTGGGCGGTAAAATGGTCTCTGGTGGGCTTGGTGATCACTGCAATTTTGCAGGCAGTGGTGTTCTGGCTCTCTGGCAGTGTCGCTCTCCTGGCCGATCTAATTCACAACGTGGGGGATGCGATGACTGCTGTGCCCTTGGGGGTGGCGTTTCTAGTATCGCGACGCAAGCCAACCGCCAGATTTTCCTATGGCTTTGCTCGATTGGAAGACTTGGCCGGGGTGATGATTGTGGTGATTGTGCTGTTGAGTGCCGTGATTACCGCCTATGAGTCTGTGGAGCGATTTTACCATCCTCAGCCCCTGCATCATTTGGGAGCCCTGGCAATTGCGGCCATCGTGGGCTTTATTGGCAACGAAGTTGTGGCTCTTTTCCGGATTCGGGTTGGCCGGGAAATCAATAGCGCTGCCCTGATTGCTGATGGGTATCACGCTATGGCTGATGGTCTAGTCAGTCTGGCAGTGTTGGTCAGCGCTGTGGGGGTTGCCCTGGGCTATTCCTGGGCCGATCCCGTGATTGGTTTAGTGATCACAGCAGTGTTACTAAAAATTGTCTGGGAGTCGGGGCAGACTATTTTTAGTCGCTTGCTGGATGGCGTGGAACCAGAGGTGCTAGAATCCCTCAACCATGCCATCAATCATGTCCCTGAACTAGAAGCTGATGCTGTGGCAAACCTTCGACCCCGCTGGCTGGGGCATCGGCTCCATGTCGAGATGGACCTCATGCTACCACCGACTCTATCTCTTCAGCAGACCCAAGGAATTACTAATACTGTTGAGGAGCAACTGAAAGCCGAACTGCCCTATCTAGGTTTGATAGTGGTTCGCGCTGTACCTTTTACTCAAACGAGGGAATCGGGAATCGGGAATCGGGAATCGGGAGTAGGCAATAGGCAATAGGCAATAGGCAATAGGCAATAGGCAATAAAAGATTTCACCAATCATTGAGAAGATTGTTTGACTCAGTGGTGCGTTACGGGAAGGGCTATCTCAACAAGGGCCGACCGTTAAAATCATGGCGAGCCCTTCCCTAACGCACCCTACGCCTAATCCCTACGCCTAATCCCTGCTCCCTGTTCCCTGTTCCCTGTTCCCTGTTCCCTAAAACCCAAAAAAATGTACCTCACCTAATTGAACACCGTTATAATTGCCATGCAGGAAACAGCAACAACACTGATTCATCAAGAAACTTCACTGTCTGAAATCCCGGTTAAGAGGGAGGATCGACCCAAGCCACTAATTCGGATTTTGCGGGAACCATTGCTGCATTTCCTGGTTTTGGGTGCCCTGCTGTTTGGGCTATATTTTTGGGTTGGTGGTCCTTCTATCACATCGGATTCTCCCAAGCACATTGAGGTGTCTGCTGGCACCATTGAGTCTTTGAAAACAACCTGGCAGCGGCAGTGGGGACGAGAGCCCTTGCCCCAAGAGCTGGAAAGCCTTGTGGATAAATACGTTCGCGATGAAGTACTGTATCAGGAAGCCCTGGCATTGGGGTTAGATCAAAACGACCTGATTGTGCGGCGACGGGTGGTTCAAAAGATGCAGTTCTTGGTCGAAGATGTGTCGGCTCTGCAGGAACCCTCCGATGAAGTGTTGGAAGCCTATTTAGGGGAGCATGCTGAGCGCTACGCGATACCGGGCAAGTTTAGCTTTGGACAGATTTACTTCAGCCGGGAAATGCGGCGCGATCGCACTGATGCGGAAGCCCGTGATCTTCTGAATCAGTTGCAAGCCAACCCCAACCTGGAACGGTTCCAGAAGCTAGGGGACCGCTCCATGTTGCCCATAACCTATAATCTAGCCTCAGCTGAGATCCTAAGCAACACCTTTGGTGGAAGCTTTGGTCAGGAGATGGCTGGGGTTACGGAAAACGGCTGGCAAGGCCCGTTCCATTCCGCTTATGGCAGTCATCTGGTTTACGTTAGCGACATTGAACCGGGTCATAACGCAACCTTGGCAGAGGTCAAAAGGGATGTCCGTCGGGACTGGATGAGAGACCAGCGCCAACAGCTGGACGAGCAGTTTTATCAACAGTTACGCGATCGCTACACGGTTTCCATTGACCAAGATGCCTTCAACCAAGCTATTCAGGAGGACCAGGGATGAACCTAGGAAAATGGATTTGTATTGCTCTGTTGGTTTGCCTCGGCCTGGGATGCCATCCCGCCCCCGCCCAGGCCCACGGCTTTCAAACGTCCTACCTGGAACTACGAGAGCAACCCTCTGGCCAGGTGGAGGTGGTCTGGAAAACCCCATCAGCCATGAGTTTTGGGGATGAAGGGCTGAGTAGTCCCATGACCATTAGCCCGGTCTTTCCCAGCCACTGCACTGGGGTGACCGTGCCTAAAGTAATGGCTACTCCGGCCACCCGTATCACCCGCTGGACATTGGATTGCGGTAAAAACGGCTTGGCAGAAGAAACCATTGCGTTTCCGGGACTGCTCCAAAGCTCTCTGGAAGTGCTATTGCGGGTGGAATGGGCTGATGGGCACTCCCAAACCACCATGGTGCCCACTGGCGAAGAGACCTTTGTTATCCCAGAAAAAACCACTGTGTTTGCAGTGGGCCAGACCTACCTCAAACTTGGGGTCGAGCACATTTTCAGCGGCATCGACCACTTGCTGTTTGTCTTAGGGCTAGTCTTAATTGTCGGGCCATCCTGGCGTCTGGTCAAGACCATTACCGCCTTTACCCTAGCCCACAGCATTACCCTGGGTGCAGCTACCTTAGGTCTTGTGAATGTGCCCCAAGCCCCAGTGGAAGCTGTGATTGCCCTCAGCATTTTGTTCTTAGCTTCGGAACTGGCCCACAGCCGCCAGGGGAAACCAGGATTGACTGAGCAATATCCCTGGCTAGTGGCTCTCACCTTTGGGCTGCTCCACGGCTTTGGCTTTGCGGGAGCCTTGGCAGAGGTGGGATTACCCCCCCAAGACATTCCCCCAGCCCTGTTGTTTTTCAATGTTGGGGTGGAATTAGGACAACTGGCCTTTGTGCTAGTAGTGGTTGCTGTGATGGAGAGCCTGAAACGCTTTGGTCCGCACCACTACCCGCGCTGGCTGGGTTGGGTGCCCACCTATAGTATTGGCATTCTGGCCTCGTTCTGGTGTTTCCAGCGGGTTGCTGCCTTTTGGGGGTGAGTTTATCACTTAGCGGACGCAAAAACCAGAAATCTTACCCAAAACGCTCTCTCAGAAAATATCCTGGCATCTCACAATTACAAAGTTAGCAATGTCAACAATGTATTGACTGAGTGTAAGTCCAGCATTTCCCTCGTTTCAACAGAAACTATTTACCAAACCCTATCTAATTTAAGGAGTAATATCCGATGAAATTGAAGCCTTTACCCCTGAGGATTCGACCCTTGTGGTTGCGAGTACTCACTGTAGGAGTTCTCAGTCTACTGCTAACGATGGGACAAATACCTATAGCTTCAGCAGAAATTGCACCGCTCCCAGTGGAACGAAAAGCCCTATTCGGGGACCTGCACGTTCACACCAACTACTCCCTCGATAGCTATTTTGGAGCCAACCCCAATGGTCCAGAAGAAGCCTACCGCTTTGCCCGAGGGGAGGCGGTTACGATGGCTTCAGGACAATCTCATAAGTTGAAAACTGCCCTGGATTTCACTGCCTTAACTGATCATGCAGAGTTTTTAGGAGAAATAGCCATCTGTACGATGGATGAAAATTCCCCTTACTATAACTCCGAAAATTGTCAGCTAGTAAGGGATGCACAAGACGATATAGACGCTGCTGGGGAGGCATTTCAAAGATTTATAATGGGTAAAGAGGATCTTGGGGTTTGTGGTGATAATAACGAACTTTGCGAGGAATATACCCCTCTCGTTTGGGACAAGATCCAAGATGCGGCGACACAGTTCAACGAGCCAGGGGTATTCACCACCTTCAACGCCTATGAATGGACTTCTCCTGGCAATGTGCCACGAGGAATTGCGGGGGCAGGTATTCACCGTAATATCATTTTTAGTAATGATACCGTTCCTGAGACTGTGTTTTCGGGTTCGGATGTTTCCGACCCATTGAAGTCTTCTCCCAACCCAGAGCATCTGTGGGCTTGGTTGGATACTAACTGTACCGGAGAGTGTGAGGTGATCGTCATTCCCCACAACGCTAACTTGTCTGAGGGAACTGCTTTTAACCCAACCTACTACGACAACGTTACCCCCATAGATGATGTTCGCGCCAGCACTCAACAACGACTAGAGCGACTGGTAGAAGTGATGCAAACCAAAGGGGAGTCCGAGTGCAAAACGGGTTTAGGCAATGTGGATGAACTGTGTAACTTTGAAAAACTCGATACCCGTTCCGTTCGGACGGGTCCTTCCTTTCTGATCGAAGGGGCTGCCGTCCAATCCCTAACCACTGCCCCCATCTGTGATGAACTTTTTGAACCAGAGGGTTGTATTAACAAATATAGCTACATCCGAGAAGGACTCAAAGAAGGTGTCAAACAAGAGGCTAAAATTGGTGTCAACCCCTTTAAGTACGGTTTTGTGGGCGCGACCGATACCCACAGTGGGGTTCCGTCAAGTGGGGAAGAAGATAATTACCAGGGTAATCATGGTATGGCTGACGATACTCCTCAATACCGATTGGGGATTGAACAAAGTCCCATTAGTGGTGAACTCGATAACCTTTTGAATAATCCTGGTGGGTTAACAGGAGTTTGGGCTGAAGAAAACACCCGCGACAGTATCTTTGATGCCTTCCAGCGACGGGAAACCTTTGCCACCAGCGGTCCTCGTATTCAAGTACGACTCTTTGGCGGCTACGAGTTCCCAGAAGATCTCAATCTTCGAGATGATGCCATCGAGATTGCTTATGGCACTGGCGTTCCCATGGGCAGCGATTTCCCAATCCTTCCCACTGCTGAGGCAGACCCTGAGTTGTTTGTTTGGGCGATTAAAGATCCTTTGAGTGCTCCCATAGACCGCATCCAAATCATTAAGGGTTGGCTCGGTGATGATGGGGAAACCCATGAAAAGGTCTATGATGTTGCCTGTTCCGATGACAAACAGCTAAATGAGAATGGCTCATGTCCTGGAAATAAGGCCATACCGAATATTTTTACCTGTAGTTATCCCGAGAATGTGGGAGACTCAGAACTCAGTACTGTTTGGCGTGATCCTGAATTTGACCCCAATCAACACGCATTTTACTACGCACGGGTGATCGAAAATTTCACCTGTCGCTGGAGTAGCCATGATGCGCTCGCCGTTGACAAATCTATCTTCGCCTCTGGTGCTAAACCCTTTATTCGGGAACGGGCCTGGTCTTCCCCGATCTGGTATTCTCCAGCTATCGAACCTCTGCCTGCCCAACCTGTTGAAAATATGAGCCAGGAAGAATTTTGGAATCGAATCATTCAGGAAATTGAGAAACATTATTCAACCAAATGATGAAGTAAATCTATGATCCTGGCATCCCACCATGGCTTGGTAGTTTCAAAACCTATTGACTGAGTGTAAGTCCAGCAACCAAGCGATCGCTTTATAACTATTAGAAGCGATCGCAGTTACATAGGGTGCGTGATTATGGCCCAAATCTCTTGCCATCAGCCGAACGCTCCCAATCCATCCTAACGTACCATGCTGTTTGAGCCATTGGCAGACTCAAACAGCATGATTCAATCAAAAACAATTCTAAAAGGAGTTCATCAACATGAATCGAACAGTTTCACGTTTGCAAATTCGCAAACTATTTATCATAGGGTTGTGTATTTGCTTTCTGATCGGGAACATGCTATTTGTTTCCAACAGTGCCCTGGCAATTTCTTTGCCCCCTGGAGAGTACGAAATTCCATATTTCAACCGACATGTACCCCTTCCGGGAGAAATACCCTACTCCCCTTATGCAGGGCGACCCGATGAGTATCAGCCGAGCCATCCCCAGCAGGTATTCTGGGGGGACACCCACCTCCATACCATCTATTCCTTTGATGCGGGTGCGGCTGGAACTACGCTAACCCCGGAAAATTCCTACCGATTTGCCCGAGGAGAGGAAGTGACAACCGATGGTGGGCAACCAGTCCAGTTGTCTCGTCCCTTAGATTTCTTGGTGGTAACCGATCACACCGACCAGTTGGGCTCCTTCCAACAGTTTGTCGATTACCCCCCACAAGATTGCGGTGACGATCAGCAGCAGATAGATGATTGGCATGAAGCGATCGAAGAAGGCGGTGATGCTGCAGCCAACGCACAGAACGAGATTACCTCGGCCTTTGCTCAAGGTACCATTCCAGCCTGTATGCTCCAAAGCCCAGAGGAGTTCGGTGCAGCTTGGGATAATGAAGTCGATTGGGCAGAAGAGTTCAACGACCCCCACAAATTTACAGCAGTGATTGGGTATGAGTGGACTTCCCTAGATGCAGGGGACAACCTCCACCGGAATGTCATCTTCCGTGACAATGGCGACAAAGCAAAACAGTTGCTCCCTAAAACTACAGCAGATGGCACAGACCCAGAACTTCTCTGGGCGTGGATGCAGAACTATGAAGACACAACGGGTGGTGATGTGCTGGCCATACCCCACAATGGCAACCTGAGCAACGGAAAGATGTTTGCCGACACCGATGCTCGCGGTATGCCCCTAAACCACAGTTATGCCGAGCAGCGACAACTGTGGGAGCCACTCTATGAAGTTATCCAAATTAAAGGAGCGGGGGAGACTCATCCTTTTTTGTCTCCTGATGATGAATTTGCTAGTTTTGAAATTGCAGGTTGGGATAATGGTAATCTAGACCTGACCGCTCCGGAAACACCTGATATGTACGAGCATGAGTATGCCCGTGCTGCCCTCAAGAATGGATTGAAGTTTGAAGAAGACTTGGGAGCTAATCCCTTCAAATTTGGTCTGGTAGGTTCCACGGATTCCCATATTGGGATTTCCGGGGTGGAAGAAAATAGCTTTATGGGCAAGTTTCCCATTTATACCCCTAGCCCCGAACGGGCAGAACACGTCTCAAAGACAAGTTGTTTTACTAAGGATCAAGATGGCAACTGTGTTCCGGAGAATCCTGAGGTGAACCGGTTCGGATGGCAGTATGGAGCAGCTGGCTTTGTAGGAGTTTGGGCTGAAGCCAATACCCGCGAGTCCCTGTTTGATGCCATGGCACGACGGGAAGTTTATGCCACCAGCGGACCAAGGATGATAGTTCGCTTCTTTGGCGGTTGGGATTTTACCTCGGAAGATGTGAGTTTTAACCCTGGACAAGTGGGCTATGCCAAAGGCGTTCCTATGGGAAGCGATCTGACCAGTATGCCAGAAGGAAAAGTTCCCACCTTTTTAGTAGCTGCATTGAAAGATCCGATTCGGGGGAACCTTGATCGGATTCAAATTGTCAAGGGCTGGCTGGAGAATGGCCAAACCCAGGAGAAAGTTTACGATGTGGTCTGGTCAGGCGATCGCGTACCTAATGACACAACTGGTAAGCTTCCCCTTGTGGGTTGTGAGGTCAATCCTGCTATCTGTGAGACGGACGATCCGATGGAAGATACCGGTACCGTCAATACCGACACAGCCGAGTGGACAAATAGCATTGGTGCGGTTGAGCTGGCTCAGGTTTGGACAGACCCGGACTTCGATCCTACCCAAAAGGCATTTTACTACGCGCGGGTGCTGGAAATTCCGACTCCTCGTTGGACGGACTACGACAAGGTATTTTATCAGATAGAAATGGCTGAGGAAATTCCCTTAACCCTACAAGAACGGGTGTATACTTCTCCGATTTGGTACTCCCCATCTAACGTAACATCTGAGATAGCTCCGTTGCCTGAAAATCCCGAAGATGGCAGTGATTTTGACTTCTGGAACAGAATAATTCACGAAGTTATTCGATAAGTAACTGTTGAATTTAATAGCTAGGGATTAGAGATAGGATGTCGAAGTTTGGTATTGCTTCGGCATCCTATCGCACAAAAAAGGGCAATTAATTGATAGGGTAAACAAGGCACAAATTAGGTATATTAAATGAATTTGAACCGTATTTGGAAAATAGGGGTGGCAGTTGCGATCGCTCTAGTTTTGGCCATCGTTGCCTACCTTGTGATAGCACAACAGAATCGACCCATTCCCGATATAGGCTCTACAGGCACCAGTAACCCTGAGCCAGAGGTGGTTGACTCAGATACAGAGCCTTTTACTCTGCAACTACTCCATGCCTCAGATTTTGAGGCTGGACTGGCCGCATTGGAAGATGCTCCTCGGTTTTCCGCCGTCCTGAATGCCCTGAAGGAGGACTACCCCAACACGGTTGTCCTCTCCTCTGGAGACAACTACATTCCCAGTCCGTTCCTGTTTGCGGGCAGCGACCCTAGGTTGAACGAGACCCCTGTGGGAGAAGCTAGTATTGGTCACGCTAATATCGAAATCCACAATCAACTGGGTATCCAAGCTTCGACCTTTGGCAATCACGATTTCGATCTGGGCAGCAAGGAAGTGCGGGATATCATTCAACCAGATGGAGATTACCGTGGAGCGCTGTTTCCCTATCTGAGTTCCAACCTGGATTTTACCACAGACCCTAACCTATCAAGCCTGATCACGGCGAACGGTCAAGAAATCAGTACTATTCCGGCAGGACAGGTTGCGGGGACTGGAGTGATCACCGTCAATGGTGAGCCAATTGGTATTGTGGGAGCAAGCACACCCCTTTTGCCTACCATCTCTTCCTCTGATGGAGTCACGGTATTCCCGGAAAATCCCACAGACTATGACGCCTTAGCTGCTAAAATCCAAGCTGCGGTGGATGAATTGACCGCTACGGGCATCAACAAGATTATTGTCCTAGCGCACATGCAACAGTTGACCATTGAGCGGGATGAGTTAGCCCCTCGTTTGCGGGATGTAGATATAATTGTGGCGGGAGGGTCTCACACCTTGCTGTCTGATGCCACCGATCATCTGCGGCTGGGAGATACCAGTGGTGGTCTTTATCCTATTCTCAAAACCAATGGAGATGGAAATGCGATCGCTATTGTGAACACCGATGCCACCTATAAATATGTGGGTCGTCTGGTGGTTGACTTTGATGCAAACGGTATCCTGATTCCCAGCAGTATTGACCCCAACATTAGTGGAGCCTACGCCACAGATGATCAAGGAGTTGAAGCGGTAGGAGGAACCCCAGACCCGGAGGTTGTAGAAATTACCAATACCCTTGATGAAGTGATCAGTACTCAGGATAGCAATATTTTTGGCAATACCAAAGTTTTCCTGCGGGGCGATCGCGCTTTTGTCCGCACCGAAGAAACCAACCTAGGTAACCTGACCGCTGATGCTAACCTGGTTTATGCCAAGACTGTAGATGCTACAACCGTGTTTTCCTTCAAAAATGGGGGTGGCATCCGTTCCAACATCGGGGTGATTAGCGCTGCTAACGGTGGCATCGACCCCAACGACTTTGAACTGTTGCCCCCAGCAGCCAATCCTGCGCTGGGCAAGGAAGAAGGGGAAGTTTCCCAACTCGACATTACAAACTCCCTCCGTTTTAATAATGGACTTACCCTGTTTACCGTCACAGCGGATCAATTGCTGGAAACCATTGAGGATGCGGTTGCGGCAACAGCTCCGGGTGTGACTCCCGGCCAGTTTCCCCAAATCGGTCGCCTTAAATTTAGCTGTCCGGCAAAATTCATCCCACACCTAATGCTACGCATTAGGTGTGGGATGAATTTTGCACAGGGTATTATAAAATTGCTATAATATATGTACTGATAAACAAAGCCGAAAATGCTGGTTTGTCAGCCACTTACGTGTCTAAAAAATAGAACTTATTGTATTGTTCCGGTGCGGAGGGGCATCCCGTGTCGTTAATAAAGCTTACCGAGTATCCGAAGTGATGGCTGGAGTTGGTAAGAAGCCCACACTGTAATCTTCGATTCAGTGTGGGAGTATGTCACCTTTGATAGCACTCGTCCTGCCAATGATCGGGTTCTGTCTTTGGTTGTCCTGGACGATCAAGACCAAGTTATTGATGTAGTGGCTCAGAATGGTGAATTAGTGGGGGATCCCAGCCGCACGTTTCGTGGTGTTACCATTAGCTATGTGGCTGATGGCGCTCCCTTCTCCAGCTTCTTGAGTGCCAATCCAGCTTTGTTCAATCGGATCGATTTCTGGGGTGAGCCGGATAGCAATGGCGATGGGGTTTTAGATGCTGAAGAAGACCTCAACAAAAACGGGGTCCGAGATGCTGCGCTCCCTGAAGCCTTCGAGGGTTTTGCCAATTTTGCCTCCTTTGGTTCCGAGCAGGATGCCCTAGCAGAATACCTCCATCAATTCTTCCCCACAGCAGCTAATGCCTTTAATCAGGCCGATACTGACCCAACATTGGACGAACGGATTCAAAATCTGGCTTTCCGGGAAGATACGGTAATTCCTGAATAAGCGGGGATTGGTGAAAAAATCATACCGAATGAAATGTTAGGCGGCACGGCAAAACCGCTGCCGCGTCACAACCTCATAAAATCCCCCGAGCGAGGGATTGCTCGCTCGGGGGAGATGTCAACAATACTTTTTTTCAGATGCGATCGCGTCATAGTGCGATCGCATCATTTTTTTCCGAATGCTGTGCCTCGAAGGGCAATTTCCTAGGAATACATATTGTGGCACTTTTGTCAATAACTATCGATGAAATCACCCTATATCGGATGTTATAGACTTCAACTGTCATAGCCTAAAAAATCAATTATCAAGTAAGCATTCAGCCGTCAGCTATCAGCTATCAGCTATTAGCGAGTAGGCGCTTTAGAGGATATCTGAAAAGTTTTTTGATACTGAATTTTGCCCCCCTGACCCCCCAAGCGAGGGATTGCTCGCTTGGGGGGAACAAGAGTCAATTTGCTTCTAAAAGTCCCCCGAGCGAGGGATTGCTCGCTCGGGGGACCAACGGGGGCTTGGATGTAGCAAATGAGACTTCTCAGACAACCTCTTAATTGCACTGGGTCGGATCAGTAAAACGAGCAGGGATTGTCAACCAGCCATACTCGTTCGTAAGCTTGTTTACTATCTCCCCTTGATTAGTTAATTAGCTGACGGCTGACGGCTGATAGCTGAATGCTTACATTATCAAAATCTCAACCCTATACACAGTAGTCGTTTTAGGGGATTAGAATTACCCTTATAGCCTAACAAGTACCAAAGAGCGAAAATTATTAATAAATCTTATCTTTGTTTACTGCTTAATATACTATCTTATCAAACTTAGACCCAATTCCAGGTTTTTTTAACATTTATTAACCTTATTTTCTCGGGAAAGCATTATAGTAAATTTCTTAAACTTGGGGATATAAGTTTTTATTATATTTTTTTTTTTTTTTGATAAAAATTTCAAATATAATACCAGAATTTTTGCCGGATTTTAGAAAAAACGTTGGTCAAATAAGTGCTTGCAAACTCTTGATTTAGGTGGGTTTAGGCAGATTAAATCTGGTCACTGATCAAGGTGTTTTTAATCACATTCCATCAAAAAAATAATTTTTGTGATGCAAAAAGTGTGAGATACTAACCAAGGGGTGCAGAAAACTTGTAAACCCAAAGTTGAAACTCCGATACATAGGGAGATTTTATGAAATATTTGAGAGTGGTGACGGCAATCGTACTAACGATTACCTTCACCCTAGTAGGTTTCCTCCCGGGGATTAACCAGGGAATAGCACTTGCCGACACAGAAACCAAGCCCAACATCCTGGTGATTATGGGAGATGACATCGGCTGGTTCAACCCCAGTATCTACAACCGGGGGATGATGGGCTATGAAACACCCAACATCGACAGTATTGCTGAAGATGGCATACTCTTCACCGACTTCTATGGTGAAAACAGCTGTACTGCTGGCCGCGCTGCCTTTCTCACTGGTCAGAGTCCTGGACGTACTGGTCTAACCAAGGTGGGCTTACCTGGTGTTGACGTAGGATTACAGGCTAAAGACCCAACCCTGGCTGAGCTACTCAAGCCCCTGGGCTACGCCACTGGTCAATTCGGTAAAAACCATCTGGGTGACTTAGATAAGTATCTACCCACTAACCACGGCTTCGACGAGTTCTATGGCAACCTCTATCACCTCAACGCTGAAGAGGAACCAGAGAACGAAGACTATCCACCGGAAGGTGAGTATCCAGCATTCGACGACAACTTTAGGCCACGAGGCGTCATCCACAGCTATGCAGACAATCCAATACAACCTGAAGCATGCGAAGAGGGGACATTAACAAAACCAATAATAGACGTAACAGATGAAGATCCGAATAATCCTAGTGAAGGTCAACTAGTCTGCGATACAGGTCCGCTAAATAAAAAGCGGATGGAAACAGTGGACGAAGAGTTTCTAGATGGTGCACTAGATTTCATCTCCAAGGCACACTATAATGACCAGCCGTTTTTTGTCTGGTTTAACTCCACCCGTATGCACGTCTTTACCCACCTCAAAGATGAATCTGTAGGGGTTACCGGACAGGGAATCGAGGCAGACGGTATGGTGGAACACGATGGCCATGTTGGGGTACTTCTCAATAAGCTTGAAGAATTGGGCATTCAAAATAACACCATTGTGGTCTACACCACTGACAACGGTGCAGAAGTATTTACCTGGCCCGACGGCGGCACGACTCCTTTCCATAACGAAAAAGTAACTAACTGGGAAGGTGGTTTCCGCGTGCCCGCTATGATCAAATGGCCTTTTCATATCAAACGTGGTGTGATTTCCAACGAAATCATGTCTCTCCAAGACTTGCTGCCCACGCTCATGGCTGCAGTTGGTGTGCCCGATATCAAGGAGCAGCTACTTACAAATGGTTACGGCACTGATGAGGACGGTAACCCTATCCTCATTCATCTAGACGGCTATAACTTCTTGCCCTATCTATTAGATCCAGATAAGGAAAAAGCACCTCGTGAAGAGTTTTACTATTTAACTGACGATGCTTACCCATCAGCACTCCGGTTTAAAGATTGGAAGATAATTTTTGCCGAGCAGCGAGCTGAAGGCTTTGATACTTGGCAGGAACCCTATGTAAATTTGAGGGTTCCTATGATCCTTAATCTGCGTCGCGATCCCTTTGAAAAAGCTCCCACCGAGTCTGACTATTATGTAGACTGGCGCTTCCGACGCACTTACTTGCTAGGTCCAGCCGTAGCATATATGGCTCAATTCCTGGATACCTTCAGGGATTTTCCACCTAGTCAACGTCCCGCATCTTTTAGCGTCGATCAAGTTGTGCAGGAGCTAATCGAAGACCTCAAGAATATGGCATTGGATTAAGCTGCTCAGTAGGCTATATAGCAGAAGTCAGAAGTCAGAAGTCAGAAGTCAGAAGTTAAACTCTTGCCATACTGTAGTTTGAGACTTTTGTCATGTCCTAATTACCCTGGCGACTGCTATAGCACTAAGTCTTTACTGGCTAAGTGCCACCCCTAGCTGGATAATCAAGGCGTCACTTGATGGCAAATCTGCCCATCAGTGACGCCTGCCAACCAGCCTTGACCATAACTACTTGGCAATAGTTTGTATTCACAAGATCAGTTGGCTACCTAAAAATAGCCTTAATTGGCAAAAAGCTGCTCAGCAATTACACTACAGAAGTCTTAACTCATGAAAAAAAGAACGTTTTTAGTTTTCCTATCGATTCTGTTATCAGTCTTTTGCCTAGGAGGCTTTGTGGCATCTCCCCCTGCTGCTGCGGACTATGACCCCTTAGTGTCTTGGAATGACTGTGGGACTAAGCAAACGATTGTTAACTTTGTGGAAGACGTTACCAATCCCAACAGTGATAACTACGTACCTCCTAGCGATCGCATTGCCACCTTTGATAATGATGGAACCCTGTGGACTGAAAAACCAGAATATATTCAGGAGTCATTTATCAAATATAGGCTAAGTAATGCATTGCCAGCTCTTCAAAAACTTCCTTCTTTAACTGAACAGGATGTCATGGTAAAGGATATCACCCTAGAATATATCCAACCGGAGCCATTAACACCGGAAGAGTATAAACAGAAGGCTAGGGACTTTCTGGATAACTCTTTGCACCCATACCTTGGAGTGCCATACATCGAGCTGACTTACCAGCCCATGGTTGAACTGGTCAATTATCTCCAAAGTAATGATTTCAAGGTGTATATTTGCTCTGGAGGAGGACTTGATTTCATTCGCTCTTTTGCCGAAGATGCCTATGGTATTCCCCCTGAAAACGTCATTGGTACGACCGTCCAAACAGAATATATCGCCCAAGGCGATGGATCTTATCTCTTGGTTAGGAAGCCAGAACTGGTGCAACCCATTAACGATGGACCAGGTAAACCAGTGGGAATTGAACGCTACATTGGTAAAAAACCAATTATGGCAGTTGGTAATTCCAGTGGTGATTTACAAATGCTTGACTACACTGATGATAGCATTGGTCCAGCTTTAATGGTACTGCTTCACCATGATGATCCCCGTGAATGTCCATATGCTGTTGATAACCCTGACATTGACTGTCCATACGATAAAAAGTCCGAGGATGATATTAATGTTTTTGATGTGGCCGATGACCGTGGTTGGACAGTTATCAGTATGAAAGACGATTTCGTAACAGTGTATGGAGATATAACTCCATCGATAACTCTATTGGAGAATGTATCTGGATCTCAACAAGCATCTGGATATGAGAACACATCTGGAGATCAAACAACATCTAAATACCAACGCTCAGTGCGCTCATCAGTGGCTGGTAGGTATCGTAGGTAGTAAATGCTAAGCCCTAGTACAGAGCATCAACGAAAAGCTTAGACCATAAGCATTTTCAATTTGGCATAGCCGCAACTGTAATAACCTGACCATCAAGGCGTCACTGGATGATAAATTATAAAAATTGCACACCAGTGATGCCTTTGTAATGTAAAGTAAGTTTTAATCTATCAGCTATCAGCTATCAGCTATCAGCTATCAGAATATGCTTACGTTAAGTTTAATATCTAAGTTTAATACCTAAGTTTAATAGTACTATTTCATAAAACTAATCGCTTTTATAGTTCAACAATGAAGACTCCTTGGTTAAAATCACTTCTCTTCAAACTTTTCCTCAGTTTCCTGACAGTATGCTTAGTCTTTGGCACTGCCACACCAGTCAAGGCATCTCCCACGGTAAATAGCTGCCCTGAAGGTATGACCTTCATCCCTGGGGGCACTTTCAAGATGGGTTCCGACGTTTACTACCCTTCGGAGCGCTCTGCGGACGATGTTACCGTTGAGAGCTTCTGCATCGATAAATACGAAGTCACTAATGCCGAATTTGCCAAATTTGTCAAGGAAACTGGTTATATTACAGTAGCAGAGCGTCCCCTCTCTTCGGAACAGTTTCCCGACTTATCAGAGGAGCAACGGGCACCTTTCTAATCTATAGCCATTCTACGACTTGTGAAGTACACAATTTCGGGATTTTAGGGAACAGGGAACAGGGAACAGGGAAGAGAAAAGAGGGAACAGGGAAGAGAAAAGAGGCAATAGGGAATAGGGATGCGCTCCATCAAGACTGTACCTCATAACTGCAATAAACGCTATACTACTCATTATAATGGTTACCCTTTGTTGCGGTAAGCATCCCCCTCACTATTCAAGGATAATAGTCCTAGAAGTTGTAGAAAAAGTAATGGCTGCCAAAGACCTATTCCATGATGCTGTAAAACAAGCACTCCTAAAAGACGATTGGATTATCACAGCAGATCCCCTAAAAATTAAGATTGAGGGAGTTAAGCTTGAAATAGATTTAGCAGCCGATAAAGTTATAGCAGCTCAAAAAGCAGAACGAAAAATAGCAGTTGAAATAAAAAGTTTCCTCAATACTTCGGCAATTACAGATTTTAATGCGGCACTAGGTCAATTTTTAAACTATCGCTTAGCATTACAAATGAGCGAATCAGATAGAATACTTTATCTGGGAGTTCCTGTTGATACCTTTGAATCATTCTTCCAAGAAAAATTGCCCCAAGAAGCAGTAAAGGTTTATCAAGTAAAATTGCTCATATATAATCCTGTTGAGGAGGTAATAATCGAATGGAAAAATTAGAAAAGTACCGATTAATAATTCGCCAGCTATTAACTAATCATGCCAGGTTAGAAGCGAATAATTCAGATTCAGAGATTGAAGGTCAAGTTATTTTTGACACAGAACATGACCATTATCAACTTCTAGATATCGGCTGGGATGGATTTCCTGAAGGCGATGTGGGATACCACCTTCCTCGAAGCAGTCGGGGATGTAGTACTCAGCTTTTCTGACTCAAATGATATCCTAGATATCCAAGATGTCGGAATTTGTCCGGGTTAAAAGTATCAGAAACAGATATGATGACAGCTTATCAACAAACTGTGTCTGACCTCAAGTTAGCGTCCCCACAGAACCCAGAGAAAGCTAAGGCTATAGCTCAGCAAGGTGAGGCGGATCGGCTGATGGGAAATTTTGAAGCTGCCCTCGCCAAGTTCACCGATGCCCTTGAGCTAAATTTTAACAACCCTTGGGCTCTCGCTCACCGTGGGCAAACCTACTATCAGATCAAACGTTATCAGGAAGCCCGAACAGATTTTAGCCGCGCTATTGATCTCAACCCTAACTACCTTTGGGCTCTGGCTCACCGGGGCGTAACCTACCGCTTTATGGGGGAAGCATATTACACAATGGCAGTGGCTGACTTGGATCGAGCCATTGAGCTGAAGCCGGATTACTTTTGGGCAATTGCCTATCGTGCCCGAGTTTATGAGCTGATGAAGTGCTACAAGAAAGCCCTGATTGATTTTGACCGTGCGATCGCCTTTGACAAAACCATATTTGTGAAAAATTGGCGGATTGAACGGGGGTTACTACTCAACTATGCCAATAGATATGCTGAAGCGATCGCTTGTTGCCAGCAGAGGTTAGAGGAAGTTCCTGATGACACTACAGCTTTGTACTGTATTGCAGTAGCAAAGGCTCGTTGGCAAGGATTGACCCAGGCCAAAAGCGAGATTGAGCTTACGCGGTCAGTATTGCGCTCTCAATGGCAGACAGGGGATCGAGGAGATATTCTGTACCGACTGAGCGGCTTAGCCATCTTGGTAGGTAACTGCGAACAAGCATGGGAATATCTAGAAGAAGCTATTCCTATTAATGATGAAGCCATTGAGTTAGTCGATCACGACCCAGCTTGGATGGAGTGGCGAGATCACCCGAAAACTCAGGCATTAATCGCTATAGGAAAGGGAACAGGGAACAGGGAACAGGGAACAGGTAACAGGGAGTAGGGAATATGGTATCAACAATTCTCACAATTCCTACACGGATTGCTATAAGCGCGTTTCTCAATGAGATGTAAACCTGTATGGTCTTGTTTTATTGGACAATAAAACTCCGGATCTTTTTCCCCTCCTGGGAGGGGTTAGGGGTGGGTTACTCTAGCATGCATGCCTCTTGCCTTTTGCCTTTTAACGCAAGAAGTGTGTTTACAACCCAGATACAAACGCTATCGTTAAGCTTTTGAGACAACAAACCTCAATAAATTAAGTTTCAAATAACAGTTAAGGAGGAATTTAATCCAGATGGATAATAACACTTGGGCTCTTGCTCAAAAAGCAGAAACTCTTAGCTTGTCAGGGGCCTATGAACAGGCGATTGAGATTTTTGAAGAACTTCAAAAAAGTGATTCGGACAATGCTTGGCTTAATGCCCACCTAGGAACACTTTACTACCAGTTGATGGATTATGGTAATGCCGAAAAGTACTTGACAAAAGCCGTCGAAAAGAATGATAACTATCTCTGGGCTCATGCACATCTAGGTGAAACCTACCGTCTACGAGCAATTACAGAAAATGATAAAGAGCAGAAAAATGAATCTATTAACTCAGCTATAAAACATTTCAAAAAAGCGATTGCTCATAAAGCACCAGAAAACAGCAACTATGGGTGGGCATTAGCTCACTTGGGAGCAACCTACCGCCTGAAAATCACTCTGGATAAGATTAAATTAATCAAAGAAAATGAGATAGATCAAGAAAGTAAAAAACAAGCTTTGAATTATCTTAACAGAGCGATTGAACTTATGCCCACATATGCCTGGGCTTGGGGTATGCGAGCGGCAGTTCACAGATTAGCTCAAGAATACGAGGAGTCATTGTGGGATTTGGGAGTAGAAACACAAATATCTCCAGACCTGGAGACTTTACAACACTCTTATTATCCTGTTTCAAGCTTAGTAAGCAGGAGGGTAAGTCTTTATGAACATGCATTTCTGTTTTTTTATTTAACGAAGAGACAAGATAACTCAGAAAAGAAAGAGAGATACTATATTGGAGCGATCGCTTGTGCCGAACAAGTCTTGATCCTGAAGCCAGGTGATTTGATAGGTCAACTCATTCTCAAGATAATTGAAGGTACACAAAAGAAGGAAAAAGACCAACTTAATGATAAATTTAGAGAAGAATGCAAGACAGTTATTAAAAAAATAGATGCCAAGCTTGCTGAGATATGTAAAGCAGTATTGATATACATGATAAAGGCTGAGCCTAAAACCAAGAATAAGTTGGAGATGCTGGCTCAGGCAGAAGGTATGTCAGGACATAAATTAAAGAAGCTTGTTGATGATGTCCTCAACAATTTTATTGTTCCCAAAAATATTGTTCCCAACAATATTGATACCAACAATCCTGATCCCAACAATCCTGATATCAACAATTCTGATCCCAACAATCCTGATATTAAAGCAGAGGCACAATTATGGCTGTGGCAAAACTTTGCATGGGTCGAAGGATCTGCCAGTGGTCTTTCCTTCCTTGCTGATTTAAGTGAAGTTCTGCGATATTTTGATCAACACTATGATGATATAACTGGTAAACCATTGCCTTATCGAGTGCTTGCCTTGATAATCTATGATCAATACGCACTGGAAAGGCTTTATCAAACTCCAGCATTGTCAGAAGCAGAACGGGTAGAAACATTTAAGAAATTGTCGCCGTGGATAAAATGACTACCATTAGCTTAGATTCTCGATTCGTGACTATAAAAATTAGGAGGATATCTGATGAGTAAACTATTTGATTTATTAACCGATTTGGCCCTTGACCCCAAGAAACAAAGTGTTTTCATCAATAACCCCAGTTCCGTAATGGACAAGGTGGGTTTATCTGAAGCAGAGCAGACGGCGATGATCAGCAAAGAACCTACTAAAATTGCAGTACTATTTGCAGAGGAACAAGTTCCTCTTGCCTTATCTTTGGTCGATCCCGGTCCCGATCCCTTGCCAGATCCAGACCCTTTTCCTATGCCAGATCCAGAGCCTTCTCCATCAGAAGAAGAAGAAGAAGCGGCGTTGCTTTTGTAAAGGTGCCCATTCCACCCACCGGGTCAAACAGCTTTTAGGAGATGCACCCCACCTAACCTAATGGTTAGGTGGGGTGTTTGACTGTAAATCACTGATAACTTGGTAGGATGTATCTCAATGGATGCTTTTTGACCTGTGGTGCGTTACGGGGCGGACTATCCCAAGGCTGCCTACGAAGCAAAAAATTAGGGCAAGTCCGCCCCTAACGCACCCTACGCAACTAACCCCTCCCAGGAGGGGAAGGAAAGAGGGAAGAGGGAAGAGGCAAAAAATAATGTGTACCTCATAGCTACGATAAACGCTATAACTCTTTGTAGACTTGGTAAAGCAAATGGATTATTATTTGATAAGCTCAAACCGCACTGGTTGTGGTTTGAGCTGATCAAAACTCCTTTAAAGGAGGTAAGCATGCGCGATTTATCAGGTTACCAAGTTACGGAAAAACTCCATGAGAGCACCAACTCCCTAGTCTATCGTGGACATCGGCGGGCAGATCACCAACCTGTTATCGTTAAAATGCTCAAACAGGCTTATCCTTCCCCTGAAAGGATTGCTTGGTTCAAGCGAGAGTATGAAACAACCCAAACTATTAACTTACCCGGTGTAATCGATGTTTACAGCTGGGAAAAGCTAGAAACTAACTGGGTAATGGTGTTAGAAGATTTTGGCGGCGAATCTCTCAATCGGATAATTCCGAAGCAAGAATTCACCATTGCTGAGTTTCTCCACCTGGCCATTGAGATTGTTGACATTCTCGGTCAGGTTCACCAGCAGCATATTATTCACAAAGATATTAACCCATCAAATATTATCTTAAATCAGAATACTGGTAAGCTTAAGCTAATTGATTTTGGGATTTCAACCACACTGTCGCGAGAAATCTCCACCTTTCGCAACCCGAATGTATTAGAAGGAACCCTAGCTTATATCTCCCCAGAACAAACGGGTCGAATGAATCGAGCCATCGATTACCGCACTGATTTTTACTCCCTGGGGGTGACCTTTTATGAATTGCTGACGGGAGAGTTACCCTTCCCCAGCAATGATGTTTTGGAATTAGTCCATTGTCATATTGCTAAACAACCGACACCACCACAGGAACTCAAACCAGATATTCCACCAATTCTTTCAGCGCTCCTGTTAAAATTGATGGCGAAAAATGCTGAAGAACGCTATCTATCAGCCTATGGGATCAAGGCAGATTTAGAAGAATGTATCAGACAGTGGCAAACCAAAGGGCAAATTGATGCTTTCGTGATCGATCAGCACAAGGTTTCCGATCAATTTCAAATACCACAAAAACTGTATGGGCGAGAACAGGAGATTTCTACCCTATTAGCTGCCTTTGAACGAGTCAGCCAAGGAGCTAGTGAAATGATGCTGGTTTCGGGATATTCTGGTATTGGCAAGTCCGTATTAATACAGGAGGTATATAAGCCACTGACTCGCCAACATGGCTATTTTATTTCTGGTAAGTTTGACCAGTTTCAACGAAATATTCCTTACGCTTCCTTAATTCAGGCATTTCGGTCATTAGCACAACAGTTACTGACCGAAAGTGAGCAAGAGATTCACAATTGGCGAGAGAAGCTGCAAGGGGAATTAGGGGAAAATGGACAGGTAATCATTGACGTTATTCCTGAAGTCGAACTGATTATTGGTCCACAACCACCTGTCCCAGAGCTTCCGCCAACAGAACTACAGAATCGCTTTAATTTTGTTTTTCAAAAATTTATTAAGATATTCACTCAACCGGAACATCCGTTAGTCATTTTCCTTGACGATTTACAGTGGGCAGATAGAGCTTCCCTGGAATTAATTCAACTGCTGATGACAGCAGGAGACAATAAATATCTATTTTTCATTGGGGCATATCGGGATAATGAAGTCAACGAGGCGCATCCGCTGACTCAAACCTTGGAACAGCTTGAAAAAGCCAAGGTAACAATTAAGAGAATACTACTTCTCCCCTTAGCCTTAACTGATGTTAGCCAACTTATCGTTGATACGTTTTTCGTAGATTCAATAACTGCTAAACCCCTTGCAAAATTAATACAGGAAAAAACTGGCGGAAATCCGTTTTTTATCAATGAGTTTATAAAATCTCTGTATTCTGAAGGTTGGTTGTATTTTAACTATAATTATCAGAAATGGGAGTGGGATATAGAGCAAATAAAAGCGCAACCCCTTACAGATAATGTGGTGGAGTTGATGACTAAAAAAGTTAAAGAATTACCCACAAAAACTCAAGCATTATTAAAATTAGCAGCTTGCATAGGGAACCAGTTTAACCTGAAAACACTGGCAGTGATATATGAAAAATCTATACAGGAAACTGCAACGGATTTACAGTCAGCACTCCAATCTGGTCTAATTATACCCCTTAGCTATGGCTACCAGTTGGTGGAACTTGATATAGAAGGGTTGTCAAATCAGTTATTTGTAGAATATAAATTTGCTCACGACCGCATCCAACAAGCAGTTTACTCGCTGATTCCCAAAGTAGATACCCAAGCAGTACACCTGGGGGTTGGCAAGTTGTTACTGCAAAATACATCCTCTGAAGAATCTGAACAGAAGCTGTTTGAGATTATTAACCAGTTGAACAAAGGTCGGGAGCTAATTGAGGGACAAACAGAGCGAGATGAGTTAGCTCTCTTAAATCTACGGGCAGGCAAAAAAGCCAAATCTTCAGCTGCTCGTCAACCTGCTTTGAATTATCTCCAGACCGGCTTAAGTTTGTTAGGTAAGCACAGTTGGTCGCAGCAGTATAACCTCAGCTTAGATTTGTATGTGGAGGCAGCAGAAGCCGCTTATACAATTGCCAACTACGACCAAATGGAGCCCTGGACTGAGATAGTCTTGCAAAAAGCCCAAACACTGCTAGACAAAGTCAAAGTCTATGAAGTCAAAATCCAAGCCTATTGTGCTCAAAGAAAATTTATAGAAGCAATCAAAACTGGGCTAGACGTTCTGAAATTACTTGGGATCGAATTACCCGAACAACCCAACCAATCTGATCTGACGGCAGAGATAGAGCAGATCAAGTCTGCCTTGGGGGGCAGGCAACCCCAGCAGCTAATGGACTTACCCCAAATGACCGATCCCCATAAACTAGCAGCTATGCGGGTTATGAACTACTTGTTGAGCTCTGCATACGTAGCAATGAATCAACTCAGCTTGGTAATTTGGTGCCGACAGGTGAATTTATCGATTCAGTTTGGTAATTCCCCTGATTCCGCTTTTCCCTATGCTGGTTACGGGCTTATCCTCTGTTTATTAGGGGAGCTTGAGGCTGGCTATCAGTTTGGTCAACTTGCTTTGAAGTTACTAGAACGATTCAAAGATAAAACATTTAAAGCAAGAACTTATGCGATGTATAAGGGATTTCTCAAGCATTGGAAGGAACCGCTCAGGGACACATCATCTGTTGCCATGGAAGCTTATCAAAGTGGCATAGAAACTGGAGATCTTGAATTTGCTGCTAGTACTATAACTGGCTATGCCTACGCTTTGTACCTAAGTGGCATTGAGCTGACGGATGCGAAGAAAGAGATGGAAAAGGCAATTGCAGCTATTATTCAAACTCAGCAGGAAGCTTACCTTCATTGGACTCAAACTTATATGCAGGCTATCCTTAACTTGATGGGAGAAGCCGACAATCCCTGCCGTTTGATTGGTGAAGTATACGATGAAGAAAAGATGATGCCAGTCCATCTGGCCGCTGGGGATAGAAGTGCACTGATGCATGCTTATTCACATAAACTCGCTCTGTGTTATCTTTTCCAGGAATTTCAGCAAGCGGTTGAAAATGCCGACCAGTTTGAAGACTATGCTGCCAATGCTGGCTCATCATTCTTCTTTACCACTGCCTACTTCTATGATGCCCTGGCTCGCCTAGCATTTTATCCTGATGCTTCAGAGACTGAAAGAGCAGAAATCTTGACCAAGGTTGCTGCTAAACAAGAAAAAATGGAACTATGGGCAAAGCAAGCTCCGATGAATTTTCTACACAAATTTTATCTAGTCGAAGCTGAACGAACCCGAGTTTTAGGCAGAGATAGCGAAGCTAGAGACTATTACGACCGCGCTATTACTTTAGCCCATAAAAACGAATATCTCAACGACGAAGCCCTAGCTTATGAACTAGCAGGCAAATTCTATTTAGCCAGAAACCAAAACCACGTTGCTCGCCACTACCTACAAGATGCCCACTATACTTATCAAGGCTGGGGAGCTGTGGCTAAGGTAAACGATTTGGAAGCTCGATACCCACAATTTTTAGCTACAGTTTCAACAGATAGTATTAAAACTAGCTTAAATCCGTCCATTACCGACTCAGGTAAAACTACATCCGGTGTTTTGGATATCAATAGCATTCTCAAAGCATCGCAAACAATTTCTGGGGAAATTATCCCAGACAAGTTGCTGGAAAAGTTAATGAAAATCCTGATTGAGAATGCTGGCGCTCAACAAGGTTTTCTGATACTGGATAAAGACGGTAATTGGGTAATTGAAGCGGAAGGAACAGTGGATTCTGATCAGGTGACTACACTGCAATCCCTGCCAGTAGACTCTGTGGATGCTGCTAGTCAAACCCCGGTCTTGTCAGTCTCTATCATTAATTATGTGGCTCGCACCCAGGAAAATTTAGTCTTAAGTGATGCGGCTAATCAAGGACAATTTACTCGTGACCCTTACATTGTTGCCACTCAACCCAAATCGATTATCTGTACTCCTTTGTTAAATCAAGGTAAACTAAGCGGTATTTTATATTTAGAAAATAATTTAACCACAGACGCATTTACGAGCGATCGCATTGAAGTTTTAAGAATGCTTTCTGCTCAAGCTGCTATCTCTATTGAAAATGCTCGTCTCTATGGACAGTTAGAAGACTATAACCGCAATCTAGAGCTTAAAGTAGAAGAGCGCACTCAAGAACTATCTCAAACTTTGGAAGTTCTCAAAGCTACTCAAGCGGAACTAATATTTGAAAACGAGTTACTGAAGAGTGACGAACAAGCCGCGAATTTTGATTATCAAGTGGGGGGAAGTTTACCGATGGATTCTCCCACTTATGTGGTGCGTTCTGCTGACAGAAATCTCTACAAATCATTAAAGCAAGGGAAGTTTTGTTACATTCTCAATCCCCGCCAGATGGGCAAGTCAAGCCTGATGGTACGTATGATTAACCACCTGAACCATGAGGGGATTAGCTGCGCGGCCATCGACCTGACTCGGATTGGCAGCGAAAATGTTACCCCTGACCAATGGTATAAGGGATTGGCAGTAGAGCTATGGCGAAGTTTTGGTTTACTAAGAAAGGTGAATTTAAAAAAGTGGTGGAATGAAAGAGCAGATATTTCTACGGTTCAGCGGTTGAGTCAATTTCTAGAAGAAGTGTTGCTGGATGAACTTGAGCAACCAGATAACAGTTTACCCAATAAAAGGGTAGTTTTTATTGATGAAGTTGATAGCGTGTTGGGCTTGAATTTTCCAGTTAATGACTTTTTTGCTCTGATTCGCTTCTGCTATAATCAGCGTACTATCAATCGAGACTATGGCAATTTAACCTTTGCTCTGTTTGGGGTGGCTACCCCCTCTGGCTTAATTACTGACCACAAAAGAACTCCTTTTAATATTGGTCAGGCGATTCAACTAGAGGGCTTTAAGGAGCATGAAGCTCAACCTTTGCTTCAAGGATTAGCCGAGAAAGTGACCAATCCTCAAACACTGCTCAAAGAAGTGTTAGCATGGACGAGTGGTCAGCCTTTTTTGACCCAAAAGATCTGTCAATTCATCCGCAGTACTTCATCTGCTATCCCTACTAACGACGAAGCTGAATGGATTGAAAATTTGGTGCGAACCAGGGTGATAGAGAATTGGGAATCCCAGGATGAACCGGAGCATTTGAGAACCATACGCGATCGCATCCTCGAAAGTAAGCAATCTGTAGGGCTACTGGAGATATATCGACAAATTGTGGACCAGGGAGAAGTGGTGGCTGTTGACAGTCCAGAGGAAAAGGAATTGCTGTTGTCTGGGTTAGTAGTTAAGCAACAGGGATCTCTGAGAGTCAATAACCGGATTTATCAATCGATCTTTGACCGCAGTTGGGTTGAGCAGCATGTGTGACTGAGATGTTGGACTTTCAATTAAAATAGTAAAGGGAACAGGGAATAGGGAGTAGGGAGTAGGGAATAGGGTATCAAAAATTATCACAATTGATTTAGGATTGCTATAAAATAGGAATTATCCATCAAAAGTAATTAAACTGATGAAAGCGGCAATTGTACGTATTGGAGATTCCCAAGGAATTAGAATTCCTAAAGAAATTATTGAAAAATGTGGTTTAGCTAATGTAGTTGAAATAACAGTAGAAGATGGAAAGGTGATCATTTCGCCAGTATCCCACTCTCGTCAAGGATGGGAAGAAAGGTTTAAAGAAATGGCAGAAAATGGTGATGATGAATTATTAATTGATGATCGGATTGAAAATTATTGGGATGAAGAGGATTGGAAATGGTAGAGATTCCCAAGCAATTTGAGGTGTATTTGGTTTGTCTCGATCCCACCATTGGTTCTGAAATTCAGAAGACTCGCCCTTGTGTGATTATATCTCCTAATGAGATGAATCAGTATATTAAGACAGTGATTATTGCACCAATGACGACAGCGAAGCGAAATTATCCCCTGGTAATGAGGCACACAGGATTTTTTTCCTATTCCCCTCTTGATGATGTTGACCACATTCCCCTAAAAAAGGCGAAGTTCAATCCGTTTACTCGAAGACCCACACTGAAAGCCCCGTCACAAAGCGAGCAGGGATGAAAGTGAATAGCGCGCTTAAAGCCAGCGAAAAAATTTTGCAATTGGTGTTGACTATTATCTAGCGCTAGAGTATACTAAAGGTATGAGTACAGGCTGAGAAACCGCAGGCTGAGCCGGGAGAGAGACCCGTAACTTACTGACCTGAAAGCAGTAATGCTCGGAGGGTAGGGAAAGTCCTCCTTAAAAACCCAACCGTCAATTAACCGTTGGCGTGTGAACCTAGCAGAATCACATTTTGAGAAAAAAAACTGTACGGCGGGGCACGCCGGAACCAGGTGAAAAGGAAGAAAACGGACTTTTTAAGGCACTTCCCTACAAGTAGCCAAACGCGATCGCGAGAATTGCCCGCTGGGTCTACTGTGAACTGAACTGAAGTCTTGGTCTTGACGGGTATTTGGTTTAGGTACTGCTTAATTTTTGGCGGCGTCAAAGATTAGGACATGGTGGTTTAAGGCAGCTCGTTGATCTGGGAATCGCCGTTCTTTCAAGACGGCGAGTGTCAACTAAGGCAGCTAGTGCCCGTTCCAGTGTAGGAAGTTTCGTCCCGTTATCGGGGTCGAGAATGCGCTTGACTTCCTGTTCATCAGTATTGAGAGTATGGGCTAATTGGAGTGATGTAATCCCTGCTTCGCACATGGCCAGGTAAAGGGCAGCTTTTAAGGCAGTCTGAATTGGCACCGGCACTAAATAGTCTCCGCCTGCTGGGGGTGAGGGATTGGGGATGTCGAGTTGGTCATCAATTCTGGCTGCGATCGCTTCTTCCAAACAGTCCGCTGCTTCAGCGAAGGCTTGTTCCATGGAATCTCCCTGAGTAATGGCTTCTGGCAGATCCTGAAAAGTTACCACAAACCCGCCATCCGACTCGTCAGGGGTAAATGTAGCCGGGAATGAAAATCGACTCATAGTAATGGCATGGTTAAATTTCATCTTCCTGTAGACCAAGCTGACGTAGCATTGCCTTCAATGTCCCAGTCTTGAGTTCATCTTTGGGATTGCGGACAATAGTAAATCGATCACCAAAATAGAGTGTGACGTGGCTTCCTTTCCCGCGCTTTTTGTCAACACGAGATTCGAGACCACGCTCTCTTGCTAACTTTTTTACCCTCTATCATGAACTCACTTCCTTTCATAATAAAACTATCGGACATTATTGTCCGGTAGTCAAGGGCGAAGGGATCCGTGAGGGCTTGGCTCCCGAAACCGCCTTCCCAAAGCCTCTTTCTTTCGTCAGCGATTGTCATTAAATCAAGACTTTACTATAATGTCAGCACAGTCAAGCTTTTATAAATTAATAGAATAAATGTATTAATTAACTTCAGTCATCAAGAAGATTGATGGGGAGATGGGGAGATGGGGCAGATTTGTATTAAGGGTAATTATCCGGCGTTGCTGAATCAAGGAATGAATAGAAGTAGGGTGGGTATCCTGCACGACCGAAAAGATCAGGAACGGGCAAGATGCCCATTCCACAGGTGCGACCCAAGGGCGATTTACTCGCCCTAGGAGGCGCGCACCTACTCTTAAAATCATTCCATTATTAAGCAACGCCTAAAAACTAAAATAATGAAGACTCTGAAATTATTACCTTTTGTATGCGTAATACTTGCTTCAATGCAACCTAGAGTTTTAGCTCTTAGCAAATTATTCGATAGCGTCGAAGACGCTCTTAAAAAACCATTTAAAATTGTTTCTGAAGGTGTTGCTGAAGGTGCAAGCGATAAAGCCTTAAAAGAATTTGAGGACTTTTTTAATAGTTCAATACGCCCCTTTAGTGATGATGTAATCAATAAAGTTGATCGGGTAGCAGCAAATAACATTCTCCGCACTGAGGAAGCTGCTCAGAGACTTTTAGACCATAGTAAAGACAATATCCTAGATATTGAAAATCAAGTGGTTGAGGATATTGATCATATCTTGGAAAGAGTAGATGAGCGCTATCGTGGCGTAATGCGGGAAACCTTCTTAGAGATTAATCGTGCTCGTGCAGAGACTCTTATTGATGTCCGCTATACTCTTGGTACTGTTGATCAATCCCTAGAAGCGCGAATCAACCAAATTGCTTTAGAGATGATGACGCTTCTTGCTCAAGTTGATAAGATTGTGCAAAAAACTCCAGGTACTTTTTACAAAGAACTGTTTGACCCTACAATTACAAGATTGGAGAACCTTGAGCGAGATATTTTCCTTAAATTAGATGAACTTGTAAAAACACTTAATTGCTCTAGGGCAGGCACTATTGAAGATTTACGAATTAGCTTTAATAAAATAATTGAAAAGGCTCGCAGCACCCTACCTTTTTCCATATTTCGTCGTCGTACCTCTTGTGAAAGAGAAATGCGTCAGGTATACCAAGAAGGCAGTGATATATATTTTTACCGTGTATCTGAGTGTGAAATTAACAAAATTATCAATCAGCGTGGACATATATTAACTATGCAGCAAATTGCAGATAACTACGGACAACTTCAACTCAATGCTAGTCGAATGGCTTGTTTAGCTAAAGATATTGCACCAGATCTACATGATCAAATAAAAGGAGACTGGTTAGAATACGGAATAAAAACTCGTTTTTGGAAAAATTATCTAACAAATAGCTCACAAGGAGAATAATTATGAAACGTTTAATGGCATTAAGCACGATTATCCTTACAGTTAGTATAGGAGTAGCTTCTTGTACTCGATTAGTAAACAGTCA
Source organism: Moorena sp. SIO1G6 (assembly GCF_010672795.1). Classification (NCBI taxonomy): domain Bacteria; kingdom Bacillati; phylum Cyanobacteriota; class Cyanophyceae; order Coleofasciculales; family Coleofasciculaceae; genus Moorena; species Moorena sp. SIO1G6. The sequence goes on from NZ_JAAHFZ010000008.1 coordinate 301,378, forward strand.
AAACAGTCGCCAGGAGTGTGATAAAAACTCTACGGCTTTTCAATGTTATGAAGCAACATTATCGGAAATTCGTTTAATGAAGCAAGAGTTACAAACAAAGCTTCAAGAACTTGAAAGTGTTAGAAACGAAGTCAAGTCGCTCAACGAAAAGTTGGGAAATACAACTAATAAACTAGAACAAAATTTTATTAAAATTAGTAATAATCGTGAGCAACTGACACAAAATCATCAAGCTTTAAGCAATAGTGTGGAAGGGTTAAATACTAGGATTCAGTCCCTTCAAGCAAATCAGGATAATCGAGATCAAAAATTAGATAATTTAACCAAGACATCTACTCAGGAGGATCAAAAGCTTGGTCAGAAGATTAGTAACATTGAATCTGGTGTTAATCAGAGAATATCGAATGAAGTTCAGACTTTGTCAAACCAACTTCAAGGGTTGACTACTAATGCAGATAAGACGGTTGTTCAGGGTAACCTACTGATTAACGGCAATCGATGGGATGGGACAAGACAGGAAGCTACTACTGATAGGAGTAATGATGCTTTTTGTCCTGAAGGACATTACGTTGTGGGAGCACGTGCCATCGATACAGATGGTGGAAGATACTGCGTCAGTTGTATAAGTCGTGTGAAGTTATTCTGTAGACAACTCTAGAATATGAGAACCACTTGCCTATGTTAACGGAGCCACTTTTTTAAATAATATAGGACTTACGAAATTTAGTTAGTCTCGCCCCCCTAACCCCCAATTTTGGGGGGAACAAAACTCTCAAAGTCCCCCACAGTTGGAGAACCAACGGGGGGCTTTCCCAAAACCAGACGATCGCGCATTCATACTTCAATTCAGCAATGCCTAGTCTGAAAAACGATTATGTTCAACTCTCCATCAAAATCAACCTCAAAGCATCTAACTCCACATACCATGGCTCAGGCCAAGCTTTAATCTGATGCCATTTTTCCTTAAAAACTTCAGCTTGGAGGTGGTATTGTTGAGGATTCCTAGAAGGAGTATATAAATTCAGATAAAGTGTAACTCGGTGCTGGGTTTCACTCATCGTCACCAGCCAACAGGGAAACGTATTGTCGTGATTTGGCTCTTTTAGAAATCTCAAATGATGGGCACGGATGCCAACATAGGCTAAGGATTTCCTGATCGGTTCCACCACTGAGAGACTACAGTTCCAGTCCAGGGCTTGAATTTTTTGGTGGTCAATAATTTCAACCCGAGAAAAGTTTTTACACTCCGTTAATTGTGCTACCCTAAAGCTAGGAGGATGCTCAAAAATAGCTTCTTTAGAGTCATAACCAATAACATTTCCTTCGGAAAGTACTAACAGATTACCACAGACCCGGTAAGCTTCCTCTAATTTATGGGTGACGAAAAGAGTGGCTCCTTGATAATTAGAGAAAACTTCCGTTAGTAGCATTTCGATCTGATTACGTAGATAGGTATCAAGGGCAGAAAGGGGCTCATCTAATAGTAATGCTTCTGGTGCGATCGCCATTGCTCTTGCCAAGGCTACCCGCTGCTGCTGTCCCCCAGAAATTTCGTGAGGATAGCGCTTTTCCAATCCCTGTAAATGCATCAGTTCAATATATTTCCATACCCGTTTATTCCTTTGGGCTTTCGGCAATTCCTGTAAGCCAAAGCCGATATTTTCAGCTACATTCATGTGGGGAAAGAGGGCGTAGTTTTGAAACACAAAACCAATGCGACGTTGGTGAGGAGGAACGTTAATACCCTGTTTAGAATCAAACAAAACTCTTCCGTTCAAGACAATGCGGCCTTGAGTCGGTGTAGCCAAACCAGCAATACACCGTAGCGTCATACTTTTACCAGAACCAGAAGCCCCTAAGATTCCTAAGGGCTTACCATTAGCCGTAAATTTAGCATCTAGGGTAAAGCTAGAGCTTACCTCTTTTCGTAAGTCTACTAAAAGTCCTTGACTTGGTTCTATGTTAGATTTTTTCCCTGCTCCCTGCTCTTTTCCCCCCTGATTAAGGGAAGCTCTAGTCCCCCCCTTAATCCAGGAAGTTCTTGTCCCCCCCTTATTAAGGGGGGTTAGGGGGGATCCCTTACTTACTTCTATATTAGATTTTTTCCCTGCTCCCTGCTCTTTTCCTCCCTGATTAAGGGAAGCTCTAGTCCCCCCCTTAATCAGGGAAGTTCTTGTCCCCCCCTTATTAAGGGGGGTTAGGGGGGATCCCTTACTTACTTCTATGTTAGATTTTTTCTCTATTCCCTGTTCCCTGCTCCCTACTCCCTGCTCCCTACTCCCTACTCCCTGTTCATAGTTAATGATGGTGATTGCCACGAGAGCGATCGCAACCATGATCAACACCCATAGTAGTGCTTCCCCCATCCTCCCGGCTTGGGCTGCAAAAAAGATAGCGATCGCAATGGTTTGGGTTTTGCCAGGAATATTCCCAGCTAGCATTAACGTAGCGCCAAACTCTCCCAAGGCTCTCGCAAACGCCAGAACTGTCCCCGCCATCACCCCTGGCCAAGCCAACGGTAGCAACACTTGCCAAAATACCCTACATTCAGAAGCCCCCAAGGTACGGGCACAGTTAATCAAATCCTGATTGACTTGTTTGAAAGCTCCCAATACAGTTTTATACATCAAAGGAAAGGCAACGACAGTAGCAGCAATCACAGTCGCAGGCCAAGACAAGATTACAGATACTCCCAATTGCCTCAATAGCTGTCCCACTGGGCTATTTCTACCTAGTAACAACAGTAATAAAAAGCCAACTACTGTAGGCGGTAGCACTATCGGAAGGGTTAAGATACTATCAATAATTCCTTTACCTTTCCCTCGATAGCTAAACATCCAGCCCGCTACTGTAATTCCCAGAAAGAAAGCAAAGATAGTAGCCAAGCCAGCAGTTTTTAGGGAAATCCATAAAGGAGATAAATCTTCCATAGGTTAGTTAATTTTTAATTATCAACCATAATAAACCCATACCTCAAAAATACAGTTTTAGCTGAATCACCAATAATAAACTGCACAAACTGGTTAGCAAGATCAGGGTTTTTAGACTCCTTCAATACTGCTACTGGGTAGATAATCCGGGAGTAAGACTCTGGCGGAGCAGTAGCAACTATTTTAACTTGGTTTGATAGTTTAGCATCTGTTGCATACACCAATCCAGCATCCACATTACCGGTTTCCACATAAGATAGAACTTGGCGAACATCTTTGCCAAAAACTAACTTCGGTTTGAGCTGTTCAAACAAATTAAGACTAGTGAGAACTTCCTTAGCATACTGTCCAGCTGGTACACTTTCCGGGTCTCCCATTGCTATTTTACTGATGTTATCAGAGGTTAAGTCCTTAAAATTAGAGATACCAGTCTCCTCTTTAGGACTAACTAAAACTACCTGATTATTAACAAGACTTTGCCTTGTACCTTGTACTAAAAGCCCCTTATATTCCAGATCATTCATCTGTTTCGGAGCGGCTGAAATAAAAACATCCACTGGCGCTCCCTGTTCGATTTGTTGCTGCAACGAACCAGAGGATGCAAAGTTATAAATAATAGTAACATCTGGTGTTTCCTTAGTGTAGAGTACTTTGATAGCTTTCATCGCATCTTGTAAGCTAGCAGCCACTGATACAGTTAGGCTCACCACTTCTGGCTGTTGATTGTTAAGGGTAGCACCATTGCAAGCTACCAAAACTAAGGATAGACTTAAGCACAACAACCATGATCTAGTTAGGGATTTAACCATAAAACTTAGTAGTAGAGTTATAGCGCTTTATAGTAAGCGTGACCTTCATTTAAATTTTATTCCCGATTTCCGATTTCCGATTCCCGATTCCCTACTCCCTACCCAATTAGATACTTAACAACGGGAGCATGTCACCTTTGTAATTAGGTAAATAGATCCCCCCTAGCCCCCCTTAAAAAAGGGGGGAATTAGATTCAAAAGTCCCCCTTATTAAGGGGGATTTAGGGGGATCTAAATCAGGGATTAACAAAATTGACATGCTCCCCTTAAGAACAAAAAAAATAGCCGTAGAAATAATATCCACGGCTATTTCAAATCCACAGTAAGTGGAGTTAAATCGCTCTCTTGATGCAGTCGCTCATGGGGGAAACCCCCAAGACCGCGCTGCATCGCTATGTCACTCAGTTTCCGAACCCATCGAAATATGATCCTATTTAATCATACCGGAACCTTGGTTTTTGCCAAGGGGGGAAACCCCCCCGAAAAACTAACGTTTTAACGTAGCATCCAATACTTAGTGATGATAGTAATCACCTCTCCTGGCATGCCCGTAGGTTGCAGAGGACTCCACTCGGAAGCCTGTGCGTAGCCCATGGCAGAGAGGGTATGAATACTATTAGTTACTGCTTGACGAGGCCCCTTTAAAATGTGCTGAACAGGTTGTTGCTTTGGGAAAATATCTTCAAGATTAATTCCGGGAATTTGATGTTCAGGATTATTGTCGGGGTTAGGGATAAATTCTTGCGACATAGCTCAAGAGTTGAATTTTGTTTATATGATTATTGTAATGATTATATTATTAATTTGTCAAGGGGTTATTATAATTTTTTTGGGGGTTATTTTAAGGGGATAAAAAAAGCGATCGCGTAACCTTAGCGATCGCTTTTTTTTGTATTAATTTTAACGATACTCCTGTTCTCTCTTGCCTACCTTTACAGATCAACTTTTCACTTGGTGAAAGATCTTAATTATTTATCCCTTCTTTTCAAAACTGAACCAGCCCCTAAAGCACTAACTCCCAGTAGTGCTAATCCAGAAGCAGGTTCAGGGACACTAGTTGGATCAACCCAGTATAGCGCTAATCCAGAAGCCGGTTCAGGGACACTTGCTGAATCAAGCCAGTTTGAGGGAATGTTGGTGATGGTTTCCTTAAAATTAGGATTAGGATCAACATCAACCCAGTTTGAGGGAAGGTTGGTGATAGTTTCTTTAAAATTAGGATTGAGATCAACATAGATAGTTGGAGGAAAGAAGGCTGAGTCACGAGAAAACCTAATTCCTGACTCTCTGTTCCAGGTAAGGGTCTGACCTCCTAGGTCCATAAACCTACCAAAATCGACATCTAGAGTCCAATTATCAGGGGTAGCTCTAAAGGTAGTAACAAAAGTTCTAGGAATAATAGGGAGAGTAGTAGGCAAAATTTCAAAAGTAAGATCAGAACCTACTGTAGGAACAAAGGTTCTAGGATCAAGAGTAACAGGAAAAGGCAAAGGTTCAAGCGTATCAGAACCTAGTCGAGATGAATCTTCTACATCAAGAGACCAAGAGAGTAATTCTCCTTCAGTAGTGTACTCAACAAACCCTTCGTAATCTTTAGTTTGGGAAAAAGGTTCTAGTGTACCACTAGACTCATCCAATATAAATATAGACGGCAGACCAAATCTAGAAGACAACAATTCAAGTTCGCCACTGAATTCGTGCTTGATTATCTGGAAAGCAGCAGCGGGTAAAACTCCAACAGTAGCACAGGTTAAAGCGATAGCAGTAGTAACAACACCTAATTGTTTATAAAAATTAATCAAAGAAATTCTCCTGGTTGAGTAAGTAGACAAATTGAGTTAATTGCACCACAAAGTGGGCAATTAAGATTTTGGATAGTTTCCAAAAAAATCTCAAGCACCGAAGAATTTATCAGACATAAAATTTAATCTGGTAAAACTTTAACCTTTACGCCGAATTATTCTTTTGGCAAAAAAAATAACTCGATCACATTTGCTAAAATTAGACTATCACAAAAAATAACAACAGTGGAAAGATTAAATTAACTTATAGGCCATTTTACTGACTTCTATTTTTTGGGATAGCCTCTGCATCTGCCGCCGGTTTATAGCGTTGATCGTAGCTATATATAAAAAAAAGTCCATTTTTATGGACTTAACTCGCTCTACAATTATGGTTTATTTAGTTAATAAAACTTAACTAGAATCTCTTATTATTGCTCCCTTCTTTTCAACAAAGAACCAGCACCTAAAGCACTAAGTCCCAGTAGTGCTAATCCAGACGCAGGTTCAGGTACACTGGTTGGATCTGGCTTTGAGGGATCCTCGGTGATAGTTTCGCTAAAATTAGGATTGGGATCAACATAGACAGTTGGAGGTAATAGCGAACCCCCAAGAGTAAAGGTAATTCCTGAGTCTCTGTTCCAGGTAAGAGTATAAGCCCCGGCATCAACAGCCCTACCAAAATCGATATCTAGAATCCAACTATCAGGGGTAGCGTCAAAGGTCGTAATAAAGTTTCTAGGAGGAACAGGAAGAGGAGAAGGAAAAGGAGAAGGCAACGGTTCAAGGGTAATATCAGAACCGACTTGCTCTAACCCTTCTACATCAAGAAACCAAGAGAGTAATTCCCCTTCAGTATTGTATTCAACAAACCCCTCGTAATCTCTAGTTTCGGGAGGAGGCTCTGGCAGAAAATCAGGAAAATCCGACAATTCAAGTTCGCCGCTGAATTCTTGGTTAATGATTTGCTCAGCAGCAGCGGGTAAAACTGCAACAGTAGCAGAGGTTAAAGCGACAGCAGTAGTAACAAGTGCGAATTGGTGAGAAAGATTAGTCACAGAAAGTATCCTCGTTCAGTATGTGTAGAATAGGGAATAGGGAATAGGGAACGGTAGGAAATAGTTAACAGGATTTTTTTGCTATGATAAATTATTATGATTTATCAGAATCGATTTAAAAAAATAGAGTTAGCTTGAATTATAGTCACCTTTAAAATACATGTCAATACTTTATCAAAAACCCTAAAAGTGCCGAGGCCAAATTGCCTGATTAGTATAGGATTGATAATATAAAAAAGGGCACAGGGAACAGGGAGTAGTGATGCAATCGCTGATCGGCGAAACGACAACCCTTGCTGATCTCAATCTCCATCTCTCCATCTCCCTACTCCCTAAGACGAAAGTCCCTCACCTAATTGAGAAGCACTACAGTCTATAATATGTAAAGCGCAATAAAAACTAGGAGGTGATCGTGATGCTGCTCAACTACCAATACCAGGCTTATCCAAGTAGTCAACAAAAACTAGAACTAAATGATTGGCTACGGATTTGTCGGTACTGGTACAACTGGCAGTTGGGCGATCGCTTTCGGTGGTGGAATGAAAACCGCACTGCTGTTAATTCTTGTCCGTTGATTACTTATCTACCAGAACTCAGAGATAACCCCGGTTATTTCAGTCAAAAAAAGCTGTTACCAATCTGGAAAAAAGACTTGGTGACAGTTGTCCACTCAGGTGAATTGCTGGACTTTACCCGAGTTCCGGCGAATACTTTACAGGACGTATGTAAAAGAGCAGATATGGCTTTCAGTCGATTTATCAAAGGCGATTGTAATGGTAGTCGTAGCGGAAAACCTAGATTTAAAAATCAAGCTAGATACAGGACTTTAAAGATAGATGGGAAAGACTGTTTTTCTGTAGCCAGAATCGAGAGGAAATGGATATGGCTAAAGATCAGTAAACTCAAGGGCTGGCTTAAGGTACGACTACATCGTCCGCTGCCCCATGGGTTTAAGATCAAGAATATTATAATCACCAAGAAAACCGATGGTTGGTACACAACCTTATGCTTAAAAGATTCTACAGTACCAACGCTTACACCAGAAAGTGTTATTCCCACTTGGGATAATAGCATAGGGTTGGATGCGGTACTTTACGGAGACGATTATCTAGCAACATCTGAAAATACCAAACTACCTTCTCTTAAGTCTTACCGTAATAATCATTCTGATCTAGAAAAGGTACAGACAAAAAAGAATGCCAAGACAAAAGGCAGTAAAGCTAGAAGGAAATTGCAATCGCGTGAAGCGAGAATACATCAACGGATTGCTAGGAGCCGAAAGGATCATGCCTATAAAACAGCTCATGTTCTGGTTAGAACCGGAAAAAAAGTTTTCTATTATGAAAATTTGAACCTTAGTGGTTTAAATAAACGAAATAAACCCAAGCCAGATGGGAAGGGTGGATATTTGCCTAATGGACAGTCCGCTAAATCTGGATTAAATAAGTCTTGGTTGGACGCAGGATTTGGGCAGTTCTTTGAGGTACTGGACTACATAGCTGGAAAAGCTGGAGCAGTAACGAAAAAGTGTAACCCTGCCTATACCTCTCAGCTGTTAAGCTATCGAGACGAGTTTGTATTCACGGATTGCGACCTCCGCGAGTATTGGGATGAGCAAGAAATGTTATTGGTTGATCGTGACCTAAATGCCGCAATTAACCTAAAACGAGTGGGGCTGGGCGTGTTCCCCACTATAAAACGCTGTAAGGGGAATCCGGTTATAAATAGCTCTATAACTAATAGTACCTCAAAGGAAGTTTTAGTAGCTCTAAGGAGTGCTAGAAGCTTACACTTACCGGATAGGGAAGTGTAGGAACGTCACCTAGGCAGACCTCAGCTATGCCAAACAATTGGATCACCAAATTTAGTGATCATCACCGTAAGGGATACTTCTAGGGAGCTGTGATGCGATTGACCTTTGGTCACGCTACGGGATTGACCTTTGGTCACGCTACGCGATGCTCCTTTGGAGCCGCTAAGCGAACACAAATTACGCGATTGGCCGTAGACCACGCTAAAAGCGATGGCTCGAAGAGCCCGCCAAAGGCGATTGACCTTTGGTCACGCTTCGCGATGAAGCGAAGCTTCCGCTAAGAGCGATCGCATAAAAGGGATCAGTCTAGGTAGCTGCTAAGTGTCTTTGCTAGGACTATTAAAAGATTGATTATAGGGAAACAGAGTATCCAGTAATCGGTTCAAGCTCCCCTGCCCATGAACAGTAGGTTGAGTCTTCGGGGCTGGTGATTCTGTCTGCGACTCAGCGGTCGTCTCAGCTTCAATAGTATCTGTAGTATTCGTCTCTGTAGTATTCGTCTCTGTAGTATTCGTCTCTGTAGTATTAGTAGTACTAGTTTCTGTTGTATCTGTAGCCACCGTATTACTGGTGGATGGCACTTGACCATTTACAGATTCCGTGGTAAAGCTTTGATCAGGTACAGTTGATGACAACTCCTGAGGTTTCTGCTCCAAGCTATCAGGAGTTGGTTGAGACTCTTCCGGTAATGGACGCCCCTTATCCCCCAACACCGACGCTGATGGTACCACTTGTAAGGATTCTACAGAATGATTCCAAATTGTCGTCAGGGAGCCAATACTAGCATTAGCGCCAATTTTTCCCTTCCCCACGACCAGAACCCCAGCCCCTAAACTCGCTCCTGATTCCACCTCCACAGTACCTTTGTGAGCATGAATAATTGCTCCCATACCGATACAAACACCGGCTGCAATCGTTATTTTACTATCTGGATCTGCTCGCAAAATTACCCCTGCTGAAATAACAGCACTAGGATCAATGCTCACATTTCCTTCCACGTATATATGAGAATTATTACTCAATAGAAGTTTAGGCAAGTGCATAATTTTTGGCACAATGGACTTCGCCGCATTTGTCGGGGTAAAGAATTTTGGGTAAACGGTTTTGGGATTAAATTTGACTCTAGCACTATCATTTTTGAGGGCTTCTTTACCGTTGCAAGAAGTCTAATACCTATAAATAAGCTGGTCTTGATTTAAATTGAATGATTCTTACAGCAAGGGATTAGGGGGATAGGGTTTGAGGGTTTGTTTTCTAAGGGATGCAGTGCGGTATTGGGGCTTTCCCCCATCTACCCACACTTCCCACACTTCCCACACTTCCCGCGCCCCCGCCCCTCTCTTTCCCTATTCCCTGTGCTTAACTTATAAGTTAAGGCTTTTGAATCAGCGTCTCTAGAACACGCCGTTTAGCTTTCGGATCAATACCAATCAACCTTACATACTCACCCGAATGTTCAACCAAGCAGGTTTCTAGACCTTCAACCACGTCTGAAACCTGAGTAGAATCAATGGGGGAGCAACTCTGCCAAGAGCTGGTGCGGAATCGACGTTTATCCGCATGTTCAGTACCAATGCGAAAACCTTGGGACAACAAGTTACGAATCTTATCAATGATATCTTGACTCAAGGATGAACCAGAAGCGCTGCTGCCATTAAATCCTGAGGATTGCGTTGAACGGGGAGTATAGCTACTACTACTAGGGGCAGATTTAGCACCAGGGTTGACAGTGTCCCCAGGTTTTTGAATAATCTTTTCCATCACCCGGCGCTTAGCTTGCGGGTCAATCCCAATCAGTCGGACATACTCACCAGCGTGGTCTGCCAAACAAGCTCCCAGGTCTGCCACAGCCTGTGATACGTTATCGGAGTTTATGCCAGGAGCACTCTTCCAGGAACTAGTCCGGAAGCGACGCTCATCAGCATACTCAATACCAATGCGATACCCTTGGGACAACAGTTGACGAACTAGATCATCCACTGATGCCTCTAAGCCATTGTTAGATACAGCCGCAGCAGGTTGGGGAGCAGAGCTGTAGGGGCTGTAGCTGCTTGAACCAGATCCACTGGAACTCCGAGACACTTGGCCACCCGGTTTTTGGATAATCTCTTCACACACCCGGCGTTTAGCTTTCGGGTCAATCCCAATTAGTCGGACATACTCACCAGCGTGGTCTGCCAGACAATCACCCAAGGATTGGAGCACTTCTGATTCACGATCGGAGTCTATTCCGGAAGCACTCTTCCAGGAACTAGTACGGAAGCGACGCTCATCAGCATATTCAGCACCAATTCGGTATCCTTGGCCTAACAGTTGACGAACTCGTTGTTGAAGCTCTGAACTTAATCCTGTATTTGAAGACATTGATCTGAAAGATTTATGGGAACTATCAGGGCTGCTATGACCATTAGAGTCAGCATTTTCGGCAATTTCCTTGCGGATGGGCATCATGCAGGAATCATCCTCTGCACACTGATAACCCGCCCGCAATGCATCATTGATTGCCACCACATGGTTAGCAAACTTTCTATCTTGCTCTTCTACATCCGGTAGTCGGTCAGCTTGCTGCTGATTAGTAATCACCGCTCCGGAAGGTACATATTTACCGGGAGGAATTTCGACATCCTGAACAAGGGCATGCATCATCACAATACAGCCCTCGCCAACTCTAGCATTAAACACCGTAGAGCGAAAGCCAATAAAGCAATCATCCCCAACATAAGCAGGACCATGAATCAGGCTCATGTGGGTAATCGATGCATTCTTGCCAATCCACACCGAGTAATCTTTCTGGTCATCCCCAACAACCCGACCTTCTTCAAGACCATGAATCACAACACCATCTTGAATATTGGTACCTTCACCGATGTAAAATGGTCCCCCTTCATCAGCTCGAATCGAGGTTCCCGAGGCAATCAATACATTTGGCCCAATCTCTACATCTCCAATAATGTTGGAAAAAGAATGCACATAAGCTGTGTCATCAATTTTTGGTTCGGCCAGATTCCTTGACCACGGTGTTGGGGGAGCTGCCTGGGTGCTAAATGCCATAGATGTTTTCCTCCTAATTTTTATTTGAGATACACTGTCATGAAATAGATTTTTGTCAAGCCCCACACTTGAGGATTGGGGTTAGTTATTTCTGCTGCTCCCACTCGGGAATTGTAATCACGCAGAAATTGCTGGATTGTTAATAGTTAACCTCTACCGTTATGGCTTATCGTTACAAATAACTGCTTTGGAAAGCTATAGGGCTCAAGTCAGAATCGAGCAATGGATAACCAGGGATAAGCTACTACCCAAAGCTACTACCCAAAGCTACTACCCAAAGCTACTATTGTCCGAACCTACTCACTAATACTGGTCTTTTTTGCTGTAGAGCATGCTATTGTCCACACTGACCGTGTCAATAATCCCCACCACCATAGCGTCGATGGGACGCTTGTCACTCTCACCGACTTGCCGAGCCGCGCTGCCACGGCTGACTAGCACCCACTCATTTATACCAGCACCGACTATGTCAGCTGCTACCTCATACTTGGGGAGTGGTTCTCCTGCATCATCTAGGTATTGCAGGAAAAGGAATTTAGTTCCTCTAAGACTAGGATCTTTATAAGTACTAACGACCGTGCCTCGGACCTTGGCAATTTGCATTGACCTAACTTATAACAGGACTTGGGGTGACAGGACTTGGGGGGAGATGGATTAGGGAGCAGTTATATGGCGAAGCCAAAACTAGTGGATCAAGCAATCTCTCCCCTCATGGTAAGCACATCCCCTACTTGACACCGGCATGTCTTGAATCTCAAATTGGCGGACGATTATGGACGGTTCATCGGACGGATGGCGTTAGTACTCTCCCGGAACTGTTCCACATCTTCGGTATAACGAATTGGTAGAACATACTCCAGGTTTTCGTGAGGTCGAGCAATAATATGGGTAGATAATACCTGACCTCCATTGACACGCTTAACGTTATCAACCCCAGCGGATACGGAAGCTTGCACCTCAGACACATCTCCCCGCACAATCACGGTTACACGAGCGCTACCAATTTTTTCATAACCCACAAGGGTGACACGAGCCGCTTTCACCATAGCATCTGCGGCTTCTACAACCGCTGGAAAACCAAGGGTTTCCACCATTCCCACAGCAATTGACATGAATTTTACTCCTAGACGTTTATCAAGATTTTGATCAACCCACGCGCTGACCACACGTGGGATGGTTGTGACGGCATATAAGCGCTCTTTGCTAAACCTATAGTCACTGCATACCAACCAGTTCAGCACCCAAGCTTGTGCCAATTGCCTCTAGACTCTCTATGGTTTTTAGGAGCATCTTGGCTAATAGCTACGGAACTGTTCCACAGCTTCGCTGTAACGAATTGGTAGGACATACTCTAAGTTTTCATGGGGACGAGCGATGATGTGGGTTGATACCACCTTACCTCCATTCACCCGGTTTGCTGATTCTATCCCAGCTGATACGGAAGCTTGCACCTCGGATACATCTCCCCGCACAATCACGGTTACACGAGCGCTACCGATTTTTTCATAACCCACAAGGGTGACGCGAGCGGCTTTAACCATCGCATCAGCTGCTTCTACAACAGCTGGAAAGCCCTCAGTTTCAATCATTCCAACAGCAATTGGCATTTCGCTTTTCTCCTAGTGGATTAGTCAAATAATAGTGATGAACGCTCCCTAACTCACCTGGCAGTGTAGTTAGGGCAGTGTAGTTAGGGTTTCTGTGGCATTGCAGATAACTTAGGACTTACGAAGTTTAGTTGGTTTTGCCCCCCTGCCCCCCCAAGCGAGGGATTGTTCGCTTGGGGGGTAATGATGTCAAAGTCCCCCAGAATTGGGGGATTTAGGGGGCACTTGCGTAAGTCCTGTAACTGCAATGTTGCCGGGTAAATCGGCCTTTTCGATACACCGTCAGAACGTGAGCCGACCAAGCCCATTGCAGGTAGCTAACTGACCTAGCTAACTGACCTAGCTAATTCACCTAGCTAAATCAGGTAGCTAAGTGTATTGGTCGTGCTTCTGTGCTTCCCTTGCTCCCCGCTTAATCCGCCTCATGGTTAGTTTGGGGGGGATTAAAGGGTGGAGGGGGGTGTGGGTTTGCCTGACCAAAAGTCATTGTTTCCCTGGCTTTTCGGCCAAGCTACGCTAACACCCCGGCTCAAACAAAGATAGTAGACGGGGAATGCCCCCAACATCTTTGTTTAAAGGACAACCAAAACTAAGCATAGAGAACCTTGGCGTATTTGACAATATAAAATATGATAATACTTCTTAATGAGAGACCTTAACAAAACTTAACATTCCGAGGGGGTCAGCTAGATTAGTTAACGAAAATTAACCGTTTTGGAGAATGGTTGCTTTTGTTTTATAATTTTTTTATAACTTTTAGATAAGTAATCCTCACTAAGCGCCAGAATTTGAGTGCGGTCACCGAGTTCCTGGGTTACGACACGGGGAACTGGGTCGCTCTAACCTGACTAAGGAGAGATGGGTGGATAGATGGCTTGTCAAGCCTGATTTGAGCTTTAATACATTAGCTTGATCAGTTGTCAAGCCCGACTTGACCTTTAATCAGTTAGCGTTATCGGTTCTATAAAGGTTACTTGTCATGATGTCAATAACCACGTTTTATGGTAATGATCAAAAAAATATTCTGGAAAAATCTGCCTGGATTATGTCCAAGATAACCCTTAACTGATAAAGTTATAAAAATACTAATGATTTAAGACAAATCACCACATTATTAGCTGTAAAGCGAGGAAAATCGTCACTTTAAAAATTCGTTTGGGCTAATTAGTCCCGATTTTTATTTAATTGATTCAATGAAATGATGAGGTCAAGGCGTGATGACTGAGTTCCTTACTCAGACTATTTGGGTAGTTCCTATTTACAGTTGGATTGGGGCATTTTTAACTATCCCCTGGGCAACAGGAATAGTGCGTCGTACAGGACCAAGACCAGCGGCTTACTTTAACCTGTTGATGACACTTTTCGCCTGCATTCATGGCTGGCTAATCTTCCAGGCTTCATTACAAGAAGCCGTGCAAGAGATACAGTTTCACTGGCTAATGGTTGCTGATATTGACATATCCTTTGTTCTGGAAGTCTCACCAGTGAGTACTGCAGCAATGGAGTTTATCACCAGCCTAAGTCTATTGGCTCAACTCTATGCTCTTGGATATATGGAGAAAGATTGGGGATTAGCTCGCTTCTTTGCCCTGATGGGGTTTTTTGAAGGGGCATTGATTGGAATTGTCTTGAGTAATTCCTTATTCCTGACCTATGCTCTGTTGGAAATGCTCACGGTGTGTACTTTGTTAATTGTGGGTTTTTGGTATGCTCAGCCTTTGGCACTCAAAGCTGCCCGAGATGCTTTTCTAACCAAGCGTGTAGGAGATATCTTGCTGCTAATTGGGGTGGTGACCTTAGCCACCTTTGCGGGAAGCTTAACCTTTTCAGACTTGTATACCTGGGCTTATTCAGCTAATCTACCGCCACTCGTAGGTAACTTACTGGGATTGGCTTTGATTGCTGGTCCAATTGGTAAATGTGCCCAATTTCCCTTGAATTTATGGTTGGATGAGGCGATGGAGGGACCGAATCCCGCCTCAGTACTTCGGAATTCCTTGGTGGTGACTTGTGGTACTTATGTGCTGATTAAACTGGTGCCGATTGTGACCATGATCTCACCGTTGACCTTATCAGTGTTAGTAGTTATTGGTACTATCACAGCACTAGGCACCTCAATGGTAGCGATCGCACAAATCGATATTAAGCGATCGCTTTCCCATTCCACCAGCGCTTACATTGGTTTAGTATTTATCGCGGTTGGAATGCAGCGCTCTGATATTGGTGTGATTTTACTGGTTGCCCATGCCTTTGCTAAAGCCCTGATGTTTATGAGCATCGGGGGGGTAATCTTGAACACCAATAACCAAAATCTAGCTGAAATGGGGGGCTTAGGGTCAAAAATGCCCGCTACTAGCACTGCCTTTGCAGTGGGTATCGTTGGTCTGATTGGACTTTTCCCCCTGGGTGGCTTTTGGGCAATGAGTGAAGGGATTAACGCCTTTTGGTTTGATGCCCCTGTTCTGGTCATACCCTTTCTCTTCGTTAACGCAGTTACTGCCTTAGGTTTAGTCCGGGTGTTTCGGCTAGTTTTCCTAGGGAAACCCCAAGCGAAGACCCGTCGAGCACCAGAAGTACCGTGGGCTATGGCCTTACCAATGGTAGCGTTAACCATACTGACATTGCTGGTACCAGTGCTAATGCGTCCGATGGAATTGCTATCGGAATGGGAGTACCTCAATCCCCTAGCCGAGGTAACCTTGGTAATCTCTGGTGTCGTAGGTTGCACTACAGGGGCTTTAATTTACCTACCCAGAACCTGGTCGCGGTCAATTCGGATGCCGTTGAAATTGTTCCAAGACCTATTCGCCTATGACTTTTATCTGGACGAACTGTATCGTTACACCATCGTGTTTGCTGTTCTCCTATTTTCCAACATTACAGCTTGGATCGATAGATATATCGTTGATGGGTTAGTCAATCTGGTTGGTTTAGGAACAGTATTTAGTGGTCAAGGCCTAAAATACAGCGTTTCCGGTAAATCACAGTTTTATGTACTGACTATCCTATTAGGAATCAGCTTATTAGCAATCTTCATCACTTGGCCCTTGAATCAGTGGTCTTTGAGTCAGTGGTCTTTGGAGCAGTGGTCATTGTTCATAGGTCATTAGTTAAAGGTTGAAGGTTAGCTGGTTGAAGGTTAGCTGGTTGAAGGTTAGCTGGTTGAAGGTTAGCTGGTTGAAGGTTAGCTGGTTGAAGGTTAGCTGGTTGAAAGTTAGCTGGTTGAAAGTTAGCTGGTTGAAAGTTAGCTGGTTGAAGGTTAGCTGTTTGAACGCGATCGCGTGGCCTTTTGGCCAAGGTTAGCTGCTTGAAAGTTAGCTGGTTGAAAGTTAGCTGGTTGAAAGTTAGCTGGTTGAAAGTTAGCTGGTTGAACGCGATCGCGTGGCCTTTTGGCCAAGGTTAGCTGTTTGAACGCGATCGCGTGGCCAATAGGCCAAGGTTAGCCCTTTGACTGTTGAAGCTTCAACCCCAAACAACCTTTAACCCTCAACAACCTTCAACCCTCAACCCCAAACAACCTTCAACCTTCAACCCCAAACAACCTTCAACCTTCAACCCCAAACAACCTTCAACCTTCAACCCCAAACAACCTTCAACCTTCAACCCCAAACAACCTGCAACCAAACAACCCCATAAGAAAAGTTAGTAAAAAAAAATGATTAGGAGACTGGTCGATTTATGTTGAGTGCCTTGATTTTGGTACCAATACTGAGTGCCGCTATAGTGGGGTTTTGGCCCGGGAATGTCAGTGCTAAAGCAGCTCGTCAAGTTGCCTTGGTGGTTACTGGTGGTATTTTCCTCTGGTCAGTAATATTGATGACCATGTTTAACCCCGGTGACGTGAATCTACAATTTCAGGAAAATCTTCCTTGGATTCAGGTAATTGGTTTGACCTATAGTTTAGGGGTAGATGGTCTATCGTTGCCCTTACTTATTCTAAATGGTCTGCTAACCGCAATTGCCCTGTACTGCACAGATTCCAAGGTCATTCGCCCTAGGTTGTATTACGCTCTGATGCTCTTGCTGAATGGCGCTGTTGCCGGTGCCTTCCTAGCTCAGGATTTACTGCTGTTTTTTATCTTCTATGAACTGGAACTGATTCCCCTATATTTGTTGATTGCCATTTGGGGGGGTAAGCGCAGAGGCTATGCTGCAACCAAGTTTCTCCTCTACACAGCCCTTTCCGGAGCCTTGGTTCTAGCGTCATTCCTCGGCTTAGTGTTTTTGAGTGGTTCCTCTAGCTTTAGCTACACCGAGACCAGGGAGCTGGCATCATTACTACCCGTTGCTCAGCAATTAATTCTCTTAGGAGCGGTTCTAATTGGCTTCGGGATTAAAATTCCCTTTGTGCCATTCCATACCTGGTTGCCAGATGCCCACGTGGAAGCATCAACCCCAGTTTCAATTCTATTAGCTGGTGTGCTCCTGAAATTAGGTACCTATGGTTTGTTGCGGTTTGGCTTAGGTTTGTTTCCGGAACCTTGGACAATTCTGGCACCTTGGTTGGGAATTTGGGCAGCAGTAAGTTCCCTTTACGGAGCGTTCAATGCCATTGTCCAGAAAGACATGAAAAAAATGGTGGCATATAGTTCTGTCGCTCACATGGCATACATTCTGTTAGCTGCTGCTGCTGCCACTAAGCTAGCCTTGGTAGCCTCAGTTTTGCATATGATCAGTCACGGGTTAATATCAGCGCTACTGTTTTTATTAGTCGGTATCATTTATAAGAAAACTGGCTCACGGGATATCACTATCCTCAATGGTTTATTAAATCCGGAACGAGGTCTGCCAGTAGTTGGTAGTTTGATGGTGCTTGGTGTAATGGCTAGTGCTGGTATCCCTGGCATGGTGGGATTTATCTCTGAGTTTCTGGTCTACTGGGGTAGTCTCCAGGTGTTACCAATCCCAACTATCCTATGCATGCTCAGCACCGGTTTAACGGTTGTTTACTTTTTACAACTAGTTGGTGGAGCCTTCTTTGGTCGTCTCGCTACCAATTTAACTGATTTACCGACAGTTAAGTTCACAGAACAATTACCAGGGCTGGTTTTAGCCCTATTGATTGTGTTTCTGGGACTACAGCCAGGATGGTTACTTAATTTAAGTGAACCGATCACAGCAACGTTGGTAACGACACCACCGAATGTAGCTGTGAAGGTATCAACTAATAGTTGAAGGTTAGCCCGTTGCTCACGTAGCGTCGCCGAAATGTAGAATTTAGCATTTAGAATGTAGAATTTAGCATTTAGAATGTAGAATTTAGCATTTAGCATTTAGCATTCTGCATTCTGCATTCTAAATTCTGACATAAAACCTTCAACCTTCAACCAAACAATCGTCAACCTAATTATTATGGTAGTTAGCCAGAAAACCAAACAAAAACATCCTCTAGAGGAGTATATCAAGCGACTACAAACTGGTAGTGCCCTCCTATCAGATTCTCCACAAAACCTGATGGAAGTAGTCGGTATACTTCACAGCTACGGCATTGTTTTAGATGCTTACTCCCGCAATCTTATCTACACTGCCGATCATCAATTTTTAGTGTTTTTTCCCTTCTTTAAATACTTTAATGGGGAGATTTCCTTATCAAAGCTTTTACGTCATTGGTGGCACGACCGAATTAACTTTGAGTACGCTGAATACTGTATGCGCTCGATGTTATGGCACGGTGGTGGAGGCTTAGATACTTATCTCGACACCGATGAATTTGAGCAACTATGTGCCAAAGCAATTCAGGCAAAGTTTAAGACCAATCCCCTGATGCTGGGAATGAACAAGCTATTTCCTGAATTCTTGCCCGAACAAGTGCGAATGCTTGCCTATTACAGTGGATTAGGGCAATTCTGGCGGGTGATGAGTGATATATTTATGTCCCTATCTCAGGGCTATGACCAAGGGGAAATTAAGTCGATTCCCCAAGTGGTAGACCATATTAAAGCAGGGTTAGTCGCAGCAGCAAACAAACCCATTACCTATGCCCCTAAGATTGGGGATAAAAGGTATGAGATTATTCCCGAATCGGTTGGTTTGACCTTCCTGTCTGATACAGGAATACCCTATGTAGAGGCAATTTTCTTCCGGGGAACACCCTTTCTGGGCACAGTATCTATGAATGCCCAAGCGTACCAGATTTCCCCAGATCAAACTCGATTTACCTATGGCGCGTTGTATGCTGACCCATTGCCTATTGGTGGTTCTGGAATTCCACCGACATTGCTGATGCAGGATATGAGGCATTATCTACCCAACTATCTCAGAGATTTTTATATGCGATCGCATCGGGGTGAAATTGACTTGCGGGTTAGAATTTGCCAAACCTTCCAGAAATCTATGTTTTGTGTAACTACAGCTGCGATTTTGGGGCTAGCCCCTCATCCCATGGATACCACGGATCCTGCTGAACTTGAGGAAAATCGAGCGTATTTGGAATACTGGATGGATCGATTTATCCCCTCCCGGTTGAGAGCAGCTAATGGTCAAATGACCAACGCCTAAAACTGCCCATTACCCTGAACTACGTGTTTAAGGGTAGTGAGAGTCTCCAGGCTAATCATGCCGCTATGATGTCCTTTTTGGTTAGACATACCTAGAAACACGGAGTCTCCTGGTTGCGGATTCCGTGAAAATCTTGGTGAAGAATTAATGTAAACCGATGCACTATCTACACCTAAGGCAAACTGACGGCTTTCCTGATAAGAATCTGTCACCAGGCAGTCAGCATGACCGCTGCTATATTGATTAATCCAAGCAATCCCTGACTCTATGCAATCTACCACTTTCAACGCAATAGTTTTGCTCAAATAGGCTTGACCCCACTCGGATTCTGCTGCTAAGGTCAATTGTTCAGGAAACTTAGCCACTAGATGGGCATCACCTCTGAGTTCAAAACCGTTTTCCTTGAGGTTGTTCAACAGGGTAACTAAGGCAGAGGTTTTTTGATTCTGGTTAATCAGAATTTTTTCAATAGCATTGACCGGATCCGGCTGACTGGCGTGGCTATCTAAAACCATATGCCTAAGCAGATCGACGTTACCATTAGCAGACCAGTAAAGGTAGCAGTTACCAATGGCCGATTGCAAAACTGGTGCAGTTGATTGCTGGATCACCTGCTTGAGCAGGGTTGGTCGTCCGTGGGGAATTACCAAATTCAGATATGGATTTTGAGTGACCAAATCCCGAATCGAAGCTCCCTGTCCAGAGGGGAATAGTTCCAGACATCCCGTTGGCAAACCGACCTCATCCAAAGCATTTTGCAACGCTTGAGCAATCACCTGGTTAGATTGACTGGCTTCGCTACTGCCTTTGAGAATCAGGGAGTTACCAGTTTTGAGACAAAAGCCTGCGGCAATTGCACCTAGTTCAGGGAATGCCTCATAAATTAGAGCAATCACTCCCAACGGCATTAGCTGACAGTAGGTCTGAGATTGGTCAGTTTGATAGGAAGCGTTCATCACCCGCCGGATTGGATCAGATAAATTTCCAATCCTTTCCAGGATCCCGATAGCCATCTGTAGCCTTTCTGGTGTTAGCTTCAGCCAGTCCAAAATTAGGTCTGGCACTGCCATGTCCCTACTGGTTTCCAGATCTAGGGTGTTAGCTTCCAAAATATCATCAAAGGAGTTTCCCATTGCTTGAGCCATGGCCTCGATGCCACGAGAGCGCTCTTCTCCCTTGGTGTTTGCCAATGCCCGAGAAGCATGGTGGACACTGGCCATTAAATCATGTAACTTCGAGGCCTTGCTCCCAGAGTCTGTGTTCATTGTTAGTTAACGCCGGTAAGCTAGCCAAACCATCATAGCCGGAAGTACTGCTAGCAGTACTGCCAGTAATGCCCATACTATGATACCTGGCCCTTTTTGGGAGTGAAGTGCCAAAGGCAACCAGACAATCAGCAGAACTAAGACAATACCCAACGCTACAGGTAAGTAGCTTTCCCCAAGACTACCATGGATTGTATTCCAACGATGTCCTGTCCAAAGCCAAGCTTTTTTATAGGGGTAGTGGGTGGATAGTTGCTCAATCACATAACCACTTTCGTCTACCACAAAAATTTGCTGACAGCGATTGCAGCCAAGGGCTTCGGTCAGTGTAATTGGCACTAAATGACCCCGACGCCGACAAGGGCAGGGATACTCAGAGTTTAAGTCAATCTTTTGACCTTTTTGAGATTGCACAAGCGTTATTAAAAACCAAAAGACATCTGGTTAGGTTTATCAAAAAACCTTGAATTGGTAGTGCTGCATGATTATTTAAATATTGGGACACTATAAAGCGTATGGTGTCCCCATCTATTATAATAAGCTTATTCTTTAAGGTTATTGATGGACACTGCCACGGTTTGCATCAAGTTGGATACTTGAGCTGAAGGCAGCATGCCCAAAGTTGTATTACTTCAGCTATGACAGGTTTATTGACTATCAGTAAGCGGGTAACGCGATTCGAACGCGCGACATTCACCTTGGCAAGGTGACGCTCTACCACTGAGCTATACCCGCACCTCAACTTATCTCTTTCTAGTATGTCAGATCAGCCAAAATTTGTCAACCCCTTTTACATAAGCTTTCAGATTCAAGAAAATTAGGAAAATCTCCCAAGATTAACTCATATGTTAGGAATCAGGGTCAGATTCTGAAGCAATTGTCCAATTTGTCGAGAATGGTAGAGTTTGTTGGCTTAAAGTTCCCTGTTCAGACTCTTCATAGCCTAATATTGACTCTTGACCCCGAAAACTCCGGATCAGGTTAGCCATTTCTATGGCATTCATGGCATATTCCCAACCTTTATTGCTCTTGATTCCCGCCCGTTCTAGAGCTTGCTGCATGGTATCTACAGTTAAAATACCAAAAATAACAGGTACCCCGGTTTGAAAACCAGCAGCAGCAATGCCCTTGGCTACTTCAGCAGACACATAATCAAAATGGGGAGTTTGACCCCGAATCACTGAGCCCAAGCAAATCACTGCATCATAACGACCGCTAAGAGCAGCTTGGCGAGCCATCAATGAAATTTCAAAGCTACCCGGTACCCAAATATAGTCAACTTGAGTACCTTGGGGATTGGGATCAATGCCATGGCGTTTTAAGCAATCTTTACACCCGTTTAAGAGTTTACCTGTCACTAGGTCATTAAACCGACCAATGATAATCGCAAACCTCAGGGAGGTAGATGATGTAAAATTTCCCTCGAAAACTGCCATGACTATCGTTCTAAAGGCTGATTACAGTAATAATTTAGGTCTAGCTCAGGGAAATTATAACCTAAACCACCAAAAAGTTGAGGGCACCGACTAGAAGGACGAGAAGCACCCAGACCCCTGAACCAAGCCAAAGTAAGCGTTTTGATTGCTCCCAGTTCTGAGGTGTGGCATAAGCTACTGGTACACCGACTACCAAGACAAATGACAATAGGACTAGGGCAGTGAGTAATAGTTGGAATATAATAGTCATTTTCTGTGCTGATACCTTGACGCTAAACTTTCCTAAAACTTGTTTAAAACAGGCTAATGCCTAGCTAAGCACTATAGATTTTACCAGATGGTTTTACCTTTTCTGCCAAAATTTGTTGCAATCAATGCCCTTTTAACTTTCCCATGCAGGTGATGAGTGTGGGGCGCGGGCGCGGGGCGGGGGCGCGGGGAGTGCCATAAAAGGGATTATAGGGATTAAAAGGTCAAAGTAGTGTAAACTATTAATAGCATCAATAAAGTCAATAGGGAAAAATGGAGAGATGGCCAGATGAAATTGATGTGTAGCCTTAATTTCCAGAATTGGTAGACTAATCACTATGGATCTGATTTTGTGTCATACCACCGTTGACTTTGATGCCCTAGGAGCAGCTGTAGGACTGACTCGCCTCAAGCCAGGAGCCAAAGCGGTACTAACTGGGGGGACTCATCCGGCTGTAAGAGATTTTTTGGCACTGCATCGGGATGAGTATGCCCTGATCGAGCGCCGCTCTGTACAATTGGCTCAGATTAATTCCGTAATTATTGTAGATACTCAAAAACGCGATCGCTTAGGCAAAGCAGGTGAGTGGTTAGACTTACCACAGTTAAATGCCATTGAAATTTACGACCATCATCCCGTACCCCAAACTGATATCCCGGCTACCTATACACAGATTGAACCTGTGGGAGCAACCACCACCTTAATTGTGGAGCAATTACAGCAATCCCAAATCCAGTTAACTACTGCTGAAGCCACGGTGATGGCATTGGCAATCCATGTAGATACAGGTTCCCTGACCTTTGACCAGACAACACCAAGAGATGGGGCGGCTTTGACCTGGTTAATGGAGCAAGGAGCTAATCTGCGTCAGATAGCTCAGTATGTTGATCCAGGGCTATCTCCTCAATTGGAAAAATTATTTAGGCAATCTCTAGACCTTTTGCAGGGACAAACCCACTTGGGTTACACCATTTCTTGGGTATTCCTAAACACTCCTGGGCATGTGCCTGGCTTATCGAGTTTGGCATCACGCTTACTAGAAGTAACTGAAAGCGATGCCCTGCTTTTGGGGGCTGAGTATCAACGAAAGTCCAAAGGAGAAACCTTACAACCGGCAGATTTACCAGTTGCAAGGTTTCAGGTTGAAGGTTATTCACCGTTTCCGGTTGGCGGTTTAACGGTTGAAGGTTCTGATCAACATTATAACCGGCAAAATTCAAAAATACAACCTCCAAGCAAAAAAAACCTTGAAACTCAAACCCAGACTAACTTTCAACCTTATAACCTCCAACCTTCCCCCGACACTAACCTGCAACCTTCCACCGATACTAACCTACCCAACTCCAACGCCAAGGGTGAACAACCTTGGCCAAAAGGCCACGCTACAGAAACAACCTCAACAAAGCTAACCATAATTGGGCGGACCCGAATTGAGGGGACGGATTTGAACCAGTTGTTGCAACCCCTAGGAGGGGGTGGACATTCCCAAGCCGCTGCCGTTACCTTACGAGACTGTGATGCCCAGACAATCCTAGAGCAGCTGGTTAACCAACTAAAAGACCAAATTCCCCAACCTCTGACGGCTCGGGATTTAATGTCATCCCCCGTGCGCACCATTCGCCCCAATACCAAGATTAAGGAAGCCCAGAGAATTTTGTTGCGCTATGGTCATTCGGGGCTTTCAGTAGTAGATCAAATTGACCAGCTGGTAGGAATTATCTCCCGACGAGACCTGGATTTAGCCTTGCACCACGGTTTTGGTCATGCTCCAGTCAAGGGCTACATGACGAAGGATATTAAGACCATTACTCCGGAAACCTCAATGGCAGACATTCAGTCCTTGATGGTGACTTACGATATTGGGCGTTTACCCGTTCTAGAGGATGGGCAACTAATGGGGATAGTGACCCGCACTGATGTATTGCGGCAACTGTTTCAGGAAGAGTTGAATGTTAAGCAGTTGAAGGTTGACGGGTCAAACCTGAAACCGGCGAAC
This sequence comes from Moorena sp. SIO1G6, assembly GCF_010672795.1. Taxonomy (NCBI): domain Bacteria; kingdom Bacillati; phylum Cyanobacteriota; class Cyanophyceae; order Coleofasciculales; family Coleofasciculaceae; genus Moorena; species Moorena sp. SIO1G6. The sequence continues at coordinate 325,872 of NZ_JAAHFZ010000008.1, forward strand.
CTTAAACCAGCTAACATCAAGCCTCTGTTGGCTTCGAGCCTGTGGGAACTTTTGACCATAGCTGCCGAAAAAGCTCAGGAGCGGGGTTGGCATCTGTACGTAGTTGGAGGAGCTGTCAGAGACTTGTTACTAGCGGATGGGAACAAGCCACTACTGCTAAATGATATAGACTTGGTCGTAGATGGCTTTCACCGCTCAGCGGATGCGATCGCAGGAGTCACCCTGGCCAAGGAACTCCGTAAAATTTACCGTAAGGTGCGCTTGGAAGTACACGGGTCTTTTCAAACCGCTGCCTTGCTATGGCATAATGACCCGAAATTTGGCTCCCTTTGTGTAGATATTGCCACTGCTCGTACCGAGTTCTATCCTTATCCCGCTGCTAATCCTCAAGTCGAAGCTAGTTCCATTCGTCAAGACCTTTACCGCCGAGACTTTACCATCAACGCCATGGCAGCAAGGCTGACAAAGGTTAATCCCCAAGCTCAATTGCCCCTGTTGGACTTCTTTGGGGGTATGTTAGATTTGCGATCGCAAAAAATTCGAGTCCTACACGCCAATAGCTTTATTGAAGACCCAACCCGAATCTATCGAGCGGTAAGGTTTGCGGTGCGATTGGGATTTGAAATTGAACCCCAAACCAGGGAATATATCCACTATGCCATTCAGAGTGGGGTATATGAGCGTACTAAAGCGGAAAACACCAAAGTCCCAGCACTCCAAACCCGACTCAAAGCAGAACTTAACTATATGTTGCAAGCCCCCTACTGGCAACCAGCATTGCAGTTATTGTCATCATTAGGAGCGTTGCGGTGTCTTCATCCTACCCTGACCCTAGATAAACCATTATGGTGGCGAGTGCGTTTGGTTGGGCGCTGGCTACAGAGATTTGACCCAAAGCAAACCTTAAGACACTGGCAGATGCGTTTGGAAGTATTGATTGCTGATCTAGCACCAGACGAACGGGTTAAGGTAGCCAAGAATTTACAGTTGCCCGTAGACAGTGTTGAGCGTCTTCAAAAACTTGAGGGATGGCAAGGGGATTTCCTAGAATCTCTACCAACATGCCAGCTAAACAGTCAAATCGTCCACATGTTGCGCGAGTATAAATTACCTACCTTAGTATTGATTGGGGTGTATAGTCCTAGAGCGATCCGACGTAAAATTTGGCAGTATCTCACCACTTGGAGGAATGTTAAAGCGCCACTGGATGGCAATGATCTCAGAAAGTTAGGCTATAAGCCAGGAGCACACTATCGGGAAATTCTGGATGCACTCTTAGAGGCAACCCTAGACAGGGTGATTCAGGATCAGGCTGATGCTAAAGCATTTCTAGCCATACACTATCCACCTCTTGAGAAAGAATAAGGTAAAAGGTATAAAGGCGTAAGCATTCAGCAATCAGCTATCAGCAATCAGCTGATGCGCTACGCCCACGCTAGGCGAACAGCTTTTGAATAAAACAGGTAAGGATTGGAATAATGCTGAGTTACCGGAAGCTGCGATGGGATTCATAGTCTTTGGCTGATGGGCAAATCCCCAGACTTCCAATTCTCATTAATCTCGAATTATTAAATTGTCCCGTTCGCCTAGCGTGGCCATAGGCCTGCATAGGTTTATTTTAAGCTGACGGCTGACAGCTGACGGCTGAATGCTTAGATAAAGGCAAACCGACAACAGAGAACTGATAATGCTAGAATTCATCCGGTCTGATCTATCCGCATTAACGGCCTACACACCTCATCCTGGGGGCGAGGAAGGGAAAACACCAGAATCAACGGTTCCCCTAGATCGCCTGGATACGAATGAATGCCCCTTTGACTTACCAGGAGAGTTAAAGGAAAAATTAGCTTGGAGCTATCAACAGCTGATTCAAGCTAATCGATATCCCGATGGCGGACAGGGGAAACTCAAAAATGCGATCGCAGAATACGTTAACGAATCTGCTGCCCTAGACGACCGAGTAACAGCAAACCAGATTTCCGTAGGCAACGGTTCCGATGAACTAATTCGTTCTATCTTAATTGCCACCTGCTTAGGAGGAGAAGGCTCGATCCTAATCGCTAATCCCACCTTCTCCATGTATTCGATACTGGCACAGACCTTAGGAATACCAGTAGTGAGTGTAGGGCGTCGGGAAGAAAACTTTGAAATCAAGATCGACGATGCCCAAGCAGCCATTGAACAGACCCTCACAGAAACCTCGACCCAACGAGCAGCAATACGAGTAGTATTTGTAGTTCATCCTAACTCTCCCACCGCCAACCCCTTGACTCCCCAGGAATTAGACTGGTTGCGTGGTCTACCAGAGAATATTTTAGTAGTTATTGATGAAGCCTACTTTGAATTCAGCCAAGCCTCAGTAGTCCAAGAATTAGCCGACCATCCCAACTGGGTAATATTGAGGACATTTTCCAAAGCATTTCGTTTAGCCACTCACCGTGTTGGTTATAGCATCGCTGACCCAGAACTAATTGCTGCTCTCGAAAAAATGCGCTTACCCTACAACTTACCCAGCTTTTCTCAAGCTGCTGCCATAGTCGCTCTCAATCACAGACAAACTCTGCTAGCATCAATTCCCCAGGTTATCGCCGAGCGAGATAAGTTACTAAAAGCCCTATCAGAACATCCAGCCTTACAGGTTTGGCCAAGTGCTGCCAACTTCATCTACCTGCGTCTACGACAATCCGGCAACGAGTCTACTAGCAAAGACCTGACTCAGGTAACTCAGGCCATGAAAGATCAAGGCACCCTAATACGTCATACTGGAGGAGGATTGCGGATCACTGTGGGCTCTCCTGAGGAGAATACTCGTACATTGCAACGATTACAAGCAGTTCTGGGCTGAAAAGCTATTCATAGTAAACTTTTGCCTTTTGCCTTTTGCCCTTGCGGGTAGCGCTATATCCTCAAGTGTTTGTCACCGAACTTAGAGTTTTAGCAATCTCTACCAGCTGAAACCCAGGAGGATAAACCCCCTCAGCTTTGATGCGCTGGATAGCAGCCGGTGGGATAGCCAAATTTAGCTTTCTAGCAACAGCTCTGACTATATCACCCCGGTCAATGACACCTGCCACAGTTTCTGCGGGAGAAAGTACGCTTACACGCTTAATGTTAAGCTCCTCTAAGCTGTTAATCACCTCCACCAAAGGTGTTTTCTCTTGCACTGTGGGAATTTCTGATAAAGGGCGCACTATAGTTTCCAAGGTCTCAGTGTCCCAACGACTACGCTCCACAAAATGTAAATCCTCAATTTTCACTAGCCCACGATAGCGTCCATTAGTTGCAGCGTAGTAGGGCATTGGGTTTTGCCTATCGGTTAAGATATACTCATCAGCAAAAGAACGTAAGGTCTGGTTGGCTTCCACCACCCGAAAGTCACGGGTCATGGCATTAGATGCCATCAGCTTAAGTAAGACTTCTTGCAAGGTGGTTAGCTGGTCATAGGCACTGGCATTGCGAAAAATAAACCAGCCAATCAGAGTTGGCCAAATGAATGCCAAGGTACCGGTCAGCAGAGTCATGCCTAATCCTAGGGATAGGGCTATCAGCCCAAACCCCTTACCCGTTCTGGCAGCCCAACGCACACCTGTAAACAGATCTCCAGTTAGTTTCCAGACTGCTGCTTTCAACACTTGTCCACCATCTAAAGGTAGACCAGGAATTAGGTTAAATAATGCCAAGACTAGGTTGATTCTCGCTATCTCATTGGCGATAGTATATGCCCAAGCCGAGGTGGGTAATGTCAGAGTTAGGACATAAAACAGACCAAAGAGGATGAAGCTCACTAATGGTCCTGCGATCGCTACTTGAAAGGCTTCTCCTGGAGTCTTCGATTCTCGGTCAATCGACGCAATCCCGCCAAATATAAATAGGGTAATCGAATTAACTTTGATACCCTGAGAGAGGGCAGCTAGACTGTGACCTAATTCATGTAAAAGTACAGAACTAAATAACAACAGTGCCATCGCCAATCCAGCTACCCAAGCTAAAATCGACCCTAGGCTAGAGTCGAACTCTCGCGCATTAATCATCGTTACCAGTAGCAAGATGAAAAACCACGATGGGTCTAGAAACAGTGGGATTCCGAATAGAGAGCCAACTCGCCAACCTGATAGCATCACATTTTCCTTATCTGAGACCTTCCATAGCTCTACATACCAGCATAAAGTAACTCCTATGTTCTGGGCTCATGGAACTGCCACAGGCATCCGCTCACTCAGACGAGTGTTTAGGTCTGCAAGTAGGTCATTGCCACTACGACGAGCTTGCCAAGGACCAGTGTTATACTGATCGATTATCCATTGCCCATTCATCAAGTCTTCTGACTCAGCCAAGGTACCAATGTACTGGATTGGAGTCGATGAGCTAGTGATGTATCGCTTAGTAAATTGGATGCGCCGTCCGATTACCTCTCCACTTAGCTGGGCTTCTCCTAAGTAACCGTCGTCCAAAATATTCCCAGTGATTGTATTCTTGCTTTGAACCAGAGTTGCTTCAAACCGGGTGGGTACTCCCCCTTGCCAGTAAGTTCCGAGCCAAGTGCCAGTTAAGTCTGCCATGAACACCAAATTTTAGTGAGGAGTTAACTAACCATTATAATATAATTTTGGTCTATATAGCAAATTTAGATAAGTAAGTGGTGAGATTAAGAAGAAACCGAAAGAGGAGGAAGACACCGGAACCAATCGCACCTTTATCTCTTGGTTAACACAAACACACTCTAGTGATTCCCCCGTCCAAATTCCCGATTCCCGATTCCCGATTCCCGATTCCCTAATATTTCATAATTGTCTGACCAATACACGATTACACTATCATTGCGCTTTTTGCTGGCACTTTGGCAAATAAAAGTAGCATAGTCTAGCAATAATAATTCATATTAGATGCCATAGAGCAATACCACCTAGCTTATTAGTTGTCAAGGTTACAGGAATGATGATGGATGGGGAAGAATTACTGAAGCGATATGCTGCTGGAGAACGGGACTTTCCAGAAGCTAATCTACAGGGAGTATCTCTGGCGGGAGTAAACCTGAGCCAAGCTAACCTACGACGTGCTAATCTCAGCCAGAGTTGTCTCAAGGGCGCTATTCTTAAAGGTGTCAATCTGCGAGAAGCGAATTTATCTGGTGCTAATCTACAGGGAAGTGACCTGTGTGAAGCCAACCTTATTGTTAGTAACCTGAGTCAGGCAAATCTAACTAAGGCTAACTTGAGTAATGCTAATCTACGCAGTTGCCGCCTGATTGGAGTCAACCTCAGTAAAGCTAATCTGAGTGAAGCAATTCTGAGTGAGGCAATTCTCCAGAATGCTAACTTGAGTCACGCAAAACTGATTAGCACATCCTTGAACCGAGCCAAGCTTTCCCAAGCCCTCTTGGACGGAGCGATTTTGGAGGGAGCATCCCTCAACAATTGTATTCTGATCGAAGCGAATCTGATTGGGGCAAATTTGTCCCATACCCTGCTCAGTGGAGCCAACTTGACTAAGGCCAATCTCAATCAAGCAGACTTGAGTGGTGCAATAGCAAGTGGCTGCACCATGAGAAACACTATCCTAACGGATGCGAATCTCAGAGGAGCAAGGATGAGTTGGACAATTCTCCATGGTGCTAATCTCACCAAGGCTAATTTATACCGAGCTAACCTGTGTTGGTCGAATCTTAGCGAGGCAATATTGATTGAAGCTGTTTTAATTGATGCTAATCTGAATCAGGCTAACCTGCGTGAAGCTAAACTTAGCAAAGCGATTATGCCAAGTGGCAGTCAGCATCAATAGTTGAACCCAGTTTTTGATCAGCCCTGGCTTGTTTCACACATCAAATCGAAACGCTATAGCAAAATTAACAACTGATATTATGTCTGGTTATAAATTACCACTTAATAATTACAAATAACCTGTTAATAATTAATTGTAAAATGTTACTAATTACCTTTTACAATTTACTAATTACCTGTTACCTGTTACCAATTACCAATTACCAATTACCAATTACCAATTACCAATTACCCTCAATCATTCCATTAATCAGCAAAGCTGTGCAACCCAAACCACTTATCCAGTAAAGGTCTTCAGCAGTAACAATTGTGCTAACTCGCAAAAGCCCTCAGATTCTTTAGCATAAGTGACATAGGCTGGCACGCATCTGCAACCAACTCGACAACATCCAGCCCTGGCCAGGGCATTAGACTCTGATTCGAGTGGAAAGTGTTCGACAATTCAAAAAGGGGAGGCAACACCGTCTGGAAAAGGAAACACGCTACTATGTTGCTTCTTACGCCCTTGTCTGCTGAGTCCTTTGCCCAGGGCATCCCTTGGATATTGGGGTGTAGAGAACAAGGTTGATTATGTGCGCTTCGGTTACTCAGGGTGAAGATGCTTCACGTATTCCCATGCATCAGTTACCTCAAATCTTTGCCGTTGCTCGTAACTTTGCTCTAAATATCTATCGTTCTCATGACTTTTCAAATATGGCTCAGGCTCAAAGACGGTGCCAGTTTGGACTAGACACACAAAGAGCGCATTTTCAGAAATGTTATAGCCCTGGAAACAAGCACTGTCTTTAACTAATAATTTCAGCTAGTTTTGCGTTCACGACTCATTTAGAAACGCTATATTTCATTGTATTGGTTTTTTTAACTAAACTTCAATAAATCTTTACAGAATTATCATGAATCACGTTTATCATGTGTATAAATAATACAAACACTAAATAAGTGAGGGCAATTCAAGGGAATCTGTTTGCGGAAGATGAGGAAGATGGGGAAGATAGGGAAGATGAAAGTCGCGGAGATTTTACTGATCGGTTGCAACCTCCGCAATCTTCCTGACCTCCTCTGACAATATTTTATTTCTCTAACAATGGGATGCACCTACTCCAATTACCAATTACTTATTATCCATTACCAATTACTAATTACCATTTACCCATTACTAACAGTACTGACCCATTTGCCCCCTCCATCCACTAAACTTGGTGGAATTTATAAGCAGTACCCCCCAGATGTGGTTGCTAGGGGGCACAATCCACTTAACTGCGTAAGTCCTGACTAATTACCAAAAGGTAGGATTTCTTTGTTGTGACCCTACCGGAGAATTGGTATTAGTTGTCAGGGGGTGATCTATAGGGTTTCTGATACGTATTAAAATTGTTGGTTTTAATGCCACAATTGGAGGAGCAAGTAACGGGATTACAGAAATATTTTTTTAGACATCCGAGGAAAAAGCTTTGCTGATCAACACTCCAAGATTCAACAAAACATCGGTTGAGCGATTAGTCAATTTTTGGGCAACTCGCTATGTACCAGATTTATCAATTATCGCTTACAAAAATGGTGTTTTAAAGGTTTCTGATTTGCTACAATTTGCTTCCCGAAAGGGGCGCAATAAAACCGTTACCAAGTTAAAGCGTTTAATCCAGATTAACTGTGAGTGTGCGGGAATTAAAACAGATGCTATGTTCTCCTATATTCCTAATGTGGTTAATTTGACCGAGGCTAAGCGAATTGCTCAATTTGTTTGCTCCGTTTACGAAAAGGTACTGGAAATTTACGAGGAGCAATCCCCGAATCCTAGTTTAATGGCAGCAATACGACTAGGAGAGACAATTAATTTCTTCACAGATTTCTCTAGCCCGTGGACAATGATAGCGCTAGAGTTACCAGCCATAGAAAAGCTAACCACCTCTCTCGAACCTGTATTGCGGCAACTGCGGGAGCAACATATATCAGCAAAAGACCGTAGAGCCATTGGTTTTGTTACCACACAGTTTCACTTCAGCACTCAGTTAGTACTCAATCGGCTGACATTGCCAGAACAAATTTTGCTCAGTCCCTACTTTAAGTTTGTGGAGGAGCAAGTTTCTATCCCCTGGCAACGAATCTGTAATGCAGCGGCTTTGCATGATTTTAACTCACCTACCTTAGCCTTAGTGGAGCAACTCTTACCTGTTAGTCAGGATATTGCTCAGACTGTCTACCAACGCACAGAGGAATTGCACTCTGGTCATTTTAGCCGTCGGGGAGGGTTGGACGATCCAGGAATTAAGGCTTCGACTATCAGAGATTTAGAAATGTTCCAGGGTTACCTATGGCTATGTGCTTTGGAGGGGAATATGACATCAATAGAACAGGAACTGTTGCCGTTGTGTTTACTGGTATTTCCTAGCGTAGACGTAAGTTGGAAGCTGGCGGAAAAAATGTTGCAGTTGCTGGTGGATGAACTAAACGCTCGTATAGAGTCAGATCAGATGTACCTATTGCTTCCTTATACTAAAGGACTGCTGGAGTTATTCTCTGACCTGGAGCAGAAGGCGTTATGATATCATCTAGCAGTCCTAAATCTTGGTGGCAGGAACAAACTTCGTCCCGGAAGCGGTCAGACTAGTGCAGGCAGGCAGAAATAATACCAATTCTTCAAAGTAGGACTACAGATGCAGATGGCCAGGGTGCATCTCATATTTGTAAAAAAGACGGGAAGTGTGGGGCCCGGGCGCGGGGCCCGGGCGCGGGAAGTGTGGAGATTTTATTAGAATTTTTGCCTAATTGCATGCATTAAGATGCACCCGATGGCCAGATGGGGAGATGGCCAGATGAAATTGATGTGTAGGTGTGTAAGCCCTAAGAATTGGTATAACTCCCCAGGCGGATCAGGTGGCTTACTGCAGAATAGGGCCAGATGTCAGTTTGAACCTAAAATCGCTAGTCTAACTGGTAGTAACCTTCTTTAGTTTCCTTATGGCTACCTTGCGCTTACATCTTCTCGGACCCAAACTAAGCAAGTGGATGATCATAGCATTATCCGCTGCTATACTCCCGTTATGTTTTGCTAGTGTGACCTTGTCCCAATCAAGTGATAATGATAATCCCAATCCATTGGAACTGACTGCTCCTGATCCCCTCCTTCCTTCCTTATCCCCAGACGAACCTCTCAACCCCTCCGAACGTTCTAGACTCAAGCAAGCGTTGGATGAACTGAATGCTGAAGCTGAAGCTGAATTCAAAGCTGGTAATCAATCCAAAGCCTTTGACATCTGGTATCGGGAAATCCGGCTGCGGCGAGTGCTAGGGGATCCCGTGGCAGAAGTGCAAACCTTGGGCAGAGTAGGAGGAGTTGCCTGGAATGAAAACAATAAGCAGTCAGTACAACTAATTACGGCACGCTTGGAAGAGATTCAGCAGGAAAATGAAGCAGAAGACTCGATCAATCTGCCACTGTTAAAAGCTTTGGGTAAGGCTTATGAACAGATTCGATTGCCAGGACAAGCTTTGACAGTCTATGAGCAAATTCTCGCTGATGCTCGAAACCAGGGCGATATGGCAGCGGTTGAGGCTACCTTGAAGACCATGGGTGAATTGCACATGGCTTGGTTTGATTATCCCAAAGCAGCAGAAACCTATGAGGAATTACTGGCTCAAGTTCAGACCGATGTTCCTTTGGAACCGCTTCGCGAACGCATAAATGAAGAAGTGGCTTATTTACAAGAGCTAGCTTATATCTACGACCAAGACCAACAACCGGACCAGGCATTGCCCAAAAAGCAGCAATTAGTGGACATTTACCTAAATCAAGGTAATGATACCCAGATTCCAGCCCTGAAAATTGCGATCGCATCTGACTACAACAGCCTCAATCAACCAGAAAAAGCTAGTCAAACCTATCAGGAAGCCTATGCCTTAGCCTGGTCTCTACAGCAGTTTGCCCATGCTAGCGAAGCACTACAACCTCTAGCACAACTTTACCTTACCTCTAAGCAGCCAGAGTTTGCCTTGCAAGTTTATGAGGTTTTGCTGCAAGTTGAACAACAGTCCTATAATTACTATGGCTTGATGAATACTTACGACAACATTGGTCAAATTTATCTGGATATGAACAATTATCCTCAAGCCTTAGCAGCATTTCAAAAGGGGCTAGACTTAGCTGAGTCATTGCAGCATCGCGAAGCTTATTTTGTCAATAAAATTCAGTTAGTGAATCGGCAAAATTTGTAGTATAATTTGTTTAGATAGTTTAACAACTAATGACTATAGCCCAGGGAATCGGGAATCGGTACTTTTGCATGAAGTAGTTATCGATTAAGTTGGTATCTTGGCATTGCTGAATTAAGGAATGAATGCGCGATCATCTGTTTTTGTTAAAGCCCCCTAAATCCCCCAATTCTGGGGGACGCAAGAAAGTTTTGTTCCCCCCAGAATTGGGGGGCTAGGGGGGCGAAACCATACCCAGAATTAGGAACGCCGGTATTTTGATACCAATGCTGGAAATTAGGACTAAAGATCAATTTCATATCCCTATCTCCCCATATCCCTATCTCCCTATCTTCCCATCTCCGGAGCTAGACAACCGCTTCACTCCTCACCGTTATCTGAATCATCAGAGTCGCTCAAGAAATACAACAATGCACAAATAGCAGCAACAATACCTAACAATGGAGATTCAGTAGAGAGGGTTAGAACTAGTAACACAATTTCCAGAAGGGTTTGGAAGCTTTCGAGATTGTTCATGAAAATTGTTTCAGGTGAACTACAATTTCATCAAACCCTGGGGCTAAAGCAGTTCAAACCTTGGAAGCTGTTGAGCTGACGTGAGTTATGGCCAACTTATAATTCATTGCCGACTTGTACCTGAGTTGTACCTGAGTTGGGCTGAGTGACTATAAAAGATAGTTATAGTTTGAGTAGTTGATCAGACCGAACCTATGTCTCGCTCACTCAGAGTTCATCCCGAGTATATTGACCAGGTTAAATTAGCCCTTAAGCGCAACGGTTATCCTCGCCAGAAAGACTTAGCTGAGGAATTGGAGATATCTCTATCAACCCTCAATAATTACCTCAATGGCCGACCTGTCGATAACCTGAATTTTCAAGAAATTAGTGAAAAATTGGGACAAGACTGGAAAGCGATCGCTCTTCTAGATCAAGAAAGCACACCAAGCAATAGCAACGTTAATCGAGATCCGTGGAAACCGGATTTAGATCAGGACGAGTCTATCCCTGACGTTGACTATTATGTTGAACGTCCTCCCATTGAAACCACTTGTTATCAAACACTTTTACGTCCCGGTGCCTTGGTGAGAATTAAAGCACCAAGTCTAATGGGGAAGACCTTACTGATAGCTAGAGTGCTGAGAAAGTTGGTTGCCCAGCAGGGCTATCAAACTGTGTATATTAACCTGCACCTGGCTAACCACGCTGACCTTGCCAATCTTAATTCATTACTAAAGTGGTTTAGCTTCTGTGTCAGTGAGAGTTTAGGATTAGCTAATCGATTAGCTGATTACTGGTACGAAGGATTATCGACCAGTAAAATGGCTTGTACCAACTACTTTGAACGGTATTTGCTAAGGCAGGTTAACAGGCCAGTAGTCCTATGTTTGGATGAAGTTGACCGAGTTTTTCCTCACCGTGATGTGGCATCAGACTTTTTAGGAATGCTAAGGGCTTGGCATGAGAAAGCCAAGATGGGTAAACGTTTAGAACGCCTCCGATTAGTGGTAGTTCATTCCACAGAAGTTTATATTCCCCTGAACCTTAACGAATCCCCGTTTAATGTTGGTGTTCCGATTGAGTTACCGGAATTGACCCAAGAGCAAATTCTTCAATTAGCCCAACAATACCAACTTGATTGTACAGCATCTGAGGTTGAGCAATTGCAGGGGTTAGTAGGGGGACATCCCTATTTAATTGGCGAATGCTTTAACCATCTCAAATTTAATGGTACTGGTTACCTTGAGCAGGTATTAACCAATGCCGCCACCGAAGCTGGGATTTATCGCAATCATTTACGACACCTCTGGCAGATGCTACAGCAACATCAAGCTTTGGCTGATGCCTTTAAAGACGTGATTGAGGCCAGTTGTCCGATTCCCTTAGAATCCCGATCAGCTTACAAACTACACAGTATGGGATTAGTGAATTTACAAGGACATCAAGTAACTCTCCGTTGTCAGTTGTATCGGGAGTATTTTCAAGCGCGATTCCAGGAGACCCCATGATGAAAACCCAGACTATGCAAATCTATCAAGTAGGCGGCGCATTACCCCTTAATGCTAGCAGTTATGTCAAACGTCAGGCCGATGAGGAGTTGTATAAATACCTAAAAGCAGGGGAATTTTGTTATGTCTTAAATTCCCGTCAGATGGGCAAATCTTCCTTGAAAGTTCAAACAGTAAAACGGTTGCAACAAGAAGAAATTGTTTGTGCTTCTATTGATATTACCATGCTGGGGTCGCAACAGATTCCCCCACGGGAATGGTATGGCGGTTTGATTAGTGGGTTGGTGTCTGAGTTGGAACTCTACGACAGGTTTGATGAATACCATTGGCTTCAACAGCACCAAAAAATTTCTCCGGTGCAGTGCTTTGGTAAGTTTCTCAAAGAGGTATTGTTTGAATATATTGCTCAACCAATTGTTATTTTTATTGATGAAATCGATAGCGTTCTGCAATTAAGTTTCAAAGATGACTTCTTTGCCCTAATTCGAGCTTGTTACAACAAACGGGCGGAAAATTCTGCCTATAATCGCCTTAGTTTTGTGCTGTTGGGGGTGGCTACACCAGGGGATTTGATTGGTGATAAAGACCGAACTCCTTTTAATATTGGACGGGCGGTAGAGTTACATGGCTTTCAAAGAGATGAAGTTGAGCCGTTAGTCAGGGGATTGGCGGGACAAGTCAGCAACCCCCAGGCTGTTATCCAGGAAATATTAGACTGGACAGGAGGACAGCCCTTTCTTACCCAAAAGCTGTGTCAGTTGGTGGTTAGTTCTGCCTCGGTTTTCGATCCCTTAAAAAAGGGGGAGAAGGAATGGATTGAGAAATTGGTGCGATCCCATGTGATCTCGAACTGGGAAGCTACCGATGAGCCAGAACATTTGAAGACCATACGCGATCGCATCTTGAGTAATGAGCAACGCTCTGCCTACTTGTTGGAATTGTATCAGCAGGTGTGGCAACAGGGGGAAGTTGTTGCTAATAACAGTTTTGAGGAAGGTAAGTTACAGTTATCTGGATTAGTGGTTAAGCAGAGAGTTGGAGCTTTTCCAGTTCTTAAAGTATATAACCGTATCTACCATCAAGTCTTTAATCAAGACTGGATTGAACAAGAATTAGCTGCATTACGTCCCTATTCAGAAGGGTTTAGGGCTTGGGTGGCGTCGGGATGTCAGGATGAATCGCTATTGTTGCGGGGGAAGGCTCTCAAGGATGCTCAGGCTTGGGCGAAAAGAAAGAATTTAAGTTATTTGGATCAGCAGTTTTTGGCGGCCAGTGAAAAGAAGGGGATTGAGGAGCAAATTGCTCAATTAGACAGAGAGAGGAAGGATCGGGAAGCGACCCAGAAGAGAAATCAGGTACTAACTGAGGCGAATCGGAAGGCTCAACGGCGGATTCAGATTGGCGCTGTGGTGCTCAGTATAGCTGTGTTGGGAGCAATTGTTTCAGGATTAGTGGCAGCAAAAGAAGTGATCATGGTAGCGGAAGCTAAAGCTGCTCATAAAAAAATCAAAGAAGATATCCAAACCATTAATAGGCTCTCTGAACTTGCTACAGAACTCCAACAAAAGGGGCTGTATTCTGAAGCACAAGAGGCATGGTTTCAAGTCAGTCAGTCTACACTAATCCAAGAAGACAAACGCAATATCAAGCAAGCCATGCTCCTAGCTTCGATTTCTTTAGCTAATCAGCAACTTAGTCAGAAGTATCAAGATATCAAACAGAATAGTAAAGCAATCGAACGGTGGAATGAGGCTACACAAAAAATTGAACAGATAGAAGAAAAAAATCTCTTACCCTCACAACCAAATCCAGATGTCCCCGAAGAATGGGCAATTTATGTTCATGTCAAAAGAGTCCAGGGGAGTATACTGAGGAAAGAAGGGAATATAGAGGAAGCATTACAAGCTTACAAGCAAGCCTTTGATAGACTTGATACTGCTTGGAAAAAGTTTCCAAACGTTGATCTCGATACAGAAATTCCTATACCTAGCTTTCTTCCTCAACAACAGTCCATCCTCTCAACGAATGCCGTAGAAAATTTGCATCGGGAATACATTGAGTTACTATCTGAAAACGGTCAAGACTATCAAATGGTCAAAAACTCTCTTTTCAATCACTTCCTAGCTGAAATTCACTTCTTTATGAAGTCGGAAAATTGGAAAGATGCTGACCTAAAAAATGTTCGTATCATGCTTTACATCGCTGATCGAGAAAAAGAAGGTTGGCTCAATGTCGAACATATTGAACAATGCTCCTGCCAAAAGCTACGTACTCTTAACACCCTTTGGGTCAAACACTCAGATGGCAAGTTTGGCTTCAGTGTACAAAAGCAGATCTTGGACAAAATTATTGCTGAGCGTGGCTTACCCAAGGGAGAGTATGATAAATTATTAGATGAAACATGGTACGAGTGGTGGGAAAAAGTAAACTGGTTTGCAGAAATTTTCAACAAAAACAAAGCCGAGGAAGGTCACTTACCCTTGGCACCGTGGAACACCAAGGATAATCGTACTGAGACTTTCCGGGGAGGAGACCCCCCAGTGACTCCTTGGCGCAAGTCTTTTCTGAGTGTTCTATTCTCCCGTTGCGACTGGTAGACTTTAATATATAAGTGTTCCAGCCTTCTGTAAAAATTCCTTCAGCAAGTGCTAACTAAGAGTGATAACTATAGCGCTGCACCCAGCACTATAGCTTTTGTATCTGGGCGATGCTGTGGTGATGCGCGTTTTTTGGGTCGGTTTTGTTAGTAACAAAAATCATGAATAGCTGATAGCTAACCGCTCAAACTATAACCTTAAAAATTATAATTTTAAGGTTAACTTAGCGGTCATTTCCTTACTAATTATCCCATTCTTCCGGATCATCAATCATGCCGGGATTAATTAGAGTAATATCATACTCATCCATTTGATCTACTGGATCAGTTGGGGTATTCTCTCGCTTGAGTAGATAATATTTAGCACTGACCTTAGGGGCAAAAATTACCTCATCTTCATCTTCGAGATCATGGGCTTGAAGCTTACGACCATTGATTAAAATGCCATTGGAACTAGCCTTCCCTTTGAGGTTACCATCAAAAATTCGGTAGTAGGGACTGCCATCAGAACGTCTACGCCTGACTAAGGTCGCATGTCGGCGAGACACAAACTTTGAAAACAGGCGGATATCAGACTCTGGATCTCTACCAATAGAATATACCTCCTCTTCCAAGGGAATCTGCTTGCTTCCCTTGTCATCCTCAATAATCAGTAAATGGTTGTGGTCAGATTGTGTAGCCATGAATCGCTCGTGATCAAAAGGGTAATTGGTTGAAAACAATGCTCTTATTTACTTACATTGGCACAGCTCTCAACCAGCTTGCGAGTGACTTAAGGACTGATTTACTTATAAAACTCTCCTGAGTGCTCAGCATTACCTGATTATCCCTTGAATCAATAAAAAGTAAACTACCAGACACCAAGCTTACCCTAAGGTGGTTCCTTCCAACTACCAAAAGAAGTATAGCCTTGTGAAACCTTGCTGCTCTGATGGTCTATTATAGGTATTCAACTGGACTTGATCTAATTCCGTAAACGGGTTAGCAACAGTGAATTTGTGACAACACTAACTGAGCTGAAAGCCATTAAGGCACCAGCAGCAGCAGGAGAAAGTACCATCCCAAATCCTGGTAGTAGCCCACCAGCGGCCATGGGAATACCCAATATATTGTAACCTAATGCCCAAAACAGATTCTGGCGGATTTTGTTGAAGGTGGCTCGTGATAGGTCTATGGACTTGACCACATCGAGCAAGTTATTTCTGATCAGAATAATTCCTGCTGTTTCCGCTGCCACATCGGTTCCCCCATGCAAGGCAATCCCAACATCAGCTTGTGCTAGAGCTGGACTGTCATTGATGCCATCTCCCACCATAGCGACACAGTGTCCTTGGTCTTGAAGGTTTGCGATCGCATTAGCTTTGCCATCAGGAAGCACCCCAGCAATAACATCCTCTGGCTCTATTGACAAAGTTTTGGCCACAGCAGCCGCCACTACCGGTCTATCACCAGTTAGCATCATCACCCGCAATCCTAGGTCTTTGAGGTGTTCTACTGTTTGTTTAGCCTCAACTCTCGGAATATCATTCACAGCAATTAATCCAACTAGTAGCCCATCAACAGCTACGTAAACTACTGTTTTACCCCCATCTGCCAAAGCCTTGACTTCCCCTTGAGCAGTATCACTAATCGTAATACCCTGCTTACTCAACCAGTCTGCACTGCCAAGCACTACCAGTTGCTTTTCTACTAAAGCTGATACTCCCAATCCTGGTTCTGTGTAAAAATCTTGAGCCCCTAACATCGGTAACTGTTGCTGTTGAGCTTCGGTAACAATCGCGCTACCTAAGGGATGGGATGTGCCACTTTCAGCTGCTGCTGCCAGTTGCAGCAATTGGCTAGCAGAAGATACAGCAATGGTTTTCGTACCAATAGCCCTCTGTTGGTCATGCTCTGTGTCAGGTTGAATCAGCACGCAATCGGTAACTGTCGGTTCACCCTGAGTTAGGGTACCAGTTTTGTCAAAAACCACAGTATCCAGCCGATGCACCTGTTCTAAAATGTCACCGCCTTTGATTAATAAGCCCCGCTTTGCCCCTAGGCTGGTACCCACTAGAATGGCGGTAGGTGTGGCTAGACCCAAGGCACAGGGACAAGCAATCACTAAAACTGCGATCGCTAATTTCAAACTCAACAGTAACTCAGAAGCCGCCATGGTTGACCAGACCTCTGGCCAGATTTTAGTCCCAGCCACGTACCAAAATAGGAAGGTTAAAAATGCGATCGCCATCACCCCGTAGGTAAAATACCCTGCTACCAAATCCGCTAACTGCTGTACTGGCGCTTTCCGAGTTTGCGCTTCCTCCACTAGTGCTACAATTTGTGCCAGAGTAGTTTCTTTACCAGTACGGGTTGCCTTTACCACCAGCACTCCCGATTGATTCAACGTACCACCAGTAACCATGTCCCCTGGTTCCTTGAATACTGGTAGCGATTCCCCGGTTAGCATTGACTCATCAATTGATGAGACTCCCGTAATCACTTCCCCATCTACAGGAACTTTTTCCCCAGGTAATATCCTTAAGCATTCTCCCACCCGGACTTGCTCCACAGGAATTTCGATACCCGTTTGATCACCTTCTTTACTTTCTAATGTTCCAATTAACCGGGCTACCTGAGGCTGTAGGGATAGCAAAGACTCAAAATCAGCAGTAGCTTGATATCGTGCCCCCTGTTCTAAGGTCCGACCTAAAAGAATAAAACCCAGCAACATCACTGGCTCATCAAAGAAACATTCCCATCCCAGATTAGGGAATAGTAATGCCACACAGCTAGTCGTGTAAGCTGTCACCGCCCCCAGTCCGATCAACGTATTCATATTGGGAGCACCCTGCCACAAACCGCGCCCACCCTCTACGATAATAGAGCGTCCCGGAAGTAATAGCGCTAGAGTTGCCAGTCCCCAATGGAACCACAAAGTACTCAATACTGGCAGCATTGGTCCATGGAACCAATGACCGATATGTCCTACTGTAGAGAAGACAATCAGCACAGCAGCAATCACTAGTTGCTGGCGGTATGCTCTAGCTTCTTGCTGATGTCTCTGGGCTGGTGTTAACCTATCCTGGCTCTTAGTTCCCTGTTCAGTTTCAGGTAAACGGGGTTGACTAGGAAACCCTTTTGATGTAAGCAGCTCAGCTAGGACAGTTGGTTCCACCTCACCAGCTTGATACTCCACCACAGCTACCCCAGTTACCAGATTGACACAGGCTTTCGATACCCCAGGCTTACTGCTCAGTTGCCGTTCCACTACACCAACACAACCAGCACATTTCATGCCAGTTACATCTAATGTGATCGTTTCTACAGGCAAAGCTGGTTGGGTTAAGGTAGTCTTGGCGGAAGTTGGGATAGATTTTGGCATAGATTTGGTCAACAGCTTTAGTAATAGTGGCAATGCCTAGAGGATTAAGAGCAACACATTCCTCTAATTTCCAGCTTAAGCTAACAGCTCGTCAACTAGGCTACAGTTAATTTTATAATGGTTATCATTATTTTTTTTATGTCAATGAGGACAACAGGAGACTTGGAAAAAAAAGCTGATCCAGCTTAGATAATCGAGATAGCAATAACTTAAGGGTTTCGAAAAGTTTTGAACCTGTGAATAGTAAAAAAAAGCCCTAAATAGATTAACTGTGCCAGTAGCTTAGTCTTGAAATTCCGATTGACCTTGGCCTAAAGGCCAAAAGGCCAGGAATTATGAAGGAGAATATCAAGGAAATATGAAGTAAATATGAAGTATTTCAAGAAACGAGCACTTATGATTTTACTGTCATGAAGGGAACTTCCCTGAAAATCTAGTAAGTCTCACTTGTAAGTCTCAACTTAGACGGAGCAAATGACACAGAAATATACAGAAGCAGACACAGAAGCGTTTTACGATCACGAAGACAGCATGTATCGTAGCTTCTGGGATTCTGAAGGCAGTTTACATTGGGGCTATTTTGACAACTTAGCTGACGCTCGTGCTCAAGACTTTGTCCGAGCTTGCCACCGTTGGAATGAATATATGCTCGCCTGCAGTGGGCTGACTACTGAATCTAGGGTACTTGATATCGGTTGCGGCAACGGCAACACCGCTATCTGGCTAGCCCAGCAGACAGGATGTGAAGTTGTCGGCATTGACATCAGTACAGTCCGGGTTGGCAATGCCAAGGCATTAGCTCAGGAGTATCCGTCCCTACGCCTGTCCTTTCAGAAAGCATCAGTAACTAGCCTACCTTTCTCAGACAATTCCTTTACCCATGTCTGGAGCCAAGCCACCCTTTACCATGTCCACCAGCGGGAGCTAGCTCTGAAGGAGATTTACCGTGTTCTTCAGGAACGAGGCATCTTCCTGTTCGATGATCTGATCACTCCAGTGTCCGAGATCAGCCCAGAAGGCCAAAAGCACGTTTATCAACGACTACTGTTTGAACCAACATTTAGCTATGAGTCCTACGCAAAAACACTCAGTGAAATTGGCTTGATGGTGTTGGAGGCTAAAGACTTGAGCGAACACCTCAATAAGAGCTACCAACTCTTGTCAGAGCTAGCTCTGAGCAAGTATCCGAAACTTAGCGCTTCCTATGATAAGATGTGCGAGGCGATCGCAGCTCGGGAACTTGGATGGAGTTTCTATCGCTGTCAAAAGGTAAGCGATCGCGTGTCGTGGATCTACGGAACCAATGATGAAAAAACGTTACAAGATAAGTACAATGCTTGGGCGACCATTTACGATGCTGACTTAGACGAGACCTATCGCTGCTCTCCCGTTCTATCCGCTAGGGCTCTGGCAAAGGTACTGCCAAATAAAGCAGCAAGCATTCTTGATGTTGGAGCAGGTACAGGAATGGTGGGTGAGGCTTTGGCAGAGCTAGGATACACCAACATTACAGCAGTTGACTTCTCCGAGGAAATGCTGGAGGTAGCTAGGAAGAAGCAAGTTTACACTGCCTTGCACCAAGGGAACGTGGCAGAACCTCTAACCTTCTCTACTCCTGAGGCGTTCGACGGGATTGTGGTGTTGGGGGTATTCACCTTTGGTCACGCCCATCCTAAAGGGTTGCGAAACTTATTCAAACTATTGAAGTCTGGAGGATATTTTGTCCTAACCCTGCGAGTTGACTACTACGAAAGCAACGATTCATTACAAGAGATTCTCGAAGAGCTTTCATGGAGTATACTCGATCGAGTAGAATTTAACATCTTTGAATCAGAACCAATGGTTGCTCTAGTGCTGAAAAAGCACTAATTGCTGATAGTTTAAGGAAAAATCATGGCTACACCATGCAAATACTATGACGTTCCATTAAAAAAGCTGAACTCAAAAAATGCTGAAGGATTAGGAACTGTATTCACGGATTTTGAAGATGTTGAAATAGAGTTGTGTAAATGGCCAAACCCAGGAAAACGACCTCTTATTGCTAGGGGGGGTTATGGTACATTTATTGAAGACGAGTTCAAAGTATATTGGCGTGGTTCTACCGTGCTTTCCGCTGACCATAAAAATGCTCGCGGTGGGGCAGCAGGAAAGGCTGTAGTTGATCCTGAAACTAACTCTAACTATGTGCTAGTGAATTGGCTTAGCGCCCATCTAGATGCAGGAGAGGCTTTTATTCCTAAAAATGGTGAACCTAGCATTTTTTTATTAGCTCCTCCTGGGGACAATGTCAAACCAGAAGATTTTGTAGCGCTTTACTCCGATGGTAGTTACGGCATATCAATTCATCCTGGAGTATGGCACACAGCTCCCTTACCACTGTCTGGAGAGGTAGTCTATAAAAATAAACAAGGCAGTATCTATGCTACAGTAGATTGTCTATTGTTGAAGGAGCAAGATACTTGTCTAAAGATTCCCCTTCGTAAACCTCAAGAAGACTGACAATATAGATAGCCAACACAGCACGGAATCGATAGAAACAGATGATTTTATATAATTTGAAGTGCAAGTATTTTCCCTAGCCGCTTTTAAAGGAGCTAGAGCGCCAGTTAAGTAACTGTTAAACTGGCTATTTTAGCAATGGATAGAAAGGGATAGGGCGGGAGGGAGAAAGGTAAATCGATGTATTTTATCAAAAGTGATGTATCAAAAAGCGATGCAGAGGTGCGACCCGTGATGGCGAGGGATTGCTCGCCATCACGGAAAACGCACCATTACGGTCTTGGGGGTTTCCCCCGGAGACAAAACCTGTTTATTGTGGAGCCTTTATAGTTAGCAGGTTATGCAGAAAAGGGTTAAATATTTTTTAATAGCGATGCAGCGCGGTCTTGGGGGTTTCCCCCATGAGCGACTGCATCAAGACAAGGCTCCACTATCTTACGGTAAATTCAAACCATGAGCGACTGCATCAAGACAAATGTGTCAACTTCTATTACTGAATAGCTGCTAAAAATCGCCTATTTAGTAATCATGGCAGACGATAAAAAATCCGTATTTCGAGACTCATAAATCACTGATTAACCGAAATTAATTAGGTTTTTGGTGATTAGTGGAGCGATGGTATAGCAATCTCAAACAGAGATTGTCAAATGCCAATGGCTAAGTCGAGAAATAGGCTCGTTCAAGTCAATTGAATTTAAATTCATTCAACTCAACGGAGGATAAATCATGGCGACCATCAAACTAATGCACGCCAAGCTACATCGAGTGCGTGTAACTGAGGCAAACCGCCACTATGTGGGCAGTGTCACGATTGACTCCGACTTGCTGGCACAGGTAGGGATCCTACCTCTTGAAGAAGTAGAAATTGTCAACATTGACAATGGCAATCGCTGGTCAACCTATGTGTTGCCAGGAGAAGCAGGTTCAGGAAAAATTTGTCCCAATGGAGGGGGAGCGCTACTGTGCAAAGAGGGAGATACCTTGATTATCTGGGCAAACGAGCAATGCGATCGCGCTGAAATTTTGAGTAGCGGACACCAAGCGCGGGTACTGATTGCTGACGAAAACAACTGCTGTCAAGAAGTTTTTTACCAGACTCTGACCCCTACTCTCACCCCTAATGGAGAGAAACTGGAATACAACGGCTATCAAACCACTAACGGCAAACAATTGACGTCTAAGTCAAGGGTAATGGTGGGGGCTGAAGCTTAGTCCTCAAATACATGGAAACCAAGTAAAACAAAAGATGAAGGTGAAACATGACAACTCTAGTTCGGCAACTCAAAGCCGCTTTTCGGATTGAATCAGTTGCAGTGACCAACAACGGTGTACAAGTCACTTGGAAAGATGGTCATCATAGCTTTTACCATAACCTCTGGCTGCGGGATGCTTGCCACTGTCCCGAATGCTTTCAGCGGGATACATTGAGCCTTAACAGCTCAGAAGGGGAAGGACATGACCCCCTGAAAATGCCACTCAATCCCATCACTGAAGCGGTCAAGATTGATCGTGAAGGCAATTTGGATATAGTCTGGGGCGGTCAAGAACCTGGACATCACAGTGTATTCGATCCATCTTGGCTGCGAGTTCACTGTCAAACAGACCCCGCCCTCAAACAGCGACGAAAACCCCAACTGTGGGATTCATCAGTGTCCATCCCTCATTTCGATTACCACGAAGTGATGAAAGACGATTGGGCACTGTTGCTGTGGTTGGACAAGATGCTGGAATTGGGAGTAGTCATCATTGACAACGTGCCCAAGAATCGAGAGAGTTTTCAGGCACTGATAGAGCGGATTGGACCGATCCAAGAACGATATCATCCCACCCATATCTTTACGTTGGATACAGCAAACAAACTGGCAGGGAATATTCACCACGCCTATCAGTATATGCAACGTTTACATAATCACACAGACCATGTGTCTTACAACGTTCCTCCCAGACTGCAATTTCTCGGATGTATCCAATACGACAACCCAGACAATGACAAACAGGCATATTCCACGTTAGTGGATGGATTTAAAATTGCCCAAGTTCTCAGAACCCAACAGCCAAAATTCTTCGAGTTGCTGACCACAGAGTATGTGCCAACAGGTCGCCGTCGCCTGGGTGTGGAAGAAAAAGTATCTAAGCATGAAATTGGCACCAAGAAGTACCAATGGGAAACTTATCATCGTCAGCATGTAATTAATTTGGATGAAACGGGTGAAGTCTACCAGATTCGTCACCATGAAACAGACCGAGTGCCACTAGAGGTTTCTCCTGATAAGATTCAAGACTTATATGCAGCCTACCAAGCATTTACAGCCCTAGCTGAAGCTCCTGAATATAACGCCGAATTTTTGATCGCTCCGGGACAGGTATTAGTTAACGACAACTGGCGATTACTCCACGGGCGTACCGCCATTCACAATCCTCAGCTGCGACGAGTTTTACTGGGAGCCTACATGAAGCCAGAAACATTCCGTAGCAGACGGCGACTGTTACTTGGCAAGAAAAGTGGTATGTCAGATATCTGGTTAATGGGATGCTCAGACCGTGCTTTAGAAATTCTGGCAGACCGCACCACAATCTAAAGAAACGAGATACATAAGAGCTTGATACATAGGAGCTTGAAATTAACATGACCACCCTACTTAGACAACTCAAACCCGCTTTTTGCATCGAATCCATGGCAACCAGTGACAATGGCGTAGAGATCACTTGGAAAGATGGCCATCAAAGCTTTTACCATAATCTCTGGCTCCTAGATAGCTGTCGCTGTCCTGAATGCTTTCAGCGAGATACCTTAAGCCTCAATAGCGGACATGACCTCCTCAAAATTCCTTTAAACCCAACTACTGAAAAGGTGACAATTGATCCTGAAGGCAATTTGGATATTGTCTGGGGTGGTCAGGAAACAGGGCATCACAGTGTATTCGATCCTTCCTGGCTACGAGTTCATTGTTACGATGACCCAGCCCTTAAACAAAAATCAAAACCTCAACTTTGGGATGCATCGGTGTCTATCTCCTATTTTGATTATCATGAGGTGATGAATGATGACGAAGTTTTATTGTCCTACCTGAATAAGCTCGTCGAACTAGGGGTAGCAGTAATTGAGAATGCTCCAAATGACGAACAAAGCTTTCGGGCATTGGTGGAACGAGTGGGGCCTTTACGGCAACGTTATCATCCGACCAATGTCTTCACTATGGATAGAAAGAACGCAGTTGCTCAGGCTATCCAACATTCCTATCAATTGGGGCGTTTAAGAAATCATACAGACGTTACTGCCTACGATATTCCCACTGGAATCCAATTTCTGCAATGTACCCTCTACGATAACCCGGATAACGACAGACAAGCCTATTCCACTGTCGTTGATGGTTTCAAATTAGCAGAGGTAATCAAAACAGAAAACCCCTACTTCTTTGAGCTACTTACCACAGAATATATACCAGCAGGTCGTCGGCGACTCTCTGTAGAGGAGAAACTATCCGAAAATGATTTCAGCCCCCGAAAATACGAATGGGAAGCTTATCGACGTAATCATCTAATTAACTTAGATGAAAATGGAGAAGTTTATCAGATTCGGTATAACCACAACACCAGGATACCTCTAGAAGTTTCCTACGATAAGATTCAAGACCTATTGGCAGCCTACCAAAGATTTTCCGAACTGTTACAAGATCCTGACTATAATGCCGAATTTCTACTGACTTCCGGACAGGTGTTAGTAGTTGACAACTGGCGAGTGCTCCATGGACGTACCGGTATCTGGAGTCCTTCCCTGAAACGAAGGTTGCTAGGAGCCTACTTGGAGGAAGAAACCTTCCGCTGTAGACGGCGAATTTTGCTAGGGGAGAAAACTGGGATGTCAAACCTGTGGTTAATGGGATGCTCAGACCGTGCTTTGGAAATTCTCGCAGATCGCTATGTTTGAGATCATGGAACAATCTTAATCGATGGGAAGTGAAGCGCTGTAAACAACAGACAGCGCTTGCATCAGAAAATTAAAGCTATTTTTAGGGCGCACAAACGTGCGCCCTAACTATTATAATAGTTGCTGAGTATCACAAATTAGTAATTTGTTACTAAATAATATGCCAGTTATTAAAGTGGCACAAGCGAAAAAAATTTTTACCCTCTGATTTTACTATACCTTTCCGAGGAATTGTTAAAGCAGACATAATATGACTTAAGGGTGAGATGCTGATTGCATTAACAGGGATTGGGCATGGTAACCCAGTCATTAGCTGTTTCCTGTCGAACTAACCAAGGACATTAATATCCTCTTGACTCTAACTGTTATAAGCGGAGGATTCTGCCCAATTTTGTCAAACATTTGGCCGTAATCCCAGGCTCTAGTATTGAATATGAATATATAGTGGAAGAGTCTTGAGTTTGGTAGGGCTAACAACAGCTAGCTTGAAACGTCCTAATCACTCCTCCTAGGCAGGAGTTTACTTTAAGTGACAAACACCAATTACCACTCACCAATCACGACTCACCAATCACGACTACTGCCACCATTTCATCTATGAGGGAAACTGATGGTCTTATCTTTGAAAATCGTACATGATACCTTCCTAAAACAGCAACCCGTACCCAGCCAGAAGATCGAAAATGAAGAGGATAAAGTTTGGGTCAAAAAAGGCAGGGAACTAGAGCTGCACAGCTGGGTAGACCTCAAAGAAGAGAAGTCTTACCTGCGGGTTGCTTTGACCAAAGATGAATTTAATGGCAAGAATACCTGGTACGTCTACGAACCCCATGTGGAAGTTTGGGATGACGACAAGCAGTTGTTCCCTAAGAAAATATCCATCAAGGTCAGGAATGTTACCTCCTGCTCCACAGAAGTGGTTCGGGGGCTAGACAAACAGATTATTGATGAAATGAACCGACTCATCCCGAATGTACTAATCAGTTTTGATGATTTAGATGTGGAACTAGGTCCTGCTGTCTGGGCTATGCTGCAACCCGCTGCCAAAAGAGCCCTCGAACGTGCTATTCAAGACCGGGGCGTTCCCATGGTAATCAATTCAGCCTATCGCACCATTGCCCAGCAATTAGTGTTATATAACCACTACAGAAATCGCCGTTGCGGTATTCCCATTGCTGCCCGTCCGTCT
Organism: Moorena sp. SIO1G6; assembly: GCF_010672795.1. Classification (NCBI taxonomy): domain Bacteria; kingdom Bacillati; phylum Cyanobacteriota; class Cyanophyceae; order Coleofasciculales; family Coleofasciculaceae; genus Moorena; species Moorena sp. SIO1G6. The sequence goes on from NZ_JAAHFZ010000008.1 coordinate 351,440, forward strand.
CGAAGTAATCACCAAAGTGGTCTAGCCATTGATATTTCAGATTACCTGAGCTGGCGACCTTACCTCCAGAAGTACGGCTGGCGATGGCTCGGTTGGGGGGACCCAGTTCATTTCGACTACGTAGGCGGACGTACCCGAGACATTCGCTCCCTAGCAGTGCGGGCATTCCAGCGAGTTTGGAACCGCTATAATATCAATGACCGGATTGCCGAAGATGGTTCCTACGGACCATCAACCGAGAGACGACTAAACAATAGTTTTTCAGAAGGGTTTTCGATCTCGGTACCCTCCAAGAAAGAATCTGAGAAGTCTATACAATTTCGGGTACTGCGCCTCAGCCGACCTTACATGAAGGGAGAAGACGTACGTGCTATTCAACAAGCCTTGGCCAAAGCAGGCTATAGTCTGGAGCCGGATGGTGTCTATGGACCAGGTAGTGAGGGAGTTGTAAAGCAGTTCCAAGAACAAAACGGCTTAGATGTAGATGGAGTTGTCGGCCCAGCAACCCGTGCCAAGATGGGACTTTAATCGAGAACCATTGACCCTAACCCAATGGTCAATGGCAAAACAATGTATCATTCATTCACAAGTTCCAGAGGTATTCATCATTCCTAAGTCATCATTGATTGTTTCATTGATTGTTTCTCCGTAACTGACAATTTAAATGCGAAATGCGTAAGCTATTAGCACGACTTTTTAAAGCTATCTACCGAATTATTTTCCGACCAAAAAACGGTAAACTAAGGAGAAGAGACCAACCCATGGCACGTATTCTAATTTCCGCTGGTCATGACCTCAAAGACCCGGGAGTAGTGGCTTTAGGCACAACAGAATCTCGGGAAATGATACTTACCCGTAATGAAATTGTTAAAGAGCTTGAATTACGGGGAGTAGATTGTATTGTTGTTCCTGACTCTCTCAGTCGTCGAGACACGATTCGATGGATCAATACCAATGCTGTGCCTGGTGACGTAGCCTTGGAAATCCATGGTAATGCCTTTAACGGTTCCCTGCGAGGGGCTCAAGCTTTTTACATCTATGGTAACGATGAAAGGCAGCTGGATGCTCAGCTCTTACTGAATGCCTTACTCCAAGAAATTCCTGAACTTCCCAGTCGTGGCGTTCAACCCGATATCCACTCTCCAAATCGGCGTGGCTTATCCTTTTGTCGTCAGGTAGCAGTCTCTTCGGTACTCATGCAGTTGTGTTTTATCGACAATCCTCAAGACCTAGAGTTACTGCAAAATCAGCGGGAAAAATTTGCCAAAGGGATTGCTCAAGGGTTAATTCAATGGAGCGGTCAGACTCCAAAAACTCCTGAATTTCCTACTATCAATATCTTTATTAAACAACAGAAGTATGACGAAAAAGGTATTTTAATTAATAGCAATGCCTTTATTCCCGTTGATTTAGTGGAAATGCTCGGGATTAGCCTAACTGATCGGGAAGATATTCGGCAAATCAGTTACGGAAATGTGGTATATGTCAAAGCGGTAGACTTACAAGAGTTTAATATAGCTGCATCCTGGGAAAATCAGACAAAAACTGTAATTTTAAATTCACTTCCCCGCACCTTACTGGAAGATGGTGACCAAATTATGGGGATGGGAAATGCCACGGAAAGCCAATTGAAAAGCTTTCTTGAGAAAAACAATGAAGACGGTTTAAAACAATTTCCTGACTTACCCAGACTTTACATAGAAGAAGCGGAAAATGAGTTAGTTAACCACGATGTTGCCTTCTGTCAAATGTGTCTGGAAACCGATTATTTACGCTTTGGAGGGAAGGTCAAACCTGAGCAGAATAACTTCTGTGGATTGGGTACTGTTGAGGCTAGTGCTGCTGGTGCTACATTTCCTGACCCGAAAACAGGAGTTAAAGCTCACATTGAGCACCTAAAGGCATATGCCAGTACTGATATGATTAACCAGCTCCCGATAGTAGACCCTCGTTTTGAGTATGTGCCCAGGGGTGTTGCTCCTTCAGTTTATGACTTAGGCAGACGTTGGAATCCAGATTTGGAGTACGGTAATCAGATTATGGTACTTATTAAACAGCTTTATGGTGTTTTTTGAAGGGTGAAGGATGTAATACGTCATACTTCACCATTAATACTTCACACGTTTAACTTATAGCGTTTCTAGGACTCATGAGGTACAGTCTTCTTTGACGTTGATTCCCTGTTTTAATGCAGCGCATCGCTATTCCCTCTTATCTCTTCCCCTCCTGGGAGGGGTTAGGGGTGGGTCCCTGTTCCCTCTTATCTCTTCCCTGTTCCCTAAAATCTAGAAATTGTGTACCTCACAAGTAGTAGAATTGCTATAATTGTTAACTACTCCCTAACACAAACAAACTCAGAAGCGTACCACTATTCCAGAGACTATGGAGCAGCATGGGAGCTAGGAGATTACGCGATCGCGTGTAAACGAATCCCAAGACAATTCCCAATGTGGCTAGGGGTAGGACTTCTGAGAGACTCAAATGAGCGATCGCAAAAATCAGACTACTTAATGCGATCGCTCCCCAAACTGGTAGATAACGAGTCAAAGAGGGTAACAAGAACCCTCGAAAGATTATCTCCTCAAACACTGGTGCTGCCACAGCTGCTGTCAGAAAAAATATCGTCAAAGCTATGCTGTCCTGTCCCTCCAAAGCTAGGGGCAACAGTGGGTTACTACCGCCATTTCCTTGCCATAACTGTTGGTTAATCAGAGATACCACAATCACCAAGGGGAGTGCTATCAAATAGCCACCGACTCCCCATACAATCCAGTTGCTGCGCCACTTGAAACGAAACCAATCCTGTGGCAGGGGCAAAAAGGGCTTAATGGAAAGGTACATCACTAACAAGCCCCCAAATGCCATGATTAGGTAAGTTAGCAACACATAGAAAGCACTCATCTGTACCGTAAAATTGGCTGGGTTAATCCCAACAATCCCCAGTGAGAGCCCAATTAAAAGCGGTAACAGGAGTTGACCGATGGCGAAAAAACCAAAAATCAGCACTTGCCAAATAATTTCCCCATCCCAAGCTGTTTTCCATGGGAGATTATGATTGGTTGCTAGAAGGGATTGCTGACCTTGAAACAACAACTGACCAACCAAGCACACTAAGATTACTAAACCCAATAGGGTATTAAATCCTGGGATGACAGCAATAACGAATAATTTGACAATTGCTTGTTCCGCCGTTTCTTGTTCTTGGGTTTGGAGTGACAATAGGTCACTTTGGCGCTGCTGCACTTGATACAGCTGACTCAACGCGCGATAGCGGAACCAATTATCTAAGTTTTGTTCAATTGTTTGCTCAGCATCTGGTATTACCAGAGGTGGGTCACTCCATAGACCCATTAATACCCCAGCAGTTTCCAATAAGCCATTAGGGTATGTCTGTGCATCCCAGGTTTGAATAGCAGCATCGGTTTTTCCTTGTTGAGCTTGGAGAATTCCAATACGCAAATCCAGCTTAGCAATAAGCTGTTCGATGTCAGACAATGACTGTTGCAATTGCTGTTGCTCGGAGGGATAGGAGTTTTGGGTCAGGGGACTGACTGGTGATTGTGATTGCGCCCTATCGTTCGGTGTGGTTACCTTCCCTATGGAAAATTTTTGGAGCTTGGTCAGGACCTTTGACTGATTGGTCTGAGCCAATTGACGGGCTGTTTCATACTGTTTTTGAGCAGATTGAAACGGCTCAGCACCAATCAAAGCATTACGAGCCGCAGTCCAATCTACCTTAGACTCCTGATTCGACTGCTCAGATGTAGCAGAATCAGGGTTTGTGTTCTGCCACTCCCAGCCATGAAGTACTAGATTGGTTTGGCGAAGTTCCAGATTAGTTTGAATCTGGGGCTGACCCCAGCTTTCTACCAGAGAAAGGCCAATTCTAGCGATCGCAAAAATCGTCAGTACAATTAAAACCAACCGTTTTATAGTCATCGAACCCCCCAACACACAAGCATTTTGCTCATTAGTTACTAGTTATTTGTTGCTGCTCAATGGACTACTAACCAATAACTAGTCACCAACTTTACACTGCCAGTTTAGGGATGATCTAGCTAGGTTACAATGACCTTGATGATTCGGAATCATCTGAGTATACCCAGTATACATTTGTCACCCTAGCTGACCCGGCTGAACCACATACCTGCTCATGGAGGAATAAGAGATTGGCTACCCGCGTCGTTATTGTCCGTCACGGTCAAAGTACTTACAACACTCAGCAGATCATTCAAGGACGCAGTGATCAGTCAGTCTTGACAGACATTGGTCGTGCTGATGCCCAAAAGGTTGGTACTGCCCTGAGTAGCCTCAGCTTTGATGCCATCTACTGCTCCCCTTTACAACGGGCAAAGCAAACTGCAGAGACTATCCTATCCTATTTGCCAAACGCTCCCCGGTTACAGCTATCAGATCAGCTGATGGAAATCGATTTACCCCTTTGGCAAAATCTGCAAAAGAACGAAGTTAAGGAAAAATTCCCAGAAGACTACCAGCGCTGGAAAGAACGCCCCCATGAATTTTCCATGGTGATTCCCACAGCGGTCGGGTCAAAAGAACATTTTCCTGTGCTTGAACTATACAAACAAGCAGAGCAGTTTTGGCAAGAGGTTATCCCCCTCTATCAAGGAGGTACGATTTTAATCGTAGCCCATAATGGTATCAATCGCTGCTTAATTAGCAGTGCCATTGCGGTAACTCCTGCTCGTTACCATAGTATCAGGCAATCCAATTGTGGCATCAATGTGCTAAATTTCACTGGTGGTTGGGGAGAAACCGTACAATTGGAATCCCTCAATCAAACCTCCCACTTGGGGGAAACACTGCCAAGAAGGGGAGATATTGACCAAGGGTTGCGTCTGTTGTTGGTGCGCCACGGTGAAACCGATTGGAATCGTGAGTCTCGCTTTCAGGGACAGATTGATGTTCCTTTAAATGACAATGGTCGTAAACAAGGACAGCAGGCGGGTGAGTTTCTAAAAGATATCCCCATTGATTTTGCAGTGAGTAGCCCCATGCTGCGTCCTAAGGAAACTGCTGAAATCATTCTTCAGTCTCACCCCAATGTCAATTTGCAACTTGATGATGGACTCCGGGAAATCAGTCATGGCTTATGGGAGGGCAAATTAGAATCAGAGATTTCCCAAGAGTATGGTGAATTGCTCAATCAGTGGAAAGTTGCCCCAGAAACGGTACAAATGCCAGAAGGAGAGAACCTACAGGATGTTTTGGAAAGAGCAGTGCCATCCTGGAATGGGATGGTTCAATCGGCTACGGCATCTGGTTCAGGATTTCAGACTGGCTTAGTGGTGGCTCATGATGCTATCAATAAAGTAGTACTTTGTGACATTCTTGGCTTGAGTCCAGCATTAATTTGGAATATCAAGCAGGGAAATGGGGCTGTCAGCGTAATTGATTATCCCCAAGGCTTAGACAAAGCCCCAGTATTGCAAGCGATGAATATCACCACACACCTATCTGGAGGTGTATTGGATAAAACAGCCGCTGGTGCGCTGTAGCTAAACAATACGATCAATTTCCATGCTTTGGGGTAAGTATGTTGAAGGTTGGTTGAAGGTTGACCCTAAGCCAAAGTGTTACAGTCAACCTCGCCGACAAAGGATGCTTAAGGCGAACAACCTTCAACATTAACTTGATGTAGTCAACAGCAAACTGCTAAATGCAAAACTCATCAACACCACACAAGCAAATCCGCACCCATGTTTTCATTTCCGGAAGAGTTCAAGGAGTTGGTTATCGTTACTCCACAATGCTTCAAGCTAAGCATCTAGGGGTGAATGGCTGGGTGAGAAATCTTCTTGATAAGCGTGTGGAAGCGGTGTTTGAAGGGAATACCGCAGCAGTAGAAGCTATGGTGCGTTGGTGTCATACCGGACCGTTAAATGCTGTGGTTGACAATGTGGTGGTTAAGAATGAGACACCGGAAGGTTTGCAGGGATTTGAAATTACCCACTAATCGGTATAGTTGAGCTTAGTTGTCAATGGGTTCGCTTAGCGTGACCATAGGTTAATCTCGTAGCCTGATCTACCGGCAACCCCGTTGACAACTAACCATTGACAACTATAAAAGTCTATACTAGATGCTTATAGACTAATAGATATCAGGAATTAAGGAATTTCCTATGTCTACAGAAGATGCTCCCATCAATAGTGCTGTCTTAGTCACCATCATTGGTGAATCAGTAATTCGAGAAAGCCTTGTGAAGCTCATCAAAAGCCACGGGGCTACTGGTTATACTGTTAGTGATGTACGGGGAGAGGGGGGTCACGGCAAACGCCTAGGAGATATTCCGGGCTACAACACCAATGTTGAAATTAAGACGATCGTATCCCGGGAAGTGTCTGATGCAATTCTGCGTGCTATAGCCGAATACCGGAAGCGTCACGCTTTAATTGCCTACCGACAGGATATAGAAACGTTAAGCAATTAAAGCAGCGATCAAGTGATCACAAGTAATCACCAGTTAGTTAATCTAACCAATCATCGATTTTCTGGCTGCGATAGACACGCCTAGACTTTGGACTTCCCTGATTCTGACTCCCAGTTTTACTTTCACTAGCTTCGGTGGTTACAGGATTAACTTCCCGTTTATATAAGTCTGACTTACGATATTGGTTCTTTAATGGTGATTGCTTCTGGGGTTTAGGCTTGGGGTGTCTATTTTTCCAACCGAGAGTTCTTTGTAAAGACCGCAATTGGGCATGAGCTTCATTGATTTGTTGCAGCTTGCAGTGAGCTTTCTGTTGTAGCCGGGGATTACCAGAAAAACGGTCAGGATGCCATACCCAGGTCAAATCGAGGTAGCCCTGGTGAATCTCCTCCTGTGAAGCTCCAGGCTCCAGCTCCAGGATTCTGTAGTATTTCTCTACCTCTAACATTTACAATATCCTCTTCCGACAGTGACAGGAAAATCAATTAGTAGACACAAAGAAGCCCAAACAAACTTGTCGGGGCAAATTTCACGCTGTGATCAAAACCCTTGAGTCAGTTCCTAACTAAAAAACTCAGGACTTTGACACTTAGAACTAACAAACTTTTTCTTTTATAGCTACCTACTTAGTGCAGGGTAAACACATCTTGTTTTGAAATGCTTACTCGATATAAGAGTGATTTGATAAGTAATTTTGCTTATTAATTTGACAATCTTTTCTGAGTAAGGCTTCTAGAATTTAGATGCGTTTGCCCTGCTAGTTAGTCAAGTAAACAATAAATTTAAGTCTGAATTAATTGCCAGTCAATTGCAGCAAAAAAACACATCAATTTAAGAAATATATAGTTTCTAGTCTTTAGTTAACGTAAGTTCATGGTTTGACAGCAAACCTCTACAGCCTTGATTAGCCCTGATTAGCCCTGATTAGGTAACAAAGGGACAAGGCTGAAAAATAAAATAAATATTAAAATAAATCTAAAATAAATCTAAAATTAGTCCAAAATGGCTATGCATTATGGGATAATTATAAGATTGTCAAGGCAATCGCATTAACAATTCCTCAGTTATTATTTGTGAGAATGAAGCTGGCATCAAGAGTTGGTCAAGTTACCCCTTCCTTAACTTTAGCCATTGCTGCTAAAGCCAAAGCCATGAAGGCAGATGGGATTGATGTTTGTAGTTTTAGCGCTGGAGAACCGGATTTTGACACTCCCGCTCATATTAAAGCAGCCAGTAAGCAAGCCCTGGATGAAGGAAAGACTAAGTATGGTCCAGCCGCTGGGGAACCGAAGCTAAGAGCTGCGATCGCAAATAAACTGCGCCATCAGAATAACCTCAATTACGATACACAGAACGTTATTGTCACCAATGGCGGTAAGCAATCCCTATTCAACTTGATGCTGGCTCTGATTGAAGTGGGAGATGAGGTGATTATTCCTGCTCCCTACTGGCTTTCCTATCCAGAAATGGTGAAGCTGGCTGGTGGTAAACCTGTGATTGTTCCTACAGATGCCACTCAAGGGTACAAAATTACACCGGCTCAGCTCCGTTCATCCATTACACCCCAAACTAAATTATTTATTCTCAACTCTCCGTCTAATCCCACCGGTATGGTTTATACTCCCGCAGAACTAAAAGCCTTGGCGGAAGTAGTGGTAGAGCAAGATATTCTGGTGGTTTCTGACGAAATTTACGAGAAAATTCGGTACGATGGGGCTCAACACCTTAGTATTGGGGAAGTAAGCTCAGAAATATTCAAGCGCACTATCATTAGTAATGGGTTTGCTAAAGCTTTTGCTATGACTGGCTGGCGTATCGGTTATATAGCAGGTCCAGTAGAGCTAATTAAAGCAATGACCACGATTCAAAGTCATAGCACCTCCAATGTTTGTACCTTTGCTCAGTATGGTGCGATCGCAGCTTTGGAAGGTTCCCTTGACTGTGTAGAACAGATGCGCCAAGCCTTTGCCCAACGGCGACAGGTGATGTTAGAGCGGCTCACGGCCATGGCTGGACTGACTTGTCTGAAGCCAGACGCTGCTTTCTACTTATTCCCTAACATTAGTCAAACGGGTTTAAGCTCTTTGGAATTTTGCGATCGCTTACTCAGTTCCGAGCAAGTTGCTGCAATTCCTGGTATTGCCTTTGGTGCTGATGATTGTATCCGTCTTTCCTATGCTACGGATATGGCTTCCATTGAGAAGGGGATGGATCGCTTGGAAAAGTTTTTGCATCAAGTCAATGGCCACGGATAAAATTCGGGGGCTTTCCATAGCTTTGTGATCACAATTTTGTGATCAGTTGTTGCCATTCTCGACAAACGTTGATACCTCTGTTCTGCTGTCGATAACTAGCAACTTTTGCTTCAACCACGAGCAGAAAAACTACCACCAGCGATGCAGAGGTGCGACCCGTGGCGAATTTAATTCGCCAACGGAAAGCGCACCTAAGCGGTCTTGGGGGTTTCCCCCATGAGCGACTGCATCAAGAAATAAAGTGAACATCACTGAAGGTTTCGATCCACAGACGAGCGCCACAAGGCAGTGGGTTATCCGGCTGATACGTAATCCGGCAAGGACCAAGGATTTCTACTTGGTTGCCGTATAAATTGTTGCCACTTCGTTTTACTGAAATCACTGGCTTGCGCTCTTCCGGACTTTTGTGGATATTGGAGCCAATGTGATTGCGGTTGACATTAATCTTGGCTAGACCTGGAGTACGACTGGTACGCCATTTTCCTTTTGGTCCTCTAGTACCTTTAATGATTTGGGGCAGATTGTTGAACAGGGGAATAATCCAGAATTTCCCACTTTTATAGGCACCCCGGACGCGACCCTTTTCAAGGAGTTGGCGCAATCGCCGAGGAGAAATACCTAAAAGAGATGCGGCTTCAGTAGTACAAACGCACTTATTCATAGTTGTCTCCAAAAACTATACCGATAAAACTATTATAACTTAAAAAGTTACCTTATTGTCAAAGTTCTAGTAAACTCACTTATAAAGTAGGATGATTATTAATAACTAACTTTAGCGGTAGAGTTATTTTTGGCGTTGCGTCAGTCTTCGCGCTGAATAGGAGTAGAGTGGGCATCCTGCCCGCCCGACAATAAGCATGAAACTGGCAAGATGCCAGTTCTACACAAGATGCCAGTTCTACACAAGATGCCAGTTCCACGCAAACATGCCCATTCCACAAAACTATTAAAAATTAAGCAACGCCTTATTTTCTAAGTCCGTCAAAAAGTGATCTTTAGGGATCAGTGTAGGAATTGTGATAATTTTTGTTTTCTACTCCGAGATCCGCTGTTCCCTATTCCCTTTGCTATTAGTGCCAAAGTTCAAGTAAACCCAGAAGCCCAATACTGACCCGTGGACAGTATTGGGCTTCTGAAGTTAATTAGTTTGGTTTAATGTGAAAATACTGTAAACACTCAAGCTAATCGTTGAGTCCAACTCAACAAGCGTGAGACAATCCCTGTGGCTAGGTTTTGGCTCGACTCTTGGGAATCGTCGGGAAAAATATAACCCACTGGTACCACAATCAGGGTAATGCCCCGCCGACCAACAACTGTAACTGGGTCTTCAGGTTCAAGGGTGACTTGAAAATCGGAGCATACTTCTGCTGGCCAGTAAGTTGCTTTATACTTGACTCGTCCTGGCTTATGAGGAGTAATTGTCTTTTCTACCTTGCCAGTGCCAGGCTCTGAGAATAGGTTCATCTCTTCCATGGTGGGGTTTTTAGTTGATTCCATTTGCTGCCTGCTCCCTGAGCTTTACCTTACCTTTAAACTCTACTTTCGTTATCTAAAGCCTGGTGAGGTATCCCATGCCACTATTTAAACCTGTACACAATCCCGTGGTAGTTAGGGTCTTGGCAATATTTGGCTCTAATCCTAGCTCTGTCTATTATTGGAGCCTGCTATGCCTAAGGTGATAGGTCGTTCTTTCGATAGACAGTTGCTTAACTGGCAACTTCTCCACGTGACAGCTCCTACAGTGAACCTGTAAGGTCAGTGTAGGCTTCCCAGCCAATCCGGGTATCCCTTAGGAGGCGCTGGGCTTTAAGAACGGACTGCCCTTCCGCTCTATTTTTTATGTTTATTGCCGCATTGTGATCACGTTCGCGTAGCGTCGCCTTCGGCGAATCAAGACTGCATCCACAATGGGGACAATCATGCCAACGGATATGCAGCTTTTTAGGTACTTTTTTGCCGCAACTGGAACAATTCTGCGAAGTATTTCGGGCACTTACTGGGATCGTTAACAAGCCAGCATTTAAGGCTTTGCTTGATAGGATTGTCAGAAAGCTTGACCACCCGGCGTCTAACACAGACTTAGCCAATCGGGTTTTATTTAGTCCCTTGACGTTTAATTTTTCGTGAGCAATTACATCATATTTTGACAACAAATATTTGGCGGTTTTAAAATGGAAGTCTTTCCGCTTGTCAGCAACTTTTTTGTGTTGTATTCCAAGTTGCTTAATAGCCTTGAGCCGATTTTTTCCTCCCTTCTTCCTTCGAGATACTCGTTTTTGTATTACTTTTAAGCGTTTTTGCGCTTTTCGGTAATATTGAGGAGTCTTAATGGTTTCCCCTTCGGAAGTAGTTAAAAATTCTTTAAGTCCAACGTCAATACCGATGATTGAGCTAGGATTAAGGTCAGCCTTGGTTTCAGGAATTGTTTTGTCTTCTAGGGACAAAACCAAATAGTAGCCATCACACTTTTTAGTGACTGAGGCTGTTTTTATTTTGAACCCATCAGGAATGGTGCGGTGTAAGACAATTTTGACTTTTCCTATTTTAGGCAAATCAATCAATTCACCTTGCAAGCACCCCTCTTTCATTTGGGGATAAGTAAAGGTGCGATAACGGTGTCTCTTTTTGAATCTGGGTCTGCCGCTTTTATTTCCGTTTTTGTCTCCCTTGATGAATCGATCAAAAGCTAACTTAACCCTTTTGACAGCATCCTGAAGTACTTGGGAATATTAAACTAAGCCGCAGAGTTACCTCTGCGACTCGTCTCCAAAACCGTACGTGACAGTTTCCCGTCATACGGCTCCTCATGATAGGAACACACTTTCATTGGTACCTCCACATTAGAAAGGATTGTATAAATGTTGGGAATTAGTTTATGCTTTGATGCGTTTAAGTCGTCATAAGCTCGATAATTATTTACGAGGTATGAGAGCTATGAAGCTTATACAGTCTACTTTTTAGCTCTCATGTCGCCCCCCCAGGTAAATGAGTGTTAGTCAAATTAATCTCCTGAAAGATAGGTGTTAGGAGTTAGGAGTTAGGGGTTAGGGGTTTGGTGTTTGGGGTGCATCTGTTACTTGTAAATCTATAACTAAAGGAAGTGTGGGACCCAGGCGCGGGAAGTGTGGGGAGGGTGGGGAGAGGGGGAGATAGGGGGATTTTTATTAAGGGTAATTGTCATAACATGATATTAGTCTTCTATTGTCCTGAGTGTTTTTGCATGCATTGAGATGCACCCGGTGTTTGGTGTTTGGTTAATGGTTAATGGTTAATGAGTAATGGTTTTAGTACTTAATGCCTGATGGTTAATACCTAATACCTAGAGTCTAGAGCCTAGGATCTAGGATTTTTTAGTAATTTTTTATTTTGGTTGTCTTGATGATTAACACCTTTTGAGAATTTTTGATGGTTGAGAGGATGCAGTTTTATTCCGGTTGCCTAAGTTATAGTTTTGTTTGATTAACCGATTGTAAGTTCGATAGGGCATATATTGCAAAGGATTGTAGCCAGAAAACCGTAATATCAATACACAAGCCCAGGAATACTTGCCAGAAATAATTGCTTCTATAACTTGATTTAATTGTTCAGTACTCATAAATCTATCTATATAAAGGTAGATGCAGCTAAGCAAAGGGTTTACTTCACTTTAGCAACTCCTAAGGAAGTTGTGCTAGGTGAAGTGCTGAAATGATAGCAGATGGTAAGATTACCGATCCTGCTGTGTATAAATCTATTCTTTCGAGCATAGGTTTGCGTTTAGGTTTGCGTTCAGGTTTGATTTAGTAGGATTTATGTATGTTTATGTATACTTTTTTTTTTTGGTATATGAGCATCCAAAAAATGTTATAATTACTCATTAAAAACAAAATTTAAAGTCCATTAAAACTGCCATGAACCTTGACAAAGTCCATGGCAGTTAACTTATTGGATACTAGAGGGGCGACAAGCGCCCCTCTAGGTTAATAAGTATAAATAACTAATCAGATAATTCCAATTTCTGTGTAGGCTTGTTATAAATATAGCGTTTATCACAGTTATGAGGTACAGTATTCTTTGAAGCTGATTCCCTGTTAGGTGCGCTTGACCTTGGCGAATTAAATTCGCCACGGGTCGCACCTGAAGATGCAGCGCATCCCTATTACCTATTACCTATTACCTATTACCTATTACCTATTACCTATTACCTATTACCTATTACCTATTACCTATTACCTATTACCTATTACCTAAAATACCTAAATTGTGTACCTCATAGCTATGATAATTGCTATACATACTGTTTCGTGGTAATAGCTAATCGGTAATTCCTTGGTCAATTCCCAATTTCCTTCTTCCCAATTACCAGTAAATCATCTTTAGCCTCAATCACTGAAAATGGTATAATAGTTGAAGGTTGACTGTTCTTGATGTTCACTCCTGATCAGCAACTTGACAAAGCGATGCAGTGGCTCATGGGGGGGGACTTCCATCAGCCACTGCATCAAGACATCAACTATCTTTGATTGCAACTTATACCAAGTTGAATTAAAATTAATACTTAAAATTAATACTTAAAATTAATCAGTAGTAACTGCTTACCCTATTAATCATTAACCCCATCACCCGTCATCTGTTCAAATGGTAATATCTTTTCTGGAAGCGCAATTTAGTATGAGGATTAGGTAGAGCAGGTGTTAGAAGTCTTAGCCGGATAATTTTTTAGTAACTTATTCAGCTGAAGTTGAGGCGTTGAAATAGGTGTTGCTGGCAGACCCAAAAGACAATCTATACTTTCTGGTGAGACTGTTGTAAACTGTAAACCAGCTCTATAGTTTGCTAGGGAATTTCCTCTAGATTCTTGGCACCACATGACTTTAACTGTAGCATTCACTGTGTAATTTTGTGGCCAAAAAAATTGTATTTTTATAACTTGACCGACTGGGATAGCTTTTTCACTGTAAATGGTGCAACCTCCTCGACTAATATTAACGACTGGCTGACGAGCTGAGAAGAGACCAGCCAATCGATAAGAAATGGAAGTCTGTTGGCGAGGTGATCTTCTTTTTTCTTGCATGCTGCTGGCATTAATCATACCCTTGACATTGATTAAGTAAAACGTTTGCCTGTCTTGATGCAAAGCGCGAGTGGGGGTTTACCCCAAGACCGCTTAGGTGCGCTTGACCCGTAATTAAATTCGCCATGGGTCGCACCTCTGCATCGCTTTTATTTGTCTTTATTTGTCCATTGTCTCAACCCCAGGTTTATGCTATGGTTCATCTATCTGTTTGACTCTGTATGGTTTTTGTATGAGTTTAAGAAGACTTGACACTCCCCGATCATTAGACGCGGGGATTCTGCTGACAGATTAGACTGTGGTAGCGCCCACAACCTAATTCTCGCTACGGTTGTCAAAGACCGTCTACCCAGTCGGCTTAAGTCTATACCTAGCTTACTGGCTACTTTTCTTAAAATATTTGCACTACCATTTAGATCCGCATTTACAACTGAATTATCGCCACTACGGTAAAGACCACGCTTAATACGCTTTCCTGATGCTTTCCACCCATTTGGTTTTTCGCCAAATTTAGGCAGGGAGTCTCCATCAAGGTAACTAGCTTTACTTGTGTAAGCTTCTTCAGTTACTTCTAATCGAATCCCATGGATTTCACACAATTGTCTTAATCTGTCTTTGAGTTTGCCAAGAGGTATTTGAACAAAATTTTGGTTATTCAATCGCCCCATATTAGCATTACTTTTTAAACCTTCGTTCCATCCCAAGACAATCGTCTTTATACCGTATTTTAAACAGTGATTGATAATTAGCTTAGCTGCTTTATTGATGCCGTCCTTAATGCGGTGGTTACGCTTCCGAGTTACTCGATCAAGCCAACTATCCCAATAGCCTTGTGGTTTACCCTCTTTTCTGGTTGACACCTGCTTGTTCCAGTATTGGTTAAAAGCCTTCATTGCACGGGCATCAATCAAAAACGAATTGCCTAGGGTGTCAACACACGCTGCTAAATTATCAGCGGTTCCAACATCTATACCTAATGCTTCATTGCTGGCTAAATTTCTCTGGTTGTTCTGAACTGGGATTTCATAAGACACTTCTAGATAGAAGACGCCATTTTTGGGGAGTATAGTCCATTCCTTTATTTTTCTTCCTTTTAAATTACTTGGAAAAGGCAAGGTAAAATTCTTAATCCCAAACCAGCGCCTAACAGTCAAACCAAGATAAAATTTAACCTGTCCATTAACTAGTTTTGGCTTTTGACCACCTGAATTTGGATAAGTAACCTTGAACATCTTTGAGCCTTTTAAGTAGCTGGGAGGTTTTGGTCTATGTTGCAACTTTCCCTTGAACCATAGGTCTCTTAGTTTTTTGTAAGACTTAAATGCTTCCGTGACACTTAATAGTGTTTGTTGGGCTGGAGTCGAAGGAAGTGACTTAGATATCTTTGTTTTTCCTACACTTGGTTCATAGATTAAGTCAAATTTTCCAGTCAATATTAAACCTGTCTTGAAAAATGTTTTACGAGCAAAATACACCCCCATATTATAAAGCTTTCCTGACTGTTCACATAAATATTCCAAGATTGCCTTTGTTTCTTTATCCGGGTACAGCATTATTTGCTGTACTCCTATGCTCTTATTAGCTTGAGCCATTATATATCGTTAATTATTCTCGTTATATCGATTAGAATCTACACTGGTAGCGACATTAAATTCCGATAAACTTGTTTTTTTTTAAAAAAGCTATAAAAATTAAACTTAAAATTTACTTATATAGTCCATTTGTCCTAGAAAATAAAACTTTTGGATAAAGTATTTATCTGCAAAAATAAAGATAATTTAGCCACATTTTTTCAAAATTATTTACAGAAATATATGGTAATTGTAAGTAGAAAAATATTAAAAATTTATCTGTATAAATATATCATAAAAATGCGATTCACCAGGTAGTCATAGCTTTGAAAGGTAGATTTGAAAGGGAGAAGTGCTAACTACTTAATAAAAGAGTTTACCGATCTTAATAAACTTCCATCTTTCTGGACAAACAGTTATTTTTTTAAGGGCAGCGGGGAAAGTAAGTACTGAAACCATTCAAAGGTACATTAACGATCCTCATCACGGTTAGCTTACTAGGTGGCTTTAGCAGGGTAAGCGCAAGAATCAATAAGCTGTGGCTTATTGATAAAAAAACGGGATCATTCTCAACAAATTAACTCTATTGCGAGTAAAGTTCTACGAGATTATAGGGGTTTCGAGCCACGAGCAACCGATATCCGACCAATGCACATGATGAGCCATTTTTTCTTGCGCTTACCCTGGTGGCTTTAGCCACTAGGTGGCATTCCTCCCCGGTCATGAGACACGGGGTTTCCTGCTACCTAGATCTTTATGAGATAATCGTAAGCATTTAGCGATCAGCTCTGGTCTACTAAGCTTTTGAAGCCAGGAAAACTTAGGCATTTGGCTGAGGACAGTGAGTACATGATTATTCCTGGGACTTCCCTCAAGAAGCTGATAGCTGATACGCGACACGCGCTATAGCTGAAGTCATGAGGGTAGACACTGCTGAGCTGCATGACGCTGTTGTAATAATGGAGGACACAATCTATGGCTTATTTCTGGTTCAAGGCGTTTCACTTCATTGGTGTAGTGGTTTGGTTTGCCGGTCTGTTTTATCTAGTGCGTCTGTTTGTCTATCATGCAGAGGCTTCACAGGAGCCGGAACCTGCCCAAACCATTCTCAAAAATCAGTATGAGATTATGGAAAAACGTCTCTATCACATAATTACTACCCCAGGTATGGTGGTAACGGTAGCGATGGCAATTGGTTTACTGGTCACAGAACCAGAAGTGCTCAAGCAAGGTTGGTTACATATCAAGCTGGCTTTTGTAGCCCTTTTACTGGTCTATCATTTCTATTGCGGTAGGATTATGGGACAGCTGGCTGCCAATCAATGCAGTTGGACTGGTCAGCAGTTCCGTGCTCTCAATGAGGCACCTACTGTCTTACTGATGGTAATTGTTTTACTGGCAGTGTTTAAGAACAGTTTGCCTACAGATATTACGTCTTGGTTAATTCTTGCGATGATTATAGCAATGGCTGCCTCAATTCAGTTGTATGCCAAAAAGCGGAAGCGGGACAAAGAGAAAAGCTTGGCTACCACGTCCCAAGCAGAGCCTCAGCTTTGATTATCAGCTTTGATTAATAGTCATTGGGGACCGATGTTAGTCCCCACAGGAAAGTATAATAAGGGCTTAATGTTTTTGCCCTGGAAGTTTACCGTTAACCGTTGACGTGAACTGCATCGGCTGGGTCACATGTTTTGTTTATTTTTACCGACTTAACTTATCAACCACCATTAACAAACAATCCATAACATCTTAAAGTTGCCTTATGTCCGCTATACCACTTAAATTAAATCTTAATGATGGTTCGGTGTCTTTTCCATTCACCGCCGATGCTGCCAAAAAATTGCAACGTCAGCTTTACCAACTGATGCAGAGTCTGAAAGCTGCTGCTCAGGTATCTAGTGGTGGTAGACCCAAGCCTCAACAACCGATGGAGTACCAATTTACTGGGGATGTCTTTCTTGAGATTTTCTGCAATCCCAATATCTATCCTTCTCCGTTTGCTGCTAAAGTCTTAATTACCCTCAGAGATGATCGCATCCGCTTGAGTACGGAAGCTGAACTGACTCGTGTAGTAGAAGATGTTAACCTGTATTTGGAACAAGTCAGCTGAAGGCTGGGGTGTCATTTCCAGCAATTGTTGTCCCGTGACATCCTGCCTAATGTCTCTCAAGAAACTAAGGTCAGAGGCAACAGGTGGGATAGGGGCAACAGACGGAGATGGTGAAGATGGGGAAGAATTTGTTAACCGTTTCGGCTCTTCCATAGCAGATGCACTGCACGTCCGTGGGACGTCCTTAAGAAAAAATTTATGGTAAATCGTTAGTATAAATGAACTCCAACAATCTCCTGGAATTACTGCAAACTGGGTTTCGCGCCTCCTTGGGGGCAACAGCCTCTTTCGTTGAAACCCTGCAAGACCCTCAAAAGCGTGAAGAAAGTCTGGCTCAGTTTCAGTCAGATTTCAATCAACAGGTGACTGAGTGGGCGGAAAAAGGAGAGACTACTGAACTTGAAGCCCGACGTTTTATTGAGCAGATGTGGAATCAACCAGGTAATCCCGTGGGTACACCGACAACTGGTACCTCCAGTGATCCTGCTGCAGCATCATCTAGCAATCCTGTTCAGTCCAATGCACAGGATGATATTGAGGAACTGACAACACAACTTGCTGATCTTCGTAAGGAGTTAGAGGAATTGCGTAAATCAGACAGTAATAGTTAGATTGAAATAGTTAGATTGACACGGAGCGTGAAAAAACTCAGGTCTGAGTGGGAGACTAAAGTGGGAGACTAATAGCCTAGAAATCAACCACGGGAAACAGAAACTCCGCTCAATCTCTGACATTTCTGTTCCCATCTAATGGATTTACCCACTCAGGGCTGAGATACCATCAACTCAAGGCTTTTGATTACAAATGGCAGCTTTGTTACTCCCCAACACTATTCCCTGAAGTTTGCTGATATATACTCAACCGCTGACGGTTGCCCAACCCATCTAGTAAGTCACTATAGCCTTTATCGGTGGCATTGATGGGGTTTTGTTAGTTACCTACTCGATCGCACTTTTTTGTCTTAGGATCAGCTTCTATGCCGTTTGACTGAGGTCGCTTAGTCATTTTCCCATTTTTGAGAACCGATCAGGTCAGCAATACGGTCTCTTAGCAGGAATTCGCACTGCTCTAGCTCACACTCCACACACAGCCATTCTCGAGCTGGAATATATTGGCAAAGAACGTAAATGGGCTGTTGACGACTGACAAATCCTTTATCCACTAAGCGACGTGCTTCGTCTTGGATCACATCGATTGAATAACGGATAGAAGGGGTAGATGGCACTGTGTTAACACTCATGGATATCTTATCAGCTTGATCTAAAAAACGGGGATACGATTATATTAATCCAAATTTACTTACTGTGAAATAAAATTATTTCAGTATAAGAAGTTACCATTGACCAAGATTTGTTGATAAGGATCTTCCAATACTTTGGGCAAGTTGTCAAAGTCTAACCCATGGACAGCTAAAATGCCTACTGGGTTATGACTGAGCCATTGGTCATTGGCTGTAGGAGCTACCTTTCTCTCAAACCCCCTGTCTCTCTAAGGACTACCTGGCTGCCAAACCCGTCTGACCACCCCCAGATACCATTGGTTAAGTAATCAGAATATGGGATATATTTTATTGGCTGTTTGTTAAATAAAGCTTAAATCCTTGCTTAGGGTGGGATAGGGGGCGAGTACTGTGAAAGCTGATCAAGTCTCTCTTTATGCAAAGCGCGAGTGGGGGAAACCCCCATGAGCGCACCGGTAGTCGCTCATGGGGTGGCCTCCTTTGACCGCGCTACCTCGCTGCATCGCTTTAACAGAGCTGTCCGCCTTAACCCACCCATATTCATTACTCTAGCTGTCTTAAGATTTACTTTATAAATAGTCTCTTAATAATCCGGGGATGGGGGATAGGAGTACAGCTGGAATTATCGGTGGTTTTCTATATTGGATTGGTGATTTTGTCAACTCCTATTACTTGACCAGGGCTATATGCTTCTGTTATACTAGTGGTTATTTTAAAATGTCTAATTACTATAGGTTTTGGAGTAGTTCATCTTCATCTTGTCCTCTGCTCAAGCTGTAGAGGGGCAAATTGGCAAAAATTATCTTAAAACTCCCTAAAAATTAAATAAATCTCACAAAAGTATCTATTGTTGAGCTTTCGGGTAACAATGCTTTAAGAGCGATCGCTTGAGCTGCTGGCATCTGCCCGTAAGAAAATACATATGGTGTTTCCGGTGGCAACTCTGGCAGGAACTGCTCTAACACATAAGGACTACCGTAAATCACGAGAGCTTGTAAATCCCCAGTTTTCAACAACATCTTAAGCCATGCCCTAGCTACTGCTGTCAATCCAGCACTACCCCGAAACGGGTTACCTCGGATAAATAGCTGTAGCAGAGTAGTTTTAGCACCAACAGGATTATCGACTACTTCCGAAGGTAGGGTCGTGTGACTATCAACCAGTTGGAGTTTGTAACCCAGCCTTCTTGGTAAAGCGACTGCTGGTGTATGCTGTCCCAAAAAGTCACAAGCTAAGAGATCATCGACCAAAATTAGATTACGTAACGGTTGATTACTGCTGCTGGGTATTGATGATAAAGCTAGAAAACCTCTAGTTATCTGGGAAGCCTGGAGAATATCGGCTACAGTCGTGATTGTGGTTGGTTGAGCTAGTTGCGAGAGCCAATTGGGGTTGGGTTGAAATGTTATCGGTTGTTGAGCTGGATCATCGTCTAAGCCCGACTCCAGGACAGGTTGTGAGAGGGGGTTTTGTAGAGATGCTATTTGTTGTGCAGTGGAGTGTTCGTCTAAACCCTCTCTTTGAGAGTGATAGCCCACTTTACGTTTTGCACGACTTATGCGCTCTACTGATGCCTGAATCCGCTGCCGTGAGATCCGTCCTTGTTCGACTGCTTGACAGACTGCCTCAATTGCTGTTTCGGGATTAACGGGCATCAAGAGAATATCAGCACCGGCTTCTACAGCCATGACTGTGGCTTCATCGGCACCATAGCGATTAGCAATTGCCCCCATCACTAGAGCATCAGTCACAATCAGTCCTTCAAATCCCAAGTCTGTGCGCAACAGTTGAGTCAAAATTCGCTCAGAGAGGGTGGCGGGGTGTTGGTCATCCCAAGCTGTAATTAGGAGGTGAGCGGTCATGATGGCATCTACCCCAGCAGCGATCGCATTGGTAAAGGGAGGCAATTCAACCGTAGCTAGTCGCGGTGGTGAGTGGGGCAAGATTGGTAAATCCAGATGGGAATCTGTCGCGGTATCGCCATGACCGGGAAAATGCTTGGCAGTGGTTAAGACTGGATAGGGTCGGGTTCCTTCGATAAAAGCAGAAGCCAATTGGCTAACGATTTGAGGGTTATCACCAAACGACCGGACATTGATAACAGGATTTTGGGAATTGTTGTTGACATCAACAACTGGTGCCAGGATCCAGTTAATCCCAATGGCCAACGCTTCAGTAGCGGTGATTTCTCCCATAGTACGGACATACTGCAAAGCTGGCTCAGGATCGTTTTGGGCAATGGCTCCCAGTGCCATCGGTGGGGGAAACCAGGTGGCACCGGCAAACCTTTGACCCACACCTTCTTCAATATCAGCAGCGATCAGTAAGGGAATTTTTGCCCACTCTTGGAGTTGTTTCGACCTAAGGGCGAGTTCCACAGCACTCCCGCCTAGTAAAATAACACCCCCAATACCCAACTCTTGCAACCAACGCTGCAATTGCTGGGCTGGGGGTTCCCAAATCGGATACTGAATTTGGTGATCAAATAGGTAGCCGGATGCTCGAACCACTACCATTTGCGCCACCTGTTCTGCTAGGGAAAGGTTATTTAGATCAGGCAGTGACTTTGGGAGAGAATTCAAGCTTGTGCTCCAGAAATATCGTCTTCGAGTTGCTTGCTCTGGCGTTCTTGAGAAAGCTGATTCAGTAAGTTCAGCATCTGATCGCCTCCTTCGAGACCACGGTCTTCAATAAACATCACCTCTGGTGTGCGGCGCAGGCGAATCCGCCGACCTAGTTCTCGGCGGACATAACCTGTAGCTGATTTTAATCCAGCCATTGTTTTAGATCTTGCCTCATCAGTGCCATAGATGCTGACATAGATCTTAGCGTGCTGCAAGTCGCCAGAGACATCAACGTTGGTAATGCTAACCATCCCACTACCGACCCGGTCATCTTTGATATCGTTAAGCAACATTTGACTAACCTCCTGCTGAATTAGGGAGGAAACCCGAAAAACACGGCGATTTGTAGTCATGACGTTCCCTTTGTTAAAGTATGGGCATCATCGAAAGCTGCGCGCACCTAGTCTAAACCTAGTCTAAACCTAGTCTAAACCTAATCTAAACCGGACTGAAGCCGAGCATGCCACGTAGGGTGAAAACCAAGAATAGAGAAACTCCCACGGCTATGCCAATTAATGCGATCGCAGTTAGGGGGCGGTTCAGTAGTGGTTTTACCAGCAAAAACAGGGAATAGAATATCCCTAGAGTAATACTGATTAGATAGCGTGGGTAACGAGATACATTTTTAAAAAAGTCTTCCATTATCCTATAAACTATTATCGTGCCATTTTTAATACGTAAGCATTCAGCTATCAACCCTTAGCTATCATGACTCATCAACAGGAGGTAGTAAACAAGCTGGGGGGTGCTGGTATCGCTGGTTGAAAATCCCTGTTCGTTTTACTCATCCGACCCCGTGTAGTTAAAGCGCTTGCTAGCTGATAGCTGATAGCTGACGGCTGATAGCTTACTTTAATACTGGTAGCACTTTTTTAGCTTCTTCCGTACTTATTCTGGTAATTTGTAATAAACAATGCCAAAAAATTCCCCCCTCTTAGTAAGGGGGGGATTAAGGGGAGTTAGCACAGGATAACTAGGGGCTTTACCCTACAATCATTTACTCAACTCCTTGAGGCAAAAGCTCTCGGTTTTCCTTACGACTGACTTGTACCTTACCCTCTTCATTGACATCAACATAGGCAATATCTCCTTCCTTAATGCGACTGGAGAGAATTTCTTCTGCCAGCACATCCTCCAACAACCGCATGATTGCTCGACGTAATGGTCTGGCCCCGTAGCTGGGGTTGTAACCCTCTTCGATCAAACGGTCTTTGAACTTCTCGCTGACTTCTAGAGTAATGCCTTGTTCGTACAGACGACCAAACACTTCTTTTAACAGAATCTTGGCAATGTCCTTGACTTCTTCTTTGGTCAACTGACGGAAGACGATAATCTCATCTAAACGATTCAGAAACTCTGGGCGGAAGTACTGTTTAAGTTCTTCGTTGACTAGATTCCGAATTCGATTATATTGGGATTCCGCTTGATTATCGCTGAACTCGAAGCCCAGTTGTCCGCCACCCTTTTCAATAACCTTGGAACCGATATTCGAGGTCATGATCAGCAGGGTGTTCTTAAAGTCTACCGTCCGACCCTTGGAGTCAGTCAACCTGCCATCCTCTAGGATTTGCAGTAGCATATTGAACACATCTGGGTGTGCCTTTTCAATTTCATCGAACAGCACTACTGTGTAAGGACGACGACGCACTGCCTCAGTTAGTTGACCACCTTCGTTGTAGCCCACATATCCAGGAGGCGAACCTACCAACTTACTAACGGTATGGCGCTCCATGTATTCGGACATATCTAGGCGCACCATGGCTTCTTCAGACCCGAAGAAGTAAGCTGCCAAAGACTTAGCTAATTCTGTCTTACCGACCCCTGTAGGTCCAGAGAATACAAAACTGGCAATAGGACGGTTGGGATTCTTTAAGCCTACCCTTGCTCGACGAATTGCTCGGGAAACGGCTTTAACCGCATCTTCCTGACCAATCAGGCGCTGATGCAGGGTATCTTCCATGTGAAGTAGTTTCTCTGACTCTGATTCAGTCAGTTTTTGTACCGGCACACCAGTCCAAGAGGCAACAATGTGAGCAATGTCCTCTTCATCTACAATTGGGCTTTCATCAGTACCCCGAGATTCGCTCTTCTTGCTTTGGGCAATTGAGCGAATTTCCGCCTTTATTTCCATTTCGCGATCGCGCAGTTCCCCAGCTCGATCAAAGTCCTGGGAGCGTACCGCATCATCTTTTTCTTTGAGGACCTGACGCAGTTCTTTATCTAGCTCTTTTGCTGCTGGGGGCAACTGGGAGTTAATCAAACGCACTCGGCTTCCTGCTTCATCGATCAGGTCAATGGCCTTATCTGGCAGGTAACGGTCGGAAATATAACGGTCTGAGAGGTTTGCTGCTGCTTCGAGAGCCTCATCGGAAATTTTCAATTTGTGGTGTTGCTCGTAGCGCTCCCGCAAGCCGTATAGAATCTCAATAGTTTCTTCTACTGACGGTTCACCGACCATTACTGGTTGGAAACGACGTTCTAGGGCTGCATCCCGCTCAATGTGTTTGCGGTACTCATCCAAAGTTGTCGCTCCAATGCACTGCAATTCTCCCCTTGCTAAGGCTGGTTTGAGGATATTTGCCGCATCAATTGCCCCTTCAGCTGCACCTGCACCAATCAGGGTATGAACCTCGTCAATCACCAGGATTACGTTAGATGCCTGACGAATTTCATCCATAATTTTTTTCAGGCGTTCTTCAAACTCACCCCGGTATTTGGTTCCAGCAACCAGTAAGCCAATATCGAGGGTAACGACTCGCTTTTCTTCCAAAATGTCTGGAACATCATTGTTAGCGATTCGTTGGGCTAAGCCTTCTGCGATCGCAGTTTTTCCTACCCCTGGTTCTCCGATCAATACTGGGTTATTCTTGGTACGGCGTCCCAATATCTGGATTACCCGTTCTATTTCCTTTTCCCGTCCTACTACTGGATCTAGCTTGCCTTCACTAGCCATCTGGGTTAGGTTCGAGCCAAACTCATCGAGAGTAGGAGTCTTTGTACGACCTTGAGAGGCTCCTGCTGTGACTTCCGCCGTTTCACCCAACATTCTGATAACTTGGGTTCTGACTTTAGACAGGTCTACTCCTAGGTTTTCCAAAACCCTAGCCGCTACGCCTTCTCCCTCCCGTATTAGCCCAAGTAGCAGATGTTCTGTACCAATGTAGTTATGGCCTAGCTGGCGAGCTTCTTCTAGGGATAGCTCCAGAACCCGCTTTGCTCTAGGGGTAAACGGGATTTCGACAGCAACGAAGCCGGAACCCCTGCCAATAATTTTCTCAACTTCAATCCGAGCGTCTTTGAGATTTACGCCCATAGATTTGAGGACCTTGGCAGCTACGCCAGTTCCTTCTCCAATCAAACCCAGGAGGATTTGCTCTGTGCCTACGAAATTATGACCTAGGCGACGTGCTTCTTCCTGAGCCAGCATGATCACCTTAATGGCTTTTTCTGTAAAGCGTTCAAACATGGCGTATTCCCATCACCTGTTGCATGCCCGTGTAAGCTGATTCTAGCACAGGTAAATCAGCCCACTGTTGATTTTTACACAACTCGCAGCAATTGAAACAGTTATTTACTTACTTCCCAGCCATTTCTGGCGATTAGCCATTAACCAATTTCCAGGTCAATCTCTGCCAAGCGCTGTTTAATTTCCTCGTAACAATCGGCCATTGTTTTTTCAAATTCAGGGGTTTTCAGACCCCCTCGCCATAAAATCAGAGCATCCTCCCCAGTATCTTTGTAATAATTTCTACGTCGTCCAGCTTCAGTAAAGCCGAACTTTTGGTAAAGAGCCAGTGCTGCTTGATTAGATGGTTTCACCTCTAAGGTTGCCCACTCTAAATTACGCTGTTTAGCATCTTGTAGCAATGAATAAAGCAGTAATTGACCCAAACCTTGACGTTGGTAGTCAGGATGCACTGCCAGAATAATAATATGGGCTTCCTCCAAAATTGACCAAAAACAACCTAAGCCTACCAGGCAATTGGGTAATGAGGTGATGGGAACACCTGTGCCTTCAAGCAAAGTTGGTTTTTTGCCCCCTTTTGGAGGAGCTTCCAAAGCCAACAACTGACTGTTGGGGCTATCCAACTCTCGCTCGTAACCCGACCGAGTCCAAAGTCCACCAAAACACAGCTGATCTAGTGCCACTGCGGCACTTAGGTGCTCTGCTTTGAGGGGTTTAAGTTTTAAGACAGTCACAGCCTTCAATTGTACACTGATTAACGAGACGCAAGTTCCAACTGTAAAGCAAAATCAGGAAAATAATTACATAATGCTATCGACTCAACCCATTGAGGTTCACAATTCAGGGCTTCAGTATCTCGATTCATCTATCACTCCAGACTCAAACAATGGTGGATCAAACCCCTCACCGAATCAGCAACTGCTACCTCTAACCGCCAAAGTCAACAGCCGTGACTGCTTGGAAATTGGTGGTTGCGATGTGACGACTCTAGTCGAGCAATTTGGCTCCCCCCTTTACATTGTGGACGAAGTAACCTTTAGAACTGCTTGCCATCAGTATCGGGAAGCCTTTGCTAACTACTACCCCGGAGAATCCCTGGTTCTCTACGCTTCTAAAGCCTGGAATTGTTTAGCAATTTGTGCGATCGCAAACTCTGAAAGCCTCGGAATCGATGTGGTTTCTGGTGGTGAACTCTACACTGCTCTACAAGCTGGTGTTAGTGCTGACAAACTCTATTTCCATGGCAATAATAAATCTACCAGTGAACTGGAACTAGCTACCGAGAGTGGCTGCACCATCGTAGTGGATAACTGGCTGGAGTTAAAATCCCTGGCTTCTTTACCACAAGAGAATATCCGGATCATGATTCGCTTGACCCCAGGGATCGAGTGTCACACCCACGATTACATCCGCACTGGTCACCTAGACAGTAAGTTTGGCTTTGATCCCGATACCTGGGATCAAGTTTTTACCTTTATCAGCCAACACCCAACCCTCAACTTTGTTGGTTTACACGCCCACATTGGCTCTCAGATTTTTGAGAGGCAACCCCATCAAGATCTGGCGAAAGTGCTAGTGGAGTGTATTGTTAAAGCGGCTGACTACGATTTGCCAGTACAAGAGATAAATGTAGGAGGAGGCTTAGGGATTTGTTATCTAGAATCCGATGACCCCCCTAGTATTGATGATTGGGTCAAGGGAGTCTGTGACTCCGTTGTTGCTGCTTGCACTTCTCGGCAACTCGTCCTACCGAAACTGCTATCGGAACCCGGGCGTTCCATTGTTGGTCCAGCCTGTGTCACCGCCTACACTTTGGGTAGTTCTAAAGTCATCCCCGAAATCCGGACTTACTTGACAGTTGATGGAGGTATGTCAGATAATCCGCGTCCCATTACCTACCAATCCGTTTATCGCTCTGTCGTTGCCAACCGGATGTCAGCTCCCCTGACCGAAAAAATCACAATTGCTGGTAAACATTGTGAATCAGGGGACATTCTGATTAAAGATGCCACCCTACCTCAAACTCAGCCAGGAGATATTTTGGTGGTAATGGCTACTGGTGCCTACAATTACAGCATGGCATCTAATTACAATCGGTTACCCAGACCAGCAGCAGTTTTAGTCAAGGACGGAGAAGCCCAAGTGATTGTGCAGCGGGAAACTTACCAAGATTTAATTCGCCTAGATCGTTTGCCCGAACGACTCAGACCCAGAGCAGAAATTAGCTAAAAGCTAAAAGCTAAAAGCTAAAAGCTATTGGTTGTTGGTTGTTGGTGGTTGACTTTTGGGTAACCGCCAATCATTAACCATTAACCATTAACCATTAACTTTTTAAGAGCTAATCACTTGGCTGACGCTAAAATCAAGCCAGTTCGACTCCATCTCCATCCTTAATTCTTTCCTGAACGTTCAATGCCTCCGTTGCCGGGTCCTGTTACTGACCATAGCTGGGCTCAGTCATTGTTGCTTCACAGCATCGATGTTGGGTTGGTTCTAGCCCTTACTTATCTTGTGCTCCTCATCATTGGGGAGCGCCGCACATTATGGATGGTTCGAGGGCTAATTGTCCTGATGTTAGCCGCAGCAGTAAGTAATAGGTTAGGGTTGACGCTATTGAGTTTTGTGCTAGAAAAGTTGGTGGTTGGCTCAGCTGTGGCAATGGCTGTCATCTTCCAATCAGAGTTTCGTCGATTTCTTGAACAGTTAGGTAGAGGAGAGATTGTGCAGTTGTTTCAAGGACAACGACGTCCCACTCCTAAGCCTGACAGTGTAATCAATGAAATCGTAGACGCGGTCAAAGAGTTGTCTCAAAATCGAGTTGGCGCTTTGATAACTTTAGAAACTAATGGTCCAATTGATGAGCGGGATGTTTCTGTACCGGGTGTTCAGCTAAATGCTGAAATTTCTAAAGAACTACTGCAAACCATTTTCCAAACAACTACGTTGTTACACGATGGAGCGGTATTAATTCGTGGCTCTCGGGTTGTAGCTGCGGGGGTAATTTTGCCTCTTTCTGAGCGCACAGCCTCTCGGAAGCTGGGGACCCGCCATCGGGCTGCGATGGGAATTACAGAACGTGTCGAAAATTGCCTTTGTATTGTTGTATCTGAAGAGACGGGTTCAATTTCTTTGGCGGAAAAAGGAGGATTGTACCGACCACTAACTAGCACAAAACTCAAACAATTGCTAGAGGAACGATTTTCCCCAGTCGTGGATCGTGAGGTAGTTGCTCCAGGTCTACGCAACCTAGGTCGCCAATTCAAGTCCCAGGGACGGGTGCTAGTTTCACGTTTCCTCCGTCTTCCATCATCAACGTCTCAAGAGAAAAAATAACTGCTATGCAAACTATCCTAAACAAATTACCAAGCGACCTTTCACCAGACCGTTTGCCTAAACATGTGGCAGTGATTATGGATGGTAATGGTCGTTGGGCAAAACGCCGGGGACTACCTCGGGTTATAGGACATCGGCAAGGGGTGGAGGCTCTCAAAAAACTACTGCGTTGTTGTGATGATTGGGGAATCAAAGCCCTTACCGCCTATGCATTTTCTACAGAAAACTGGGGACGTCCCTTAGAAGAGGTGGAGTTTCTGATGACCTTGTTCGAGCGAGTTTTGGCTAGAGAACTTCAAGAAATGATGGAGGAGAATGTTCGGATTCAGTTTGTCGGAAATTTGACTGCCTTACCCCCATCCTTGCAAGCAGAAATTGAGCATTCTATGAATGAAACTCTCAATAATACTGGCATTCAGTTTACTGTGGCTACTAACTACGGAGCACGCCAGGAAATTATACAAGCCTGTCGAGCCATTGCTACTCAGGTACAGCTTGGTCACATCCAACCAGATGACATTGACGAAGCCCTATTTTCACGCCATCTCTACACTGCCAATGTCTGTGACCCAGACTTGCTAATTCGCACTAGTGGGGAAATGCGCTTGAGCAATTTCCTGCTTTGGCAAATGGCTTATGGGGAACTTTACATCACAGATACCCTATGGCCAGATTTTGACCGTGGAGAGTTTCACCGTGCTTTGTCTACTTATCAGCAGCGTGAACGTCGGTTTGGAAAAGTCTAAGAATGGTTAAAGGTTTTTTAGTTGTTCGCCTTTGGCGTTCCTTGTAGGGTAGTTTTTTTAGCTTAAGGTTTTTTATTGAAAGGTTGCCGATTAAAGGTTACAGCTTAGAGAAGCTATATAATTTCTCATAGTTATGAGGTACATTTAATTTTCATCGAGGCCACTCCTTCAAACCCAGGATGAAAGTACCTCACCCCATTGAGAACTGCTATAGTTGGAAAATTAAACCTTAGCCAAAAGGCCACGCGTTCGCGTTCAACCTTCTGACTTTCAACGACTGCAGACCCTTCACCCACTAAGGACCACAGAAAACTGCGTCTTCTATATCTTTGCGGCTGAGGGAATACTTGAACGATCTTTGAATATCTTGTCCATCTTCCCCAGACTTGAGGTAGCGCACGATTAACTCCTCTACCTCAAGGCAAAGTTCTGCTTTCCAGGTAGGTCGATCAACACGCCAGCAATGTAGATCCTTACTGTCTTGTTCACATCCTAGTCTTTTCAGCCACCTCTCTATTTCAGGTAGAGGGTGGTTATACAAGGGGGTATCACCTGGCGGAAGTGTCATATCGAGTCCGATTAACTATTTATAATTATTGGTGGTACATCAGTATAAAATTGAAAATTGTCAATGGTCACCTGACAATTTTCAATTAAAAATTAACACAATTAAATTATAAGGGATTAACTATAATTATAAGGGATTAACCATAATTAATATTATATAGCTTTTATCGCCGTTATGAGGTACAGTATTCTTTCACTTTGATTCCGTTTATTGATGCACCGCATCCCTATTAAATTTTCCCTGTTCCCTGTTCCCTGTTCCCTGTTCCCTGTTCCCTGTTCCCTAAAATCCAGAAAATGTGTACCTCATACCTATGAGAATTGGTATAATTTGTTCTTGATCAGTTATTCTTAGGGATGGTTTATCTGGAGATTTTGGACTGATTGGTTATTAACCGGTATTTTACTATCCAAATTATCAGGTTTCGCTTGTTGAATAGAATTAATCTCGGGTAAGGTAAGCAAATCTTTAGCATTGGGTTTAGAAATTAGCACAGCAGCTTCACCTTGGGTTAATCCAATCGCTATGGCTAGTAGTAAGCAGGCTAGAAAGGTTAGTCCTAAAATGAATAGGACAAAAATCTCCCCAGCTGAAAGAGGGCGGTCAGTGGGATCAAGGTAAGCTGAGGACGAGGAGCTTGGTGGCTTTTGATTAACTGGATTGTTTAAACTAGCCGGTGCCTGAATAACATTGAGGCGGGAATAACCAATTTTTTGGTCATACATTGCTCGTCGCTCTGGATTACTCAGGGTAGCATAGGCTTCGTTCAGCTTTTGGAATTTAATCGTGGCAGTTTCAGTGGGTAAGTCGGTTGTATCAGGATGATAGCGCTTACTGAGTTGCCGATAAGCACGCCGGATGGCTATGGGTGATGCACTAGGGTGCAATCCCAGTATTTCGTAATAACTCGTAGGGTTTGAGCTTTGGGGATTCCTAATGTTTTGTCTGACCCGATCTTTTGCCACCGCAGTTTTATCCTAACTGGTGAGACAACGCTTTCGATTATTGTGACATCTGGAAGGATCCTTATCCTTTAAGGATCCTACAAAACTGGACAATTCCGGTTAACTAAGCAAAACTAGCGCGTATTCTAGGGAGCATGGAAGTGGTTATCTTGACCCATGCTTAGATCACTCGTTTTCAAATCAGGTTTAGCTAATTCCGTTATGTGGAACTCAAGTAGGTTAAATGTGACACGCCACGCCACGAATTGCTGACAACAACAGCCACCCCAAGGTATTAACCCGAAAGTCAAACAGAGTTACATCCAGGAGATTGAATACAGTACAGCTGCCAAAAGCCACCAGATAACTGAACAGAATTAACTTGTCTTGATGCCAATCTTGTCTAGTGGTAGGGGTGGCAACGGTTGACCAAACCCTTAATAGTTGGATACCTTGAACCATGATCCAGCCAACTAATCCACTCAACATCAGTGTGCCTGGGATGCCAGTTTCAGCAGTCAACATTAGAGGTAGATTATGGGGATGACCAAGCCAGACTTCCATTTGTGACTGGTAAAGAGGAGTGAAATTGCGTAACCCCCAACCCAACCAGGGACGTTCCTGAATCATTGACCAAGTAAATTGCCACTGGGTTGTCCTCAAGGTAGCGATGGGACGGTCGGGATACAACTGGTCAGACAATCGCATCCAAAAGTATGCTGGGACAATATGACGCAGCCATTGACGCCCTAGCATTGGACCAAATGATGCCCACAGAACACTACCAACAGCAGCAGTAACTGCTGTCACCACCCAGTACCAACCTAAGTAAAGGGCAAAGGCAAGGCAAGCCAAAACAGCGATTATCCAAGCATTGCGGGAGTTGGTCAAAACTAGTGCGATCGCATTAGCGATCACCACCACACTCAAGAAAAACAGCGGATAATCGAATCGATGCCAGCTCCAACGCCTCCCTTGAAACCTCTCAATCCACAGCCCTATTCCTAAAATTAATGGTATTTGTAGATAAGCGGCTAGGATATTGGCATACAAAAACACTGAATCCATCCGACCTGGAGGATTACCGTTAGCTACCAAGGTTGAACCAAAGACTAGTGATAAGAGTTTTGGGCTAGTCCAACCCAAAACCATCTGAGCAAAACCCATTATAGTTACTGCTAGGGAAGGAATAACTATAATCCAGGCTAATTGCCTCAGCTGTGCTGGGGTTTGGATGAGGGTAGAGAAAGCAGCGAAAACCGCTAAGAAGGGTAGAAAATTCCCTAAACCTAGGAACGCTTCTGTGGGGTTATAGGCTAAACTACTAGTAATGAGCAACCAGATACTCAAAATAGCCAAGCCCCAGTTTAGGGGTTTTGAGATCATACTGGTGTAATTTTGCCGCCAAGTATCTCCCACAGCTAGAACTAACCCCACTGCGCCTAAAGCGGGAAATAGGGGAAATATAAGAGTTCCCAGCTTAGCGCAGTTCCAACCTATTTGTAGGTGATTGTCTGAATGTCTATACTTTCCCAAGAACCAATTAACCACTAACCACTACTATCAATCTAAACTGGTTCCCAGCACTCAGCACGAGTCAGGCGAATTTGTGCTAGGGTTAAGATTGTCGGAATAATCCGACCGTAGTTGGTTGCGATCGCTCTCCAGCCTAAGTCAACGAAGAAATAGCTCCACATGATCGGACCGAGGCAGGCAAAAACACTCCGAGTAACCCCATAACGAGCAGCACTCAGTGCCATTCCCTGTCGTGCTGTTTGTAGTGTCAAGTAGTTCTGAAACTGAGCTGCTGCTGCCAAACCCCCCTTCACTAGGGCTTGTTTAGCCACCTGATAGCGAGCGAAATGCAGGGCGAACTGGCGTGCAACCTGTTGCAGTATTATTGGCTTTAGAATCGAGGTCAATGCTAGGGCGCTACCACCTTTGAGTAAAAAGTCGATAGGATTGTGCTGGATTTGTACAGGTAAGGGTTCAGGGAGTTTTGACTTAGCTAAGCATTTCTGTACCTGTACTGTCAAAGATTGCTGCTCTTGAGTTGGTAAGCGTTTCCAGGTTTTCTCCATTAGGTGAAGAAATATTTCTGCTTCCAAGTCAGTTGTAGTCAGACGTTGAGAGTAAGGAATTTTGAGGTAACGACAAACTTGAATCAGGGCTTGTCGGTAGGTTACTTCACTCGTGCGTCCCTTGAGTACTGTTACTCCATCTGCTGCCAAGAAGCGAAATCGCTCTTCCAGGGAATCCAACCAAGCTTCACGGTTTTGGCTTTGGATATCGATTGGCTCAGGGAGCTGAAGGTAATCTAAGGGATTAAACCTACGACAGAATAGAATGTCTGTCATTTGTTGTAACTCTTCAACGGTTGCTAACTCTAACGCAGTTCTCAGCTCATCCAACGTTCTTCCCTCCACAACCCCGTTTTTACTGCTGTCCTCTATTCTACTCCTATCAGTTTTCTAGTAGGAGTTTGAATCTACTTTGATGTAGTAAGCTGTTAGGCATTTGGCAGCTATGCTGAAGCGACGGCTGCGCCTTCATGGGAGGATTTGTCCCACTCGCCCTTTGCATCAACAGACGGACAAGAGTTTCAGGTTTTTTTTTGATTTAATAAAGCGATGCAGTCGGCTCCACTAGGACAAGAAGCGAATAAGGTAATTCCCGCCATGGAATTCTTGGGTATTGGCAGGTTTTATACCTGCCCTTTAATTTAAATTTCCCCGGTAGCCAACATTTGAATCAACCGAGGTACCCCTGGATCAAACCCAGCAAAATCCCAAGACAGAGGATCTTTGGGGTCAACCAGGGTAATCCCATAAGGAGTAAGGGTGACATACACGGCTTTCAGATTAGGGTTAACCCTCTGGCGGTACTCCGCTAGTGCCTGGGTAGGATGACGCCGTCCTGCCCAACTTTCACTGTCTGTCCAAAAACAAACTACGTCGGCTTTGAACCTATTCTTAATCATCCAATCATAGGCAACTGAGGCATCGGTGCCACCGAAGTTTTGATTGCTAGCTTTTGCGATCGCAGAACTAAAGCTGTCTTTCTTAGTAATTCCCAAATCCCGGAACTTAGTAGAAAAACCCCGAATCATGTAATTTTTCTCAGCTTTTGCGGTTACCAGTGCCATAGTTGTAGCAATCTCGCAACAACTGAGTCCTACCGAATCGACAACTCCGTAAGACATGGAGGCAGAAATGTCCACAGCATGCATAAACACCTGGCCAGTGGGTTCGACTACCTCAAACGACAGCTCTACTGCCTTTTCCAAAATATCCACGATGCGCGGAACAGGTGTCCAAGTTTTCTTGCTTCGCCCCAAACGTCCACCAGATTGGTAAGTTTTGAGAGCTTTCAGGACATCGATGGGGTGAATCCGTCCTTTGCGCAGATGCTCCTGATTATTGATAATCTGTTCAATGCGGTCAAGATTCTTCCGTGCATGGGCTTGCAGCACACCCAGCTCAGTCAGAGAACCCAAGTTACGCAGCATCGCGCCAATTGGCATTTCATTGAACAGCAACTGCCACGCCTGCTTGTCCATTTTCCCCACAGGTGCAGCCATTTCATGAGTCAAACGACCCTTGGCAATCGCTTCATAGGTATGTGTTGGATTTCGCTTTAGCCACTCATACCACCAAATCTGAGCTAATACTGGGGAAGGAATGTCCTTAGGCAGTTCTTCCCAACCTTTGACTACCCATTCAAACAGCTGTCGGTGGTCTTCTGTGGGTGGCTTGACATGGAACAGTCGCAGGGCATCTCTACTAGAGAATCCATGACGCTGTTGGTATTTCAGCAGTTGGTAAGCTAATTTCTTAGCATCAGGATGTGATAGCCAATTCTTCCCCACTTCCCGCACCACCTTACCAAATCCTCGTAAAGATTTGGTGTAGCTCAGCCATTCATAGAAGTGGCTTCCCGTGCGCACCACTTGGGGAAATATTTCTTGAAACGCTTTTTTAGCCACTGATTCCTCTGCCATTGACAGTAGTACCAGGGCAAAAATTGGCGCACTATTGTTGATGGAACGACCATCGCGCTTCGTACAAGATTTCTTCCGACACCCGATTCGGGTCTTCAGCAGTTGCTCTGAAAACCACTTCGACAAACTCATCAGTCAGTTCTTTCTTACCTGCATAGTAAGTGCTTTGAGCTGTACCAACTAGCAAGCAACGCCGCAGCAGTTTCCAAGTTCCAGCATTGAACATGAAGCCGCCAGAACGTCCCTGAATCATCTCCTTTTCCCGTCCAGGAATCGGTTGGCTTTGGGGTGTGCTAGTCTGTTTTTTGGTAAAAAATTGGTAATTCATGGCTTCACCCTCCGGCCCGATCGGGGCAAATAGGAAGGGGGCAGGGCAGGACTCGAACCTGCATCACTATGGTTTAAAAGTCGATAACCCTCAATTCTTCAGCCTTTTCAGGCAAGGAGTGAATCAAAGATGTAAGGATATTGCCATCTGCTCTACCATTGAGCTACCTGCCCCATGATGAGTTTTTGGTGTAGCGGAGCGGGATTTGAACCCGCAACCTCCGGTGAATCAAGGGAAGGATTCGTTTAGAAGACGATAACCCTAAATTCTTCGGCCCTTTCGGGCAAAATTGGCGCTCTCCCATTGAGCTACCCGCCACAGGACAAGCTAAACCCAAAAGCGATGCAGCGCCGACCTGCGGGGGTTTCCCCCACTCGCGCTTTGCCTCAAAACAAAGATTGCTAAATGAGTTGCTTGAATTTCTTTTGTAATACGAATGTAACACGATAAAAATGAAGCGTCAAGTTTTTAGGGGCAAGATCACTCAAGAAATTTACCGCCATTGGCGCAGTCGTTTTGCTCCAATGGTTTGGCTCGAATTAGGGTTAGGTTGCGATCGCAACAGAAGTCTTTACACTTACCAGAGCCGATCCGGATCAGTATGCTACTCTGGTAAACGGTGACTACATTAAAACTTCCGATACCCAGAAGCCAGAAGATTTTGACGAAACTTTCATTGATGAAGAGGCGAGTTCAAGTTAAACCCAATTCTAAACATCAAAAGATAGAAGACTCAGACGATGGGACACTCAAGGTGCATTTGAAGTCACCACCTGTAGATGGCAAGGCCAATCAGGAGTTAATTGAGTTGCTGGCTCAAAGGTTTAAAGTACCAAAGTCTCGTATCCAAATTAAGTCAGGTTTATCCTCAAGGAATAAATTGATTGAAATCAACACCAATGCCTAGCTAGCTGCAATAGGTCACCCATGACCAATACCGTCAGGATTAGCCCAAATGTAACTTAAATCCCTGGAATTGGAGGATTTAGCCGAAAATACAACCATCCAAAATCCAAAAATCCCAGTTGATAGCCTTCGTGCTAAGCACGGAGCTAGAGTCCAAACAGAGCCAGACTGACAAGCAATCGGATATGCTTAGTTTTGGTGTATTAGTATCTTATCGAAACAACACAAGTGTCAATCTCTTCATCTACTGCCCCACAAGTCAGCACACTTCAGAAAACTGTAGTTACTATCGTTATCGCCATGTCCCCTGTGGGAGTAATCGCTGCGATAGTAGTTATGTTCCTTGAGAAACTGAACGTCCAGCCTCTCGATATTGGTCTTTTTCTCGGGATGTACATCCTGAATTTCATCGGGATTACCGTCGGGTATCACAGGCTTTTTAGCCATCGTGCCTTTCATACTGGACCCTTTATAAGGGCATTCTTAGCCATTGCTGGATGTATGGCAGCTCAAGGACCAGTCACTAGCTGGGTTCACCATCATCGCTGCCATCATATTTACTCTGACCAAGACGGAGACACTCACTCACCCCATCTTCACCAGGGAGGATTTTGGGGATTTATCCAAGGGTTTTGGCATTCCCATATTGCTTGGATTGTGAATGTGGATTGGCAGCCTCCCTATAAGTATGCTCCTGACCTAATCAAGGACAAGCTGATCCGAAGAATAGACAACCTCTACGTCTTTTGGGTATTGCTGTCCCTGTTAATTCCTGGTTTCCTGGGTGGAGTCTTGACTGGTTCTGTCTCAGGAGTCTTAGGTGGTTTAATCTGGGGCGGAGCATTTCGGATTTTTCTGGTTCGTCAAATCACCTTTTGTGTCAACTCAGTTTGCCACCTGTGGGGAAACGAGCTGTTTACTACCTCTGATATGAGCAAGAACAATCCTATCGTCGCCATCTTGACCCTTGGTGAAGGGTGGCACAATAATCACCATGCTTTTCCCAACTCAGCAAGATTTGGACATTATTGGTGGCAACTTGACCTGGGTTGGTTCTTCATCCTGCTGCTTCAGCGCTTAGGACTGGCCTGGAATGTCAAATTACCATCCTCAGACCAACTGCAACCTAGAAACATCTAATCCCAGGATTAAGAATTTCAGGTGAACTACCTTTCGCTGCGCACGCCCCTCGCGAGGGGCTTTCTAATTCACGGGGTACTGTCTTGTAGACACTTGATAGATAATCTCTCTAGATGTTCCCTCCCCCTGTTAAACTAGAAAAGGCTATGTTGCTCAAAGCTAAGGTTTTAAAGCCTTGGAATTCAAGACCAAGCTGCGCTATGGTCGTGGCTAGGATGTCAAATCCAGGAGAAAAACATTCGTGCTAACACTGGGCGTAAATATCGACCATATTGCCACAATTCGTCAGGCACGGCGCACTGTAGAACCTGACCCAGTGGCAGCAGCGGTGTTGGCAGAGCTTGCTGGTGCGGATGGCATCACCGCACATCTAAGAGAGGATCGACGTCACATTCAACAGAGGGACATTGGTCTGTTAAGACAAACGGTGCGAACTCATCTGAATTTGGAAATGGCACCTACCGATGAAATGGTAGCGATCGCTCTAGATGTCAAACCCGATTACGTTACCCTCGTACCAGAAAAACGAGAAGAAGTGACTACCGAGGGAGGCCTAGATGTAGCAGGGCAAATGCCTCGCCTTACTGAGGTTGTAGCCCAGTTACAGAACACTGGCATTCCCGTTAGCTTATTTATAGACGCTGATCCCGCCCAAATCGATGCTTCTGCTAAAACAAAAGCTAAATTTATTGAGCTCCACACGGGGAGTTATGCAGAAGCTACTGATGAAGTCAGTCAGGCTAAAGAATTAAAAGTTTTGGCCTCCGGATGCCAACAAGCGATTGCTGCTGGCTTACGAGTCAATGCTGGTCATGGTCTTACCTACTGGAATGTTTACCCGGTTGCTTGTATCGAAGGTATGGAAGAACTCAATATTGGTCATAGCATCATTGCTCGGGCATCTCTGGTGGGTATAGAACGGGCGGTCAGAGAAATGAAACAAGCGATGCAAGGTAAATTTTGAGCTTTCCTCAGTAACTGAAACTATGCAAACTTACTACTACGTTTTAGCCAGTCAACAATTCCTTGAAGAAGAACCATTGGAGGAAGTACTTCGGGAACGTACCAGGCACTACCATGAACAGGAAAAAGAAATAGACTTTTGGTTAGTCAACCAGCCAGCATTCTTGGAAAGTTCCCAAATGTCCCAGGTCAAGCAGGAATGTCCGCAACCAGCAACGGCGATAATTTCTACTAATCCTAAGTTCATCACCTGGTTAAAGCTGCGCCTAGAATTTGTCAAAACTGGTGAATTTCAGGCACCATCAGATAGTATACCTGACCCTCTAGCGTCTCTGGCATCAGTTTGATGGTTAGTTTTTTGCTTCCAAGACAGTGGCTATGGGTCTACTATCTAATCATCTATGACCAGGGAAACAATACAGTTTATTTTACAAATTTTATCGATAGCACTGGCTGCTTTAGCTAGTTTCTTTGATTCGGTTTATGCTCAACCAATAACTCCTCAATGCCAACCACCACACAACGGTGAGTACATTTTGTTAGTGCTTAGCCGAACTAGGAAAAATCACGAACAAATTCAACGAATTTTACCAAAGACTGCAAAAACTAATTTTTGTCAATATTTGGAAGACATAGTAACTCGCGTTGGGGGTTTCAGAGGGATTAACGATGCCAAAGATTGGGCACGCTATCTGGATCAGGTAGTGGGATACTCAGCTTTTGTAGTTCAATCTCCACCGTCAAGCCAGCCTACTACTAGACAGCCTAATACTAGACAGCCTACTACAATACCAGGTTATACTCCTCAGGGATTGGGTGATGGTTATGCAGTTCTGGTGGACTACTTCAATCAACCAGAAGTGGCATCCCGACTAGAGCAACTACTGGGTGTCAATGTTGGCTTGGTTTCTTATGCTCAGCGACCTTACTTACTGACAGTACACACAACTAGTGAAACCCAAGCTAACTCAATCTTAAGGCGACTGAGCGCAGCGGGGTTTTGGGCAATGGTTGTTGATAGTCGTCGAGTTACCCTACTAAAACGTAAGGTGGTTCGCTTTTAACTTTAAGTAGTTCCCTTTGAACTAGGTAATGGCAAATTACTAATTAAAATTACTAATTAACACGATCAATAAGCCGTTGCTGCTATACAAGAAATAGCGATACCTAACACCAAACCAACAAGCACCTGAAAGGGTGTATGACCTAATAATTCCTTAAGGCGGTCTTCTTTCAACTCTTTGTCTTCGCTAAAAAACTGATCGATAATTTGGTTGAGAATTCGAGCTTGTTTACCGGCAGCTTGCCGGACTCCAGCAGCATCATACATGACTATGATGGCAAACACTAAAGCGATCGCAAATTCTGGAGAAGCCCATCCCACCGTTTGTCCTACACCAAATGCCAAGGCAGTGACGAATGCTGAGTGAGAACTAGGCATTCCACCAGCCGTCACCAGTATCCGAAGATTAAGTTTGCGATTTTTGGTTAGATCAACCAAAAATTTAAATAGTTGAGCCACCAGACAAGCAATGAGCGCAACCAGCAACACCTGGTTGTTTAGGATGTCGCTAAAGTCCTGCATAATTATTTACTTTAAATTGGTCATTGGTCATCGATAACTCAGCATTGGGGAAACGATCAAGTATGAAGGATCAAGTATGAATTATGAAGTATTTTCCCCCGATAGCGTCCCTTCTAGGGTATAATTAAGGATGAACTATGTTTGTTTTTGGTGTTCCTGTAGGCTAGGATTAAAAACTTCATCCTTTAACTTTCCTTGGCCTTACCCCAATACCAAGTACCTTAATGAGTGCGATTCACAATAAAGTCAGCGATCGCAATCAGGGGTTGAGCCTTTTCCCCAAAGGATTCCATTTGAGCTTTTGCCTCATTCACCAGCTCCTGGGCTTTGACTTTTGATGCCTCTAGCCCCCAGAGGCTAGGATAAGTTGCCTTTTGTGCTTTAATATCCTTACCTGCTGTTTTACCTAGTTCCTCCTGGGTAGCAGTGATATCTAGGATGTCATCGACAATTTGAAATGCTAAACCAATATTTTGGGCATATTTGGATAGCCTTTGTAAGTTAGCTGTCGTTGCCCCTGCCAATATTCCACCACAAACTACACAGGCTTCTAGCAAAGCACCTGTTTTATGAGTATGGATAAAGGTGAGGGTTTCTTCTTTAATATCCGACTTACCTTCTGATTCGAGATCAAGCACTTGACCCCCAACCAATCCCGATGCCCCGACTGCTTTAGCCAACCAAGCAACTACCTGTAAAACTTGGGGAGCTGGTACATTTTTAGTTTGAGCTGCCGCATATTCAAATGCATAAGCTAATAAACCATCACCTGCGAGGATGGCAATGTCCTCACCAAAAACTTTGTGGTTCGTTAGTTTACCCCGACGGTAATTGT
Source organism: Moorena sp. SIO1G6 (assembly GCF_010672795.1). Taxonomy (NCBI): domain Bacteria; kingdom Bacillati; phylum Cyanobacteriota; class Cyanophyceae; order Coleofasciculales; family Coleofasciculaceae; genus Moorena; species Moorena sp. SIO1G6. Next base: position 391,559 of record NZ_JAAHFZ010000008.1, read on the forward strand.
CATTGTCCATTGCTGGTAGGTCATCATGAATCAATGACATGGTATGGATCATTTCCAGAGCACACGAGGTTGGCATTGCCATCTCCACCGTGCCACCCATCAGCTCACAGGTAGCTAGGCAGAGAATCGGGCGCAAGCGTTTACCTCCAGCCAAAAGAGAATAGCGCATTGCCTCGTAAATTTTGTCGGGCTCCATTCGGGGCAGAGCCTGGTCTAAAGCTGACTCAATTAGAGCCTTTCGCTCTTTTAAGTAAGTTAGTAAATCTAAACTTGGGGATTCCCTGTTGGGGGTAGGTCGCCCCTCCGTCACTACCATGCCTTGATTCCTTGATTATCTGATTCCTCTAACAATTTTACGGGGCTGGGGGTCTTCTTGAAACTACCTTGTCTAATTCTCGTGCTTCTCGTTTGATGGACAAAACTCTTTACTGATGGTATTTAGGATTGTCGAGTTTTGAAATTTATCAGTAGCGCTAAACTAAAGTCTAACCCTCTCAAGCCCAACATTTAATATGTTCGTAAAACTTACAACACAGATTTTTAATATTTTTATATTTTATAGCTTTCAGTCTTTTTAATTAGTTCTTTTGTTGACCTAGCCTGCTGTGTACTGAAATTAGTTTAGTCATAAACAACGGTTTAATTGATTGTTGTCAATCTTCAGGAGAGCAAAACTGTTCAAGAATACCTCTTTGTATAACTAAGGATTGTATTATTTAGTAGCATAGCCACTGTCATCGGTCCGACGCCACCAGGGACAGGGGTAATATATCGGGCAATTTCTTGAACAGAGTCAAAGTGGACATCTCCTACAAGACGAGATTTTTCTTGTTGATCACTAACTCGATTGATACCAACATCAATTACAACAGCACCTGGTTTTACCATGTCACTGGTAATCAGTTGAGGTCGTCCCACAGCTGCTACCAAAATATCAGCTCGACGTGTCAGCTCCCCCAGATCTTGGGTGCGCGAATGAGCAATTGTTACTGTAGCGTTAGCTTCTAGTAGCATTAGTGCCAGAGGTTTACCTACTAAAATACTACGTCCTACCACTACTGTCTTTTGACCAGACAAATTAATCTGGTACTCTTGCAACAGGCGCATTATCCCTGCTGGTGTACAGCTGCGTAAACCAGCCTCTCCCCTGAGCAGACGACCTAGATTAACAGGGTGTAATCCATCAACATCTTTATCCGGATGGATTTGGTGCAGTAATGAAACAGCATCTAGGTGGTCGGGTAAGGGCAGCTGGAGCAGAATTCCATCTACACACTGATCTTGATTGAGGGAGTTAATGGTTTGCTCGAGTTCTGCACCGGATGTGTTATTGGGAAAATGACGACCAAAAGAAGCAATCCCTACCTTACCACAGGCACGTTCCTTATTACGAACATAGGCAGCGCTAGCAGGGTTGTCACCTACCATCAACACTGCTAATCCAGGAGGTCGTCCATGTTTCAACATCAGCTTCTGTGTCTGTTCTTGCAGCTGGGTCTGAATTTTTTTAGCTATGGTCTTACCATCGAGTATGTTGGTCATTGGTCAATTGGGTTAAACAGTGTAGACGGGTGTACAGATGCTGCCTACTTGGGTTAGAACATTGTAGATGCATGGAGCGACTTACCTTAGGCTGGGGAACGAACATTCAAGTTTCAACCTACTTCCTTTTTCACTCCTCCAAACAGAGTTCATTGGCAACTGACAACTGAAAACATCATAGGATTTCAATATGCCAACTAAGTATTGGTCAACTCTTTTACCGTTTTGGGTTTTACTTGTAGGAGCCGGGACTGTTGGCTGTAGTCCCTTAGCCCATAATGGCATTCATCAGCTTAATATTAGCTACCCTGGTGTAAAGGTCACAAAAATCGGTGAAATACCACAAAATCAGAATACTATCGATACAGTCTACCTTCGGGGTAAAGTTACTAATCAAGCACCACTTTTAGATGCGAATGCTTATGAACTCAAAGATGCAACTAGTACCATTTGGGTAGTCTCTCAGGGAACTTTGCCCAATATCGGTGATCAAGTCTTGATCCACGGTAAGGCTCAATTTCAAAGCATTCCCATTGCTGGACAAGATTTGGGTGAATTCTTTATTCAAGAGCTTGAGCAGCTACAACGGCAAGTCTATCAACCCAAGTCCCCCTTACTTCCAAGACCCACAGATGAGCAGTAAGCAAGTTCAAGTAGCGATCGCTATTCTCTATCGGCAAGGTCAGTTTCTGATGCAGCTACGGGACAATATTCCTGGTATTCTTTACCCCGGTTTGTGGGGTTTATTTGGGGGGCACATAGAACCCGGAGAAACCCCTATCGAAGCTCTCAGGCGGGAATTGCTGGAAGAAATTAGCTATGCACTACCCTCAGCATCTTTGTTTGGCCATTATTCTGAACCCCATGTGTTACGTCATGTTTTTGCAGTACCCCTGACCGTGGAACTCTCACAATTGGTCTTAGGGGAAGGCTGGGATATGGGCTTATTGACGCCTGACCAGATTCGCCAGGGGGAGTCTTATTCTGCCAAGGCTGGTCAGGTGCGACCCCTTGGTCCTGCTCATCAGCGTATTCTACTGGATTTTCTGGAGAAGCGATCCAGCTTGGTATAAGCGCCCTTTTAACCGGAAACCTGGGCAAGAACAACCAGATAACCTACCCTTCACCGAAGGCCAAAGGCGAACAACTGGATAACCTTAAACCTTCAACCCTTCACGGACAGCACAGCATTATCAAGCATGCTTGTTGTCCTTTTTGTTATCGTGACTACTCCCACATCAAATCAAAGATTATGATGTGGGCGCGCTCTTACTCACGAATGAGACTTGCTGCTCCTCGGCGGAAGCCGACGCGGGGCGCGTTCGATATCCTGTATCGATTTACCACAGCCATCGAGCGGCAGTCCTACCGCCATTAATCCTCGATTGAGAATATTGATTCCACTGTTCCAATCGCGGTCAATCGATACACGGCAACTGGGACAGTTATGGACTCTATCACTGAGATCTTTCTCAACTCTGGCTCCACAATTGAAACACTCAATACTGGTTCGGTTCGGGTTGACTGGCTGGACTAACAAGCCGCGTTTGACCGCTACTGCTTGCAAGATTTCCAGAAACGACCCCCACGCCGCATCATGAGGTGCGACCCGTGGCGAATTTAATTCTTAACGCGGAAAGCGCACCTAATATTGATTTTGCCAGTTTTGTCCGGGCCAAGCCTTTGATGTTGAGGTCTTCATGTGCAATCAAGTCATACTTGCTGCACAACCAATGGGCAACTTGATAGTGAAATTCCTTTCGGCAGCGGGTTAAATGAAGGTGCAATAGAGCTACTTTCTGTTTAGCTTTCTGCCAGTTTTTAGAACCTTTAGTGCTGATTGCTGGGTGTAATAGTTAACGGGTTCTGGGACTTCGCCAATCGCTTCCCTCACAATACTGCATCTATCAATAGAACAACGAGTCCTGTTGAGCCAATCAAGTCTTTGACCGAGAGCATAGTTCCAGTGACGACGCAACAATTCCAGCCATCTCTCCATGATGGCTATCTGTTCGTCACTAGGCTTGATTCGATAGCAGTAAGTTAACAGCATCATGTTATTGTACTACTCGCGTACTGTTGAGAACCGTTAAACCCCCAGGGTAAACGCATCTAACTTAACTAAGTTTTAAAAAATCTATATTTGTGATTTTTAACTAGTAACAATCAATAGATTTAACCTCACTAAACATTTTCTAGCGCCTCATCAGTTATTTTCCGACATTTTAACTCGTAAATTTAGGCGATGGTTCAGCTGATTTTTACAGTTTACCGAAAAGTCGAGAATTATTTACTAGCAGATGCTAAAATCTTTACTAAATAGTTATTGTCCATAGCAGCACGAAGCGCGTTTCATTCTTAAACTTCCTTTAAAAGTCGTTTCTTGTTTCATTATATTTAAAGCTAAACGACGCAATAAAGCAAAGTTTTCAGGATAATTATCTTTACGAATACGACTACTATCTTCAGAAAATGTGACATCTAATGTCCAATGTAAGCTGTTTTCAATCCCCCAATGACTGCGAATAGCTTTACCAATTTTATCAGCATTATTTTCCAAACTACTTACATAAAAACGAACTTGGTGGTTTTATTCCATAAACGTCGCTCACTCTTTACCATCACAATTGTGGTTAATCCTGTCCAGAGGGACTGGTTGGGAACATGGGGTAAGCTAGACACAGGAACTGCCCATACTTCTCTTTTCTCAATCCGATTATGCCCACTTTCTGTTTCTTGATAATAACTATAGTCTTTTCCGACAAAGCCAGATTCTATGGCTAAATTAAACCAAGTTTTGACTTCTTCATAAAGAAGTTTTTGATTAGCTTTTAAACCCAAAATATAATCAGCTTTTTTCTGATAAATCAGCGAGGTAATCTCTTTTTGACACTCCATAGCATCAATTGTAATTATGCTTCCTTCAATGGACAACATTTCTATCAATGCAGGTATAGCAGTAATTTCATTGGATTTATCCTTAACTTTATGTTGTCCTAAGACTAATTTGTGAGAGTCAGACCATGCACTCACTGTCTTGATGCAGTCGCTCATGGGGGAAACCACGGCAGTTGCTCATGGGGGAGACCCCCAAGACCGCACTGCCTCCCCAAGACCGCGCTGCATCGCTATATGTAAAGCTTTTTGTTTTTGATTCCTGTCATAAGATTGCTTCAGAGTTTTGCCATCTATTGCTATGACTTCTACTCCTAGTTTTTCAGTGATTGAATTAACCCAATTTAAAAAACATTGTTGAAATTATTCGGGATTTAATCTTGCAAAAACTCGACTAAATGTATCATGAGACGGGATGCCATTTGGTAAGTCTAGAAATTCGGATAACCATTCAAATTTAGCTTGCCCATAAGTTTCAATTCCTACCCATCCGTCCGCTCCACTGATGACAGCTAAAATAGCGATCGCTATAATATCTATTAATAAATGCTGTTTATTTCTGTCTAATCTTGGGTCATTCAATGTTCCAAAATGGGTAGAAAAAAGGGGTTTTAAAAACCTACTTTTATTTCGGGTATAATCCGCTTTTTTGGGTGGTTTTAAAGGGGGCATAAAACCATTTTTCATTTGTCAGACACGCTAAGGATTTCCTAAAAAATAGTCATGAATTCATTATCTCATATTTGGTGCTCAACTTAACTTGGGGTTAGGTTAGCACATTTTTGCTTATTTGTCAATCTAATTTAGATGCGTTTGCCCTGGTTAAACCCCTTGCCCGTTTAGTTGGTTAAATAATTCCGGTAACAGTGCTTATCAGTATTAAATAGGCTATAATAGTAGTAGATGCGCGAGCAACTTCACGTTGATGGCACCGTGGATACTCATACCCCAAACCAAATCACCCCTCAATCTGACCACCTGACCATTACTACAGCAAACCTACTGGAGGCTTTTGCTGATTTCCTGGATATCGATGTGGCAGCAGGAGATGCTGCGGCTGATACTGTTAATACCTACCGCCGCCAGGTTCAGCAGTTTGTGAACTGGTGCGATCGCATAAATCTTCATCCAGCCGCAGTTACTAAAGACGACATTAAGCGTTACCGCCGCTGGATGGTAGACACTAAAAAATTTAAGCCAGCAACAGTATCACTAAAGTTGTCAGTTGTCAAGCGTTTTTATCAAGCTGCTGTAGAAAAAGGACTGATAACTATCAATCCAGCTCTTGGGGTGAAACCGCCACGGGAAAAGCTGGACCCGGCGGCAAGGATTACCTATTTGGAAAAGCCTGAAGTTGAGAAGTTGTTAGGAGCTATAGCGAATGATGGTAGCCTTAAGGCAAAGCGGGATAAACTTCTGCTGGCAATCATGATATTGGAAGGTCCCCGTAGCATTGAGTTACATCGGGCAAATGTCTCTGATGTAGTTAAACAGGGGGGTAATCTGGGAATTCGGGTCGAAGGGAAGCGTAATATTAGAATAGTGCCATTAACACCAGATCTTGCTGACTTGCTAATGGCTTATCTCGAAGCAAGGGCAGAAAATGGGGAAGTGGTCAAACCATCTAGTCCTCTATTTATAGCTGTTGGAAACAGGGCGGGTGGCAAGCGGATTTCCCGGCGGGGGATTCGGCTAGTTGTGGATAGCTATCTTGAGCAAACTAACCTTAAGCAAACACCAGGAAGAACTATATCAGCCCATAGCTTGAGACATACGGCAGGTACCTTAGCTCTCCGTTCTGGTGCTGAGTTAAGGCAAGTGCAAGATTTGTTGGGACATGCTGATCCCAGAACAACTTGTATTTACGCCCATGTAGCGGATCGCTGGGAAAATAATCCAGCATTGAAGCTGGGAATTAACCTATCGTGATCATCTAGAGGGGAAATGAATAGCTAATTATTCTAGCAACTGGGGAACAGTAACTGGCACTCCTCCTTGGTGAAGGGATTGGCTTAAACAGCTAAGAATCTGTACCAATTGAGTACCAACCCAGCCAGATGATATTGATGAAGGTTGGGACAAGCGGACACTGTTAAGAAAGCGATCGCATACTGAATAAAGTGGTTCAAATGATTCGATATCAAGAACTTCACGATGTTGACCAGCAGGGATAAAGTACTCCCCGTTCTGTTCAAAATGACCATGTTGGATAGTTAGGGGTGCTTGGGCAACCATTTCATCAAAAATCAAGGTTCCCTGTGTTCCTACAATCCCAAGCCGCCGCTGTTTATCTGGATTGAGCCAGCACAGATGAATAAATGCTTGGAAGCCAGTGGGATAGGTAAGTGTGACCTGAACTAAGTCAGCTAATCCTTGAGGAGTTGAAGGTTGAAAGTTAGCAGGTTGAAAGTTAGGAGGTTGTTCGCGTAGCGTGGCCTTTTGGCCAAGGTTAGGAGGTTGTTCGCGTAGCGTGGCCTTTTGGCCAAGGTTAGGAGGTTGTTCGCGTAGCGTGGCCTTTTGGCCAAGGTTAGGGGGTTGTTCGCGTAGCGTGGCCTTTTGGCCAAGGTTAGGAGGTTGTTCGCGTAGCGTGGCCTTTTGGCCAAGGTTAGCAGGTTGTTCGCGTAGCGTGGCCTTTTGGCCAAGGTTGGCAGGTTGTTCGCGTAGCGTGGCCTTTTGGCCAAGGTTAGCAGGTTGTTGAGGGGTAAGTGATTGACTACAGCCTTGGTTATCTTCAGAACTTTCAACCGGTAACTTGGTAACTTGAAACTCTGTTGTAACCGGCAACTGGCTAACTTGAAACTCTTTTTGAAACTGTAGCCACACCCTACCAGTAGCTTGGACTTGAACAGGTAGCTGTCCTAAGCAATGGTTGAAAATAGCAATATCGTGAATAGCTAAATCCCACAGAGAATCTACATCTTGACGTACTGGTCCTAAGTTAGTACGGGCGGCGTATCCATAGCGTAAGTCTCCTAAGCATCCCGAGTTAACAACCTCTTGAGCCCGCTTGACCGCTGGGTGAAATAGATAAGTATGGTCAACCATGAGCTGTCGCTGGTTTTCTTGAGCCAGGTGGCACAATTCTAGACACTCAGCCACATCAAGGGTTAAGGGTTTTTCTGCTAGGACGTGTTTCCCCTGGTTTAGAGCATCCTTAATTAGGGTGTAATGGGTAACTGCTGGAGTAGCAATTACTACTGCCTCAATTGTTGGAAGATCCCGTATCGATTCCCAATCTGTTGCCAAACGTACCTCAGGAGCTAGGTTATATTTCTCTTTAATTGCTGCCAAGGTTTCTGGGTATGGATCAACTACTGCCACTAAGCAAGCATCAGGGTGTGTCAAGAAATTCCTGACCAAGTGTTTCCCCCAGCGACCTGCTCCCAATATCGCTACTCCGGTTTGTTTCATTTTTCGCCTCTCAATTCCAGAAATGCCTGTTTGGCTGCTGCTTGTTCCGCAGCTTTTTTCGATCTTCCTGTACCTTCACCTAATTGTCGATTTTGTAGCCAAACTTGGGCAGTGAAGCGGTTGTTTGCCCCATGCACTTGTAGGTTTTCGGTCAGATGATACTTTGGGAGCAGTTTGTAGTGAGCTTGAGTCCATTCCTGAAGAGCATCTTTGTAGTTTTGGCGGGCTGGGTCTTGACGAATTTCAGTGGTAAGTTTTTGTAAGTGAGGGTCTAGCCAAGGACGGACTAATTCTAGGGTATGGGTACTTAAATATAATGCTCCCAATACTGCTTCAAAAGCATCAGCTAACCGGGATGTTTCCCCAGCTTTGTCCCCAGCGGCACTATTGGAAACGAGTAAATAACGCTCTAGCCCATAGCTGCGAGCAAGTTGAGACAGAATGCGATCGCTTACCAGTACGGAACGAATGGCAGCAAACTCACCAACGGAAGAGTTGGGATAATTTTCCCATAGCCATTCTGAGCTAGCTAAACGTATAACAGCATCACCAACAAACTCCAACTGCTCATAGTTGTGTTCTGCTGAGATACTACAGTGAGTCAGTGCTAAATCTAGCAAGGACCAATTCACAGCTGTAGTTTTAGATAGTCCTAACTTTTGAACTAACTTCTCTAATTGTTTCTGACGACGGGGATCTTTGATGGTCATGGGTGTCTTGTGTCGTGAGTCAGAGAGTCATTGGTAACTAACCAGAGTCTGCTGGGAGTACTAATGACTAATGACTAATGACGTAAGCATTCAGCTATCAGCTGTCAGCTATCATGCTAATCAACGGTCGGTAGTCAAAAAGCTGGGGGGTGCTGGTACGGCTGGTTGAAAATCCCTGCTCGTTTTACTCACCCGAACCCGTGCAGTTAAAGCGCCTGCTAGCACCTCAAGTAGCTGATAGCTGATAGCTGATAGCTGACGGCTAAATGCTTACCTAATGACTAATAGCTAAATTGAGAGAAAGTCGGACATAAGCCGGGTTCTGTTCTCCCTAGCAACAATGAAAAAGCTACTAAAGAGGGTGGTTATCTATCTAGGACGGCTGTTACCAGACGCCTCATGCGGTTCTCCATATCCGGAACTGGTAAAAGACCAACCGTAGTTCCTCTCGACCTTGCTCCCAACCGGGGTTTACCGAGCCAGCACCTCTCGATGCTGCTGGTGCGCTCTTACCACACCTTTGCACCCTTACCTGTGAAAGAATCTGGAAAAAGGCCGGAAGAATACATTCTTCCTGGAGCCTTATACCTTTATCCTTCCCATCGGCGGTATGTTTCTGTGGCACTATCCTCACGGTCACCCGCACTGGGCGTTACCCAGCAAGTTTGGTCTTTCGGGAGCCCGGACTTTCCTCAGACTCGCAGAAAAATGCGAATCCGCAACCACCTGCGCCTACTTTCTCTCTACTCTAGTTTAGACTTGATTAGCAGTTGGTTGTTAGCTGCTGGAGTTAGAGTCAATTTAGAGGCACAGAGCATTATCTGTCCCAGGAGCAGCAACTAGGGAAATGCGATGGGACGTTGGAGCCGCTGCGCGAACGCAAAAGCTAATCTTCTAGGATTACTTGGATCACACTCTTAAGAGCTTTTTCATCAGGACGTTTGTCAAACTTCTGATGAGTGTAAATCCAAACAAGTTTAATAACTGATGTAGTTGTATTAACTAAATACATCAGTCTGATTTGTCCAGAAGCCCCTTTGGCAAACCTAAACTCCAGCTTATGAAATGTCCATCCTTGAGGTAACTTACTCTTTTTTGGTAAAGGTTCTTGGTGGGAATTTCTGGGATATGGGTCTTTTCTTAAATCTTCTAGGACTTGCGTGACAAGCTCAACAAAGCCATTACCGTGAACTTTTGCAAGTTTTTTTAAAGAACGCTTGAACTTATCTGACGCTTCAATCGAGAAGGGAGTTAAGCCAGTTACTCACTTCTCCTTTAGCAATAAGATTTGAAGATGATGAAGTAAAAGCGTCCTCCAAAACTGCTGATATCACCGATTCATATGCAGGGTGCTGACGTTCTATTTCATCAAGCTTCTGCTTACCTAATGCTTTCATATCCTCAAGAATAATGGGCTCAGTTGAGCTAGCGTCAGATCGTAAACCTTTGCGAGCTTTTTGCCAAGGAAACTCGCAGTGGGTCATATTACTAAGTCGAAAAGCATGGTAGCCACCGAAATATTCCCAAGTTTCTTCTAGAAGCTCTATCTTCTCATCAGGGATATTTGAGAGGAAGTCTTTTTTAGGGATAGGTAATTGCTTAGCTTCAAACTCACTGTAAAACCAGTAAGCACGAGGACACACAGGACCGTATCGCCATGCTTGAATTTCTTCATCAAACAATGGCTGATCGTAAAGGGCTAGATGTAAACTTTGTGCATAGTACAGAAGCTTTTGAAGCTTCATGTTGGTCATTTCAGCTTCCATGCCATCATCGTAAGCTTTTACGATGAAATAGCGAGCCGCATTGAGACAATCAAGCATAATTAGACTCGCAAATCTAATTTAAATAACCTTTAATAATAGCAATTTATCATAATTGCTTGTGCTTATCATTTTGACACTCCCCGGTCGCGCATACGCGGGGATTCTTTGCTCAACGAGTCAGCTTGCTCAGTCAGGCCGGAACCAGAAAGAGTAGAGGCCGATTCTCCCAAAGCGTTTCGGGAGACCCGTTCGCGTAGCGTGGCCTACGGCCTCCGCTGCGCGAACGGATCTATGATCCAGGTTCCGGTGTGCCCCACCGTACCTAAGGCTTGTTCAAGGATGTTGATTGCAGCGTTATGGTCTCTGTCTAGGGAGCAACCACACTGACAGACGTGGGTTCTAGTTGATAGAGATTTCTTGACTGTTTCACCACAATTGGAGCAGTTTTGGCTTGTGTAGGCAGGGTTGACTGCAACAGTTATCTTGCCAAACTTAGCGCCAAAGTGTTCTATCCATTTCCTGAATTGATACCAACCTGCATCATTAATAGACTTAGCAAGACAATGATTTTTTACCATATTCTTAACCCTCAAGTCTTCATAGGCTACCAGGTCGTTTGACCGGACTACGCAACGTGCCGGAGACGAAACCTTAGAAGAGTGCAGCCTTACAACAAAACCTGCCACCTTTGATGCATAGCCTACCAACTATAAAGGCTGCACTCTTCTTGCGGTAACTTCTAACCAGTCTCTTGGCATGTTCTTGACGTTGCCTACTTATTTTGAGGTGTGTCTTACCTAGCCTATTAATCGCTTTCTTGCGATTGGATGAGCCTTTCTTTTTCCGGGAAACTTGACGTTGATAGAATTTTAGGCGCTTTTCACCTTTTCTGTAGAACCTGGGATTAGGTTCAGCATCTCCGTTAGAATCTGTGTAGAAATCCTTTAGTCCAACGTCTAAGCCAATGGTGTTACCTGTAGCTGGAACAGGTTCATTAATGTCAACCTGAACGCAGAATTGGACATAGTATCCATCAGCTCGACGGACTATCCTGACTCTCTTGATCTGCTTCTTGTCGAAGCGCCACAAGTCCCATGTACCCTTGAGTTTGAGTTTCCCGATTCCCTTCAAGTCACTAAAGATGATTGACTTTTTATCAGGACATAGCTTCCATCCTGAAGTCTTATACTCTACTGAGCGACAATGTTTCTTGAATCGTGGAAACCCTTTCTTGCCGGGTACTTTTTTCTTACAGTTATCGTAGAAGCGGACGATTGATGACCAGGCTCGTTCAGCACTTGCCTGACGAGCCATAGAGTTCAGCTCATTGGCAAAGGTCAACTGTTTTGCTAGGACAGTGCAATATTTGTTGAGATCGTATTTATTGACCCCTTTATTGTCCATCCAATAGCGAATGCAGCTATTGCGAACAAACTTAGCCGTTCTAATCGCCTCATCTATGGCTGAATATTGTCTCTGTTTGCCGTATGCTTTGAACTCTAAAACTATCATTAGTATCGACCTATTGCTACTAATTTAGTATACAATACATAGCATAAAATTTAGGAACTTTCCAAATATTTTTTTCACGGCTAAAAGCGAGCTATCTCGCTTTCATCCCCGGTCTAAAGACGCGGGGTTTTCAGCATCGTTGATTCCTGATAACCTAAACTAATTCAATAGTACAATTATACTACTAAGCTGCTGATCGATAGCAATCCGATTTGAGTGGTGAAACACCAGAAGAGGGAGATAGGGAGAAGAAGGGAAAGAATTTCACGATTTTTGTTAACAAATTAATTGCCCTCGGGCTGGATCACGTACAGGGAAATCTAGCTTGATGGGATCACTATCCAATAACTATTGCGCTGAAAATACTCTTCAACGAAGATCGCTCAAGTAGTGGCATTGGTGAATATCGGAATCCAAAGGATAGTTGCGTCAGTTACCAATTAAGTAGTGGGACAAACGTTTTGATAACTGTGTTAACTTTGGTTAAGTTAACTCAAACCTAATCAGCAGTAAGGATGTTGATTATTTTACATTTCTTAATAAATATTTATTGATCTCCGACTAATTACCAAGTACTAATTACAAAGTACTAATTACAAAGTACCAATTACAAAGTACCAATTACAAAGTACCAATTACCAATTACCAATTACAAAGTACCAATTACCAATTACCAATTACCAATTACCAATGAGTCTTGGAACAAGTCCAAAAGCATCTAGACTTGAGTCAGCACTGACAAACAAGTAAAACCTACTCAAGAGGAGGGTTTACATTGACTGAAAACCAAATTTCCCTCCAGACAATCTCGCGTAGTGAACTGCGACAGCTGGTGCGTTCTCAGCTGCAGATACTGCTGGAGCAAGGTCTACTTCCGGGTGCTAAGCAACTGCTGGTACCAGTACAACCAGTAGACATTGCGGAAGCGATTGAAGGATTACCGGAAGCAATGCAAGTGATTGCCTTCCGCTTATTGTCTAAATCTGAGGCCATTGAGGTGTATGAAAATCTTGACTCCAGTGTCCAACAGTCTCTAATTGAGAAGTTTAAACATCAGGAAGTACTGGATATCGTAGACAAGATGTCGCCAGATGATCGAGCCAGGTTGTTTGATGAGTTACCAGCTAAGGTCGTCCGACGCTTGCAGTCACAGTTAAGTCCCAAAGAACGCCGAGCCACAGCCCTGCTCTTGGGGTATGAGGAGGGAACAGCAGGGCGAATCATGACCCCTGAATATATTTCCCTTAAGGAAAACTTGACAGTTACCGAGACCTTAGAGCAGATTCGTAGCTTAGCCAAAGCCTCGGAAGTCGTATATTACCTCTATATAACTGATAACTCTCGACATTTGACTGGGATTGTTTCCCTGCGGGATTTGGTGATTTCTGCCACTGAGACCACCATGGGTGAAATTATGACTCGTGATGTGGTATATGTCTATACCTATGCAGACCAGGAAGAGGTAGCACGGATGATCCAACGCTATGATTTCCTGGCTGTACCAGTGGTTGACCGGGAGCAGCGTCTAGTGGGTATTGTCACTGTGGATGATGTGATTGATATCTTGGAGCAGGAAGCAACAGAAGATATGTACGCGGTCGGTGGTGGTGTCCAATCGGAGGGGGATAATTATTTTCAAACCAATTTATTCACAGTTGCCCGCCGACGGGTAGTTTGGTTATTTGTCTTGTTACTCACTAATACGGTTACGGGTACGATCATAAAGTCTCAAGAGTCTATTTTGCAGCAGGTTGTTGCCCTAGCAGCTTTTATCCCTTTACTTACTGGCACTGGTGGGAATGTGGGAGCTCAGTCTTCTACGGTGGTGATTCGCGGCTTGAATACTGATGAAATTCGTGACTTAGGCCCCGGTCAAGTGATTTGGCGAGAGGCACTGGCGGGGTTATTACTAGGAGTAATTCTGGGTACGATGGCTACGGGATGGGCTTACTGGTTACAAGGAGATTTCTCAGTAGCCCTCTCGGTGGGAGTGAGTCTGATTGCGATCGCACTTTTAGCATCAATTGCCGGTTCAGCCCTACCGTTTCTGTTCCGTCACCTAGGCTTAGACCCAGCTCTGATGTCCGCACCATTTATTACAACAGTTGTTGATGTCTTGGGTGTGCTGATTTATTTCAATATTGCTAAATCAGTCTTAGGGCTTTAGCATCAAAGGCAAAAGGGAACAGGGAACAGGGAAAAGGCAACAGGCAAAAGGCAACAGGCAACAGGCAACAGGCAACAGGCAACAGGCAACAGGCAACAGGCAACAGGCAACAGGCAACAGGCAACAAAAAAATATAATATGTACTTAAAATTGTGGCAAACAGCTCAAATTAACTGTATAATTAAAATTATAATTAGGGCGAACTGAATAAGTCGTAACTCTTGATTTATTAAGGTTTTGAGGACTATTCAAGATTCATAAAGTGGCAGAAATAAGCCGAATCTCTATCAAAACTAATGCATTTATTGAACTGATGTTTGTGAAAGTTCCACCCGGTTAAACCTCTTGCCTCTTGCCTCTTGCCTCTTGCCTCTTGCCTCTTGCCTCTCCTGACCAAAACTTTTTCACCAATCCCTAATTAAATTAACAGTCCTGGTGCCAGTACTTATAAATGGCATAAGCGAGAGTAACTACACCGGTAACAATGGCGGATTCATCCACGGCAAATAGAGGATGGTGTAGTGGGTAGTTTAGTGTATTTTGGAATCCAACCCCGAGGCGGAACATGCTGCCAGGAGCGTGTTGTAGATAAACCGAAAAATCTTCTGCACCCATAGAGGCTTCCGGTATGATTGAAACGCGATCGCTTCCCCAAGCTTCCTTAGCTGCTGCTTCCAACAACTGAGTTAAGGCTAGGTCATTTTGTACTGATGGTACTCCCCGCTGATAGTTGATGTGATAGCGAGCGCCATAAGCATTACAGACATTGGCCACAATCTTTTCAATCCAATCGGGTAGGCCAGCATAGGTTTGGGGATGAAGCGATCGCACTGTTCCTACTAGGCGGACTTGGTCAGCAATAATATTCGGAGCTCGCCCACCACTAATTTGTCCAATTGTCAAGACCATCGGGTGTAATGGGTTCTGGGTGCGACTAATAGCTTGTTGGAGGGTGGTAATCACCTGGGCAGCAATCCAAATCGCGTCAATAGCTTGGTGAGGGCGAGCTCCATGACCGGATTCTCCCATAATTACGATTTCTAAATCATCCGCTGCTGCTGTTAATGCCCCATAGCGGATACCAATAGACCCTGCTGGAATTGATGGGAAAACGTGAAGACCAAAGATAGCACTGACATCCTTCATGCCCCCATCTTTAACAATCCAGTTTGCACCTTGAGCAATTTCCTCAGCTGGTTGGAACAGAAAGCGAGTATTACCAGGAAAAGTTTCTCCGAGTTGGGATAGAATCATAGCTGTGCCTAAGCCTACGGTGGTGTGGACATCATGACCACAGGCATGCATGACTCCCGGTTGA
Source organism: Moorena sp. SIO1G6 (assembly GCF_010672795.1). Taxonomy (NCBI): domain Bacteria; kingdom Bacillati; phylum Cyanobacteriota; class Cyanophyceae; order Coleofasciculales; family Coleofasciculaceae; genus Moorena; species Moorena sp. SIO1G6. The sequence continues at coordinate 406,880 of NZ_JAAHFZ010000008.1, forward strand.
TGTGAGGCAAAATCGAGGCAAGTTTGTTCGGTGATGGGTAGAGCATCCATATCAGTGCGCAGTGCGACTAATCGGTCATCGGTACCACCAATCAGTTCACCGATAAGACCAGTTTTGCCAATCCTTTCTTGTACATGAAGACCACAGGAGGATAGGACCCCAGCTACGTAAGCGGCTGTTTGGTGTTCTTGACCACTCAATTCTGGGTGAGAGTGGAGATGACGGCGGATTTCGATCAGACGCGGGGCAAGTTCTTGGGCTAACTCTTTAATCTGGGAGAGCATGCTGCTAGATAAATGCTAGATAAAATTGTTTCATACTTAACTCTTTATACTTCTTTTTGAATTGTGGCAATAATTAATATTTTATTATACAACTATTTGCGGTAAAAGAATATTGTCTCAATCATCGATTTGTTAAGACACAACCGCTGCTGAAACGATGCCTTGCTCCTCAAGCACTGCAGCAACTCTAAGAATCATGGCTTCATGGTAGGGTGCAGCAATAATTTGTACCCCTAAGGGCATTTGACCAGGACGGTGAATTGGTACCGATAAGACCGGTAAGCCAATGAAGGATAAGGGTTGAGTAAATAATCCTAAGTTTGGACGAACCAACACTTCTTCCCCAGCAATGACCATTTTTTCTTGACCCAGTAGGGGAGCAACACAAGGGGTAGTGGGAGCGAGGATAATATCGACATTTTGGAAGACTTCCCGAATGCGATCGCGAAACCATTGTCGAAACCGTTGCGCTTGAATATACCAAGTGCCTGGAATTAGGGCACCTGCTAAAAAGCGTACGCGTGTAGCTGGATCAAAATCATCGGGACGTTTACGCAAATTGTCCAAATGGAGGTTTGACCCTTCATTAGCTGTAATAATATAAGCTGCTGCTCTGGCTCGCTTGGCTTCTGGGATAGTAACCGAGGCAGTTACATCCAAGCTACTAGCCACTTTAGCCACAGCATCCAAGACTTCTGGTTCTGCCCCTTGAGCAAAATACCCATCAGCAACCCCAATCCGTAACCCTTCAATCCCTTCGTTAAGGTGGGGGACACAGAGTTCTGGGAGACGATTGCTACAAACTGGATCAGCGGGATCTGCTCCCTGAAGGATATCAAAAGTAGTAGCAATATCCCGTACAGAACGAGCAAACGGACCGATATGATCCAAACTAGCAGAAAACAAGAAAACCCCTGCGCGAGACAATCGTCCGTAGGTAGGTTTTAAGCCAAAAGTACCACACAACGCAGCTGGTACCCGGATTGAACCATTGGTATCAGAACCAAGAGTAATTGGTACTAATCCCGCTGCCACTGCTGCTGCCGAGCCGCCAGAGGAACCACCAGCAATGCGAGTGAGATCATGGGGGTTATGAGTTGCACCGTAATGGCTATTTTCCGTTACAAAGCCATAGGCATACTCATCCATATTTAATGCTCCGACTAGGATAGCACCCGCTTGTTTTAGTTTAGTTACAGCAGTAGCATCACGGGAAACAGGAGGATTTTCAGCATTAATTTTTGACCCAGCTAATGTTATTAAGCCAGCAATATCATATAAGTTTTTAACTGCAAAAGGAACTCCTGCCAATGGACCGGGATTGTTCCCTTTAGCAATAGCATGATCAATCTCTTCAGCATCGGATAAGGCTTGGTCAGTGGTAACCGTTGTGAAACAGTTAAGGGATTGGTTACGGACAGTGATTTTTTCGAGACAGTTAGTAATAACTGTTTTTGCGGTGACTTGACCTTCTCGAATCCCAGTGGCAATTCCAATAGCATCATCAATTTGTTTCACGGTTAGCATCCCAATTTAAACTATTATTATGATGATTTAGTAACGGTTATAAACCAATAAGCTTTCTAATTTACTAGAAAAAAAATCAGCATCCTAAGGTTCAAATACCGGAGCAGCTTCGATATCATCAGGTAAGGTAAATTCTGTCACTAAAGATGCGATCGCATAAATTTTAGCGAAGTTTTTGATAACACCAGGACGGTGTTGGGGCTTAAGGTCTAAATCAAGGAGTTGCGCCATTGCTTCGACATAGGTAGCGGTTTCAAGTGTTTTCTTTGTCATTAGTAGTTAGTGTTTAATAATTTAGTAGTTAACATTAATTGTAATCTATAAATATAATAAAATTTTAAAATCTGTCGTTATTACTCAAAACTAAACCCTCAAAACTCGGCAGTCTCTTCAAAACTCTATTCAAACAAACAAAGTTAAGTTTTTCGTTACCTTAAAGATATAAAGACACCCGATATGGCTATGACTCAAACGAAAGCCGAACCCATTATCCGATGGGAAAAACTCCCCGACGAATTTCAATTACCCGATGACCCAGTGGAAAATCTCTATCATCCCTTATTAGCGGCTATCCTGCGAGAGATTCTGGAATTAGCCGGATTTATCACTAACTCAATGCTGATTGCGTCCAACTTTGGACTCTGTGCCAATGTGGACGGTAAAACAGTAGTCAAAGCACCGGACTGGTTTTATGTACCTTCTGTGTTTCCTGTGTTACCAGGGGTGATTCGCCGTAGCTATACCCCTCACACCGAAGGAGAGGTACCAGCAGTGGTTATGGAATTCTTATCCGAAAAGGAACAAGGAGAATATTCCATGAACCCCCGTTACCCCTATGGCAAATGGTACTTTTACGAGCAAATCCTACAAGTACCAATTTATGTGATTTTTGACCCAGGGTCCGGAAGTTTGGAAATGCGATCGCTTAATTCAGGAAGCTATACCCTTCAACAACCCGATGCTAATGGACGCTACTGGATTGAATCTATGGGTTTGTTTCTGGGAGTATGGTACGGTAAAAAATCAGAAATCACCAACTATTGGTTACGGTGGTGGGATAGCTCTGGACATTTATTACCTTGGGGAGAAGAGAAAGTCCAACAAAGTCTACAGCAAGGCTTACAGCAAGGCTTACAGCAAGGCTTACAGCAAGGAAAACTGGAGCTAATTATGCGTCAGTTGAAACGCCAGGTTGGAACAATCGAGCCTACTCTAGAATCAGTCATCAACAACTTATCTGCTGCTGATTTAGATCAACTGAGTGAGGCATTGTTCGATTTTTCCGATGGGTCGGATTTATCCAGTTGGTTAGAGGGACTGAAAGGCTAATCAGATGTAAGCATTCAGCCGTCAGCGGTCAGCCGTGAGCTAAAAGCTCACGCTACTTGAGGTGCGGTCAGCTTAAAACAAGCTATCCGGCTTAGGAGTTCAACGGACTCAAAGCCAAATACAATGAATTCCTTGGCCGAAAGGCCAAGGAACTGAGATTAAACTTTTGCTTACCTCTTTTATTCAAAAGCTGATAGCTGATAGCTGATAGCTGATAGCTGATAGCTGATAGCTGATAGCTGATAGCTGATAGCTGATAGCTGATAGCTGATAGCTGATAGCTGATAGCTGATAGCTGATAGCTGATAGCTGATA
>NZ_JAAHFZ010000080.1:0-25683 GCF_010672795.1 Moorena sp. SIO1G6
GGGATTCGGGAGTCGGGAGTCGGGAGTAGGGAGTAGGTAGTCGGGAGTCGGGAGTCGGGAGTCGGGAGTCGGGAGTCGGGAGTCGGGAGTCGGGAGTCGGGAGTCGGGAGTCGGGAGTCGGGGTAACAAAATTGACTGTACCTTATAAGTATCAGAAACGCTATAATTACACTAGTCAGTAGTCAGTTATCAATTTGAAGACGGTGGGTTACGGCGCGGATAAAAACTGATTGATAATCCTTCAAAATCCTGGCCGCGCCTAACCCACCCTACGAAATATCTAGCTCCCCACCCTCCCCACCTCATAAGGGTAGGTTTTTAACAAAGACGTGAGGTGTGGGGTGACCGGGTGTAGGGTGACCGGGTGTGGGGGATAAGAAAATATACTTAATTTGTCCTTAAAAATCATCATTGTCTTGATCCAATAGCGAGTGGTTTGTTCGCGAAGCGTCGCCTTTGGCGATAGTTACCGTAAGACAGGGGAGCCTTAATCAATAAGTTTTAATCATGCATCTGCATAGCCTACCAACCATAAAGGCTCCCCTGTCTAAGGTTTCGTCTCCGGGGGAAACCCCCTTTGGCCGACTGCATCGCTTCTTCAGGTGCGACCCGTGGCGAATTTAATTCTTAATAGGTCAAGCGCACCTAAGTTGTTTTCCTTTTCCTCTCCTGAGGTTAAGTCCGATGTTTTACCCAAATGTAAAAAACCTACCCCTATTCCCTACTCCCTATTCCCTACTCCCTACTCCCTACTCCCTACTCCCTACTCCCTACTCCCTACTCCCTACTCCCTAGCTTGCCTTGTTTTTCCAAAACCCTGGTCAACTGAGCCTTTACTTCATAATTTTCGGGTTGGATCTGGAGGGCGATTTGGTAGAAAATGATGGCTTGGTCTAACTGATTTTGTTTGACTAATGTATTGCCTAACTGTAGATACAGTTCAGGATCGTTGGATTGTATCCCTAATGCTTTGTGATAATTATCGAGATTATCTGGATTAGTCCTAATGGCTCGACGATAACAGCTGATTGCTTGATCTAAATCTACCTGGACTCTTTCTCGAAGCACATTTCCTAATTTTTCGTGTATCTCGGGGTGATCTGGCTTTAACTGTATAGAGCGACGGTAGGACGCTACTGCTTGATCGGACTTTCCCAATTGAACCAAGACACTTCCTAAACTACTGTGTAACTGAGGATGGCCTGGATTTAATTCAATAGCACTGCCATAGGCGGTAAGGGATTCATCCCAACGCTGGAGTTTGCTGAGGGCATTTCCTAAGTTTTGGTAAAATTCAAAGTACTGGTTGGGGCATAGGGCTATGGCTTGGTTTAAGGCAGCTACTGCTTCGTCTAATTTGCCGTGTTCGGTTAAGGCTAGCCCTAAATTATGGTGAGACCAGGGATTATAAGGATTGAGTTCTATGGCTCGCTGGTAAGCTGTTGCTGCTTCATGCCAATTCTGTTGTGTTAAGAGTAAATCCCCTAACCAATGGTAAGATTCACAACAGTTGGGATTGATATCGAGAGCATAGCGATAGGCTGCGATCGCTTCCGCTATTTTTCCCTGTTCTCGCAAACTATCTGCCCATTGGTGAGCGGCTAGCCAAGGGTCTTGTGATGGGGGTTCATAATCTGGTTCTTGCCACTGTCCCAATTCTTCCAATGCTTTGCGCAAGGGGTAGTATAACTCAGGATTTTCTGGGCTGAGGTCAATGGCACGACCATAAGCGGTAACTGCTTCCTGCCAATGCTGGAGTTGGGTGAGAGCCTCCCCTAATTTGTGGTAAAACTCAAAGAACTGGTTAGGGGATAGGGCTATGGCTTCTTGATAAGCAGCTACGGCTTCTTCTAGCTTCCCTTGTTGGGCTAAGGCTAAGCCTAAATTATGGTGAGTCCAAGCATTGTAGGAATTGAGTGCTATGGCGGATTGGTAAGCTGCTGCGGCTTGCTCCCAATTCTTGTTTTCTCGATATAAATCCCCTAGCCAATGGTGAGACTCAAAGCGGTCGGGATTGGTTTCAATACCATCGCGATAGGCTGCGATCGCTTGCTCCAATTGTTTGGTTTCTCGCAGAGCATCCGCTAAGCTCTCTTTAACCCGATTTATGCTGGGGTTAATGGCTATAGCGCTACGGTAAGCGGTAATGGCCTCATACCATCGAGTTTGCAAGCTCAGACTATCCCCGAGATTTTGGTAAACCCAAGCTGGCTGGTCTTGATTTAGTGCGATCGCATTTTGGTAAGAGGCGATGGCATCGTCTAAATTTCCCTGTTGCTGCTGACATTGTGCCAAGTTAGGATATACTACTTTCCCATTTTCTGGGTCACACTGACTTGCTTCCTGGTAAGCGCAAACTGCTTCATCAACTCGATTGGTTTGCCTCAGAGCATCCCCGAGATTTTTGTAGATCCAAAACGGATGGCTAGGATTGAGTGCGATCGCATTTTGGTAGGATGCGATCGCGTCTTCTAAATTTCCCTGTAGTGCTTGAGCTTGTCCTAAATTGTGATAGAAATCCGGATGGTCTGGCTCGAACTGCATCCCGTCCTGGTAAGCCACCATCGCCTGATCCAGTTTTCCTTGGGCCCTCAGAGCATCCCCGAGATGTTTGTAGACCCAAAACGACTGTTGGGGATTGAGGGCAATTGATTTTTGGTAGCTTGCGATTGCACCTTCTAAATCCCCCTGCTGAGCCTGAGATTGTCCCAAAAGGTGATAAATTCCTGGATTATCTGGCTGTAACTCAATTGCTTCCTGGTATGCTGCAATTGCTTCACTCTGTTGTCCTTGCTGTCTCAATTGATTTGCAATACTTACAGAAGTTTCAACCATAGCTAGTTCTATTTGGGAGCGCATTCTAATACTGTTTCTTAATACTGTTATTTAACGATTGTTAAAAACTTGTATTCGAGCTAGCAGTTTTTAATCGAATTGATTGTGGTATCTTAATGATTCCACCAAGACTATCTTATAGCTATAATATTATAGCTATAAGATTATAGCTAATCAATTCGATTTTCTTATCTAAAATAGCGTTTGTATTGGAGATGTAAACCTTTAAGGTCTTTTTTTCTTGGACAATAAAACTGAGGTTCTCTTTACCCTCTTGCCTTTTGGCTCTTGGATCCATGGCTTTTTCGGCAAGAAGTGTGTTTACAACTCATCTACAAACTCTATAACAATACCATCAATATCAACGATTAGCAATCAGCACAATGGCCCAACTGTTGTATATCAAGCCAGAGATTCAACCAACCCTAGGCATCAGCATTTTCACGGTGCCTAAGCCTTTTATAGGTATGATTGGTATCATCCAGCACAACGCCATTACCAGCTGGACTTTGCTCAAACCTAAGCCAGAAATCATTTTATTTGGTGATGAAATTGGTACAGCCTCCATTGCTGAAGAGTTAGGAGTTAATCATGTTCCTGATATCGAGTGCAATAGCTATGGTACTCCTCTACTGGATAGTGTGTTTGCCCAAGTCCAGGAGCAAGCAACTTACGATATCATCACTTACATCAATGCTGATATTATTTTACTGAAGGATTTTACCCAAGCCATTGAACAGGTCTGCCAACAGCTAAACACATTTTTAATCATTGGACGACGCTGGAATCTTGACTTGTCCAATCCCATAGAATTTCAGTCTCCCACCTGGGAAGACACCCTGAGTCAACAGGTCTATCAGACCGGTTGTTTAGGTGCTCATGATGCCAAGGATTACTTTATCTTTCCTAAATATTTATTTCGTAGTATCCCTAAGTTTGCGGTAGGACGGGGATATTGGGATACCTGGATGGTAACTACTGCTGCTATGAGGGGCTACCCCATAGTCGATGCCAGCGAAGTGGTGATGGCAGTGCATCAAAATCATACCTACGCTCATCTGATGGGGGGCAAAAATGAGGCCCATATGGGCAAAGAAGCGCAACAGAATAAAACCATTGGCAATGTGCAAGCACAAGGAACGATTGCTGACAGCACCTGGCAGCTAAAACCCTGGCATGATCAGGATTCACCACGAGTTAGTGTGATTATTATTGTCCAGGACTTACGCATTTGCCCCCTAAATCCCCCAAATTTGGATCTCCCAAATTTGGGGGACTTTGAGATCATTCCCCCCAGAATTGGGGGGCTAGGGGGGCGAAATCAACTTAACCGCGTAAGTCCTGTTGTTAATAGTACTAGCGCGTTAGTTAACCGAGCATTGGAGAGTGTGGTGGCTCAAAACTATTCCGACTATGAAATTATTGTGGTGGATAGAGCGGTTAATCAGGGAGTAGGGAGTAGGGAGCAGGGAACAGGGAACAGGGAACAGGGAACAGGGAGCAGGCAGGGATCCCCCCTAACCCCCCTTAATAAGGGGGGAACAGGAAGTAGGAACCTTAATAAGGGGGGAACAGGAAGTAGGAACCTTAATAAGGGGGGAATTGTTATTAAAGAGGGTTATCTAGCGGGATGGGATGGGGGATGCGTTCGCGTAGCGTGGCCAACGGCCAATCGCAAATGGGGGGCGTTGTGCGATCGCGGTCTTGAGATGGCCCAAGGAGAATTTGTAACCTTTCTCGATAGTGACAGTGTTTTACTACCAGATGCCCTAGAGAAACAAGTAGCAGCATTTGATCGGGAATCCTCTACCCTGGATTTACTATTGAGTGGGTGGCAACTGGTTGAGGGAGACAAGATCACCGAGGTCACGCCATGGCAAGACTTACCAGATTTAGAAGACTTACACATCTGGAAGTTAGAGAAACTGTGGCAACCGTTGCGTCAAAGTAATATTATGTTTCGTCGCAGTCGTTTAGACCTAGTAGGGGGCTTCAATACGGAATTAAATCAAGAGGCTGCGATGGTAGAAATAGTATTAAATTTAGTATTTTTGAGAGGAAGCCGAGCCCTCTGGTTGCCAGAAGCAACTTGTAGCTATTTTGGGCAAAGTAATACTATTCCGGAACAGTCTAGTCCAGTTGCTGAAGATATGAAAGAGGTGATTGATAGTATCTTTAAGCAACCAGCAGTCAAGGGATGGATGCAAAAATTAAAAGCTAGAGCTTATCGTTTTGAGTAGGGAGTAGGGAATCGGGAATCGGGAATCGGAACCCACCCCTAACCCCTCCCAGGAGGGGAACGGGAATCGGGAATCGGGAATCGGGAATCGGGAATTATGCTTTCTAAATTCTAAATTCTAAATTCTAAATTCTAAATTCTAAATTCTAGATTCTACATTCTGCATTCTACATTCTACATTCTTAATTCTACATTCTTAATTCTCATATCCATACTTGATAAAAATAGCTTTAAAACATTCATTAAGCTTATCAATAGTAGCGGGCTTTAACTTTTCCTTATAATCTCCTGGGGTGACTTTACGGATGTGTAAGGCGGGATTTTCTTTAGTTGGAAAAATATCGTGCTTCTTAGCTATTTCTTCTATTTTGCTATCCTCAAGCTCTAATTCTAAAAACGTGATAATATCCGCAACCCACTGACGCTTATTGAAAACGATATCTTCATACCTAAAAAGTTTGAATAACTGATCTTCAATCTTGCTGTACTTTTGAATTATGTTGCGAAATATAGGTGCTTGTTGAATCGCATACTGGTCTATATCCATATCTTGTAGTCGCTGGCGATTTTTCCAAAGGGCATCACCTACCTTACCTGGGGGAATAACATGACTGTTCTTCATGGAAAAATAATGGGATACTACAATATCCCTAGGATCCCGGATTAGTAAGATTTTTTTGAAACCACTCAAATCGAAATGATTAAGATAGGCAGGGAGATATCGAGAGCCGTAAAAGCCATATCCAGTTTTGACAAAAAGGTCACATATCTCCTTACCAAAGGCACTTTCTTCTACCCCTTGATTAAAGGAAGTCTTGGCAACACTAATCAGTGGTATAGTTAAGGTAAAACCGATATCTTCAATAATTTTGTCCTGCATCACACTCCCTGATTTGTGGAGCGCGAACACGAAGAAACTAGGAATATCACCAGGGGGAGGTACCTCAAGAGAAACTTTCTGATTGTCTCGTGTATATATAATTTTTTCCATTAAACCTCTTTAAACTCTTCTCCCTACTCCCTACTCCCTACTCCCTATGTCAAGATTTAACTTATTATACTAGGTACTGAAGAATATCCCATTAACCGTAAGCATTCAGCTATCAGCTATCAGCTATCAGCCAAAAACTTGTGGCTAGGCTACGGGTTATGCCCATAGCGCACACTAATTGTGCTTTTGAATAATATAAGCCATTCCGGTAGCGTTAGCCTTGGCCACGCTACGGGAATGGCTGACGGCTGTTCGCGCAGCGTGAGCTAAAAGCTCACGGCTGACGGCTGAATGCTTACCATTAACCTTCAGCTGCTCCAATCGTAACTGATTTCACTAATAGGCTAGCTAATCTCGAATCAATGGATGATAACTGACCCACCCCTGGTGATTCAATCGATAGCACAAATGGAGCGTTTAAGGTTAGGCGGCCAGAGGGAATAATTCCTTCAAACACCCAAGATTTATCGGATTGTTCCTGAACCTCTCCATCAATAGCGTTGCCATTTATCTTAACTACCATATCCCTAATAAACCGTTTCTCAATCGCCATCATTCCTGAAACTCGCACTTGAAGCGGCTTGATAGTATTAATACCGTCAATAATCACACTACCTACTTTCTCCATCCAGCGAACTGGTGTGCCATTTAATGTTTCAGGTGATAACCAACCGATCCCATTGAGATGGTCATCCATAAGGATAGATAATTCATTGTGTTCCCGCAACGGTTCCCAATCGAGTTGCTCTGTAAAGGTAATTCTCTCAATCAGTACCCCTAAATGACGATTGGACTGATCAACATGATAGGTCTCGGTCTTCAGGGAAAATAAATTGAAGCCTTCAAGTAACGAAATCGGTAGGGTAAATACATTAACTTGATCGATCCCAGAGTGATGCACTGCCACCCGCAATCCTAACTTACCCTGTTGCCAAACTTCAAGGAACTGACCCTGGGAGACGTTACGGCAGGCAATGACTAGCTGACCTTTCCTGGGATTATCGGCAATGATGGCAAACTCTCCCTCTGGCCAAAGTAACCACTGGCTGGGACGAAAAAGACCAATTTCTGGCAAGGGTGGTTCTAATGCTCCAAAACCCTGACGGGTATAACCTTGAATACCAACCCCAGAGATAATACTACTGTTGTTTTTGGGAATGCCGCTTTTAATGGCTAGGGGTTGAGTAAGTTTGGGAGAGTCTACTAAAAATTTACTTGCCCTCGGAATTTGGAGCTGATCGACCCAACCGCTTTGGTCTAAGGCCACCATAAAACTGTGATAGCTCGACTGTAAGGAGAAGTGGTTGGCTATATAAATAGCTGCGGTTTTCCCCAACAGGTCTAATTTGTGGGGGTCATAGTATAATTCTTTGATTACCTTAGCTAAGGCTTCTGGGGTTTTTTGGGTCACTACTCGTCCTGAGACTCGATTCAAGATGGCTTCTTTGACACCACCTACTCCATAGCCAATGGCTGGTGTGCCACAGGCTGCGGCTTCTATAAAGGTTTGACCAAATGCTTCTTGAAGGGATGGCCCAATAAATACATCCGCAGCGCTGTAGTAACATGCTAGAATAGAGGGGTTCTCGATATATCCTGTACTCCAAATATCAAGGTTTTCTGCGATCGCAGAGCCATGACCAAAACTAACCAGTAGGATATCATCGAGATTGGCAATGTCTAGGGCTTTGAGTAGATACTTAAATCCTTTGCGCTGATCCTTTACAGATTGACTACCAGTGAGTATAATAAATTTATCGTGAGGTAAATTTAGCTGGCTCCGACATTCTGCCTGGTCTAAGGGCCGAAAGATATCTAAATCGATGCCATAGTAAATGCTCTGAAATTTGCTTTCGCATTCTTGGAAATTCCTTCGAGGGTGGTGATAGTCAAAGGCATAACGAGCCCAATTAGTCGTCCAGTGACTATCCCCTAGCACTAACAAAGTTTTATAGCTCCCTAAAAGCCGGTGTTTTTTACGAAAAGCATCGGCTATTTTCTCTGATGCTAAGCTCGGGTATTCATGGCTAGTGGGACATTCGTGATCACATAGGGTGGTATAATTCTCACAATCCCCTACATAAGCACAGCGTCCAGTAAGTAACCACTGGTCGTGCATCACAAAGATGGTGGGGAAATTACTGGTAAGTATTTCCAAAATCTCCAAGGGATTGGTCATATTATGGATATTGCCCACTACGACTAAATCCGGATTGACACTAGCAATTAATTGATAAACCTCTGACCCTGTGCAGTCTACGGGAGTTAATGACCAGTCTAATGTGCCAGCAACGGGAATTACTTGATGCCCTGCTAAGGCTAAGGATTTGGCAATGCGTTGGTGAGCAATGCCAGCTCCTCCTAGAAATCCGGTATCGTTGAAGCACACAATGCGCAGGCTGTGGCGTTGCCCAGGCTCTTGTGTTGCCTCAGACTTAGGACAGTTGAATTTAGTCCGTAGTGCCTCTGATACTGATAGTAATTCCGGCTCATACTTATCTTTAGTGCTAGTCTTTTGGTTGTCATGGATACGGTATTGAGCTACGGGATAACCAATTACCTGCAAGGTGGCTCCAATAGCCGCAAATCGCGCCCACAACTCGTAATCCATACTGTAGAAGAGGGCTTCATCTACTGATGCCCCACACTTTTCCCAAATGGTGCGGGTAAACATAACTTCTGGCTGATAAAAGAATTTCCCTGTTAGCCAATTCCTTTCTACATCTAAGATTTCTTCAAGGGACATCAGTCCATTAGCACAGGATGTCAAGTGTTGTTCTAGGGCTATGCCATCCTTAAACAGTTGACAGACACCGGCTACCACATCAGCACCACTGGTATAAAATGCTAGCGCTACCCTATATAAGGCTCCTGGGGCTAATCGGTCATCACTATTAAGCCAAGTCAAGATTTCCCCAGATGCGATCGCAAATCCTTTGTTCAAGGCTTCACTTTGGCCACTATCCGGTTCACTAACCACATAGGTAAGGTGGTCTCGGTATTGATTAACAATGGTGATGGTTTCATCAGTAGAGCCCCCATCAATTAGGATATGTTCGACATTGGGATAGTGCTGATGAATCACTGATAGAATAGTTTCTTCGATAAACTCACCTTGATTCATCGAAGGGGTAACAATCGATATCTTTGGCCAGGGGCTGCCATCGGGGAGAGTTTGGGGGGGATGAAAGGGTTGAAGGAAAACGTGAGGCCACTCAGAGCTATCGTCTTTTGTCCTAAGCTCTGAATTGATTGGTTCAAAGAGCAACCTAGAGCTATCGTCTTTTGTCCTAAGTTCTAAATTATTAAGCTCTGAATTACTATATTCTGAATTACTATATCCTTTTCGTTCTAAGGCTTCCCCTAAATTCTGGTATACGGAAACATGAAGACTGGGGTCAATATCAATGGCTTGTTCGTAAGAGATAATGGCTTCATCCCACTCGCCAATTCTGGCTAAGGCTTCACCGAGATGACTGTAGGCTTTAGCAAAATTCGGGTCAAGTTCGATAGCTTTACGATAGGCTGCGATCGCATCAAGCCACTGTCCGGTTTTTGCTAATGCTTGTCCCAAGTTATAGTAAGACCAAGGCCAATCGGATTTCAGGTCAATCCCATGGCCATAGGCAATAATTGCTTCATCCCACTGCTCCAAGGCTTGTAGAGCATCACCTAAATTTTGATAAGACCAGGGGAAATCTGGCTTGAGTTCAATGGCTTTTCGGAACACATCGGCTGCTTCTTGCCACCGTTCTAACTTAAGCAAGGCATCGCCCATGTTGTTATAAGACCAGGAAAACTCTGGCTGTATCTCAATGGCTCGACGGTAAGCTGTTACTGCTTCTTCCCACCGTTGCTGCTTAACTAAGGTATCTGCTAAATTATGATGGGCTTGTGCAAGATTCGGTTGCAGTTGAGTGGCTTTGAGATAACAAGGGTCAGCTTGCTCCCATGCTTCTTCCTCTGTGAACAGGTTTCCTAAATAGAAGTAAGCTTTAGCATCTTGGGGATTGTTTTGAACTGCCTGCTGATAAAGGGTTAGCAGCTCTTGCTCTTGTCCTTGTCCTTGTTTTTTTAGCAAATCCCCTAGTCGATGGTAAGCTTCAGACAAATTAGGTTTCAATTGAATTGCCTGACGATAACAAGCTATCCCTTGGGTTAATTTCCCTTGGGCGGTTAAGGTATTACCCAAATTCAAGTGTTCTTCAGCCGATACCGTATTCGGTTCCAATGTCAGGGCTTGATACCAATAATCTGCTGCTGCTTCTGGTTGATTGGTTTGAGTTAGAACTTTTGCTAAGTTACGGTACGCTCCAGCAAAGCTGGGATTAATTGCGATCGCTTTTTGATAACATGCGATCGCATCTTGCCACTGTTGCCGCTGAGCATAAGCACTGCCTAAATTTGCCTGGACTTTAGCTGAATCTGGATTTTGTTGAGCTGCTTTGATAAACGACTCAAGCTCTTGGTCTTGGTCTAGATTAGACTGAGACGCTCTAGAGTTAGGAAGTTGCAGGAAATGATTGCCTTGAGAAAGTCGTGGTGTGCGATCGCGGATTCTGTCTAATGGCTCTCGGTCTAATGGCTCTCGGTCTAATGGCTCTCGGTCTAATGGCTCTGGCTTTAATTGCTCTGGAGCAGTAGGGATAGGCTTTACGGTTGGATTGGTGGGATTAACCATGATTTGAGATGGGCTAGGCACGATGGCAACAGTTGATGCTTTTATCGCCCCTCCTCTGTAACGTAATGGGGGATTGATTGACACCTGCTGCTGCTTCTGGTTGTCTACCAATTCAGGAACAATAGCCTGTTTCAGGGCATCAGAGGAGTTAGCTTGATTGTGGGTGTGACCATTTATCTGACCATTTATCTGAGAAGCTGGTAACTCAGAAGCTGGTAACTCAGAAGCTGGTAACTCAGAAGCTGGTAACTCAGAAGCTGGTAACTCAGAAGCTGTTAACTCAGAAGCTGGTAACTGAGAACCGGTCCGATAGAATTGGAGTAATTTACGATAGTAAACATTTGCCTCTTGCCATTTCCCCTGGCGATTCAAGGCTTCTGCCAGGTTTTGGTAAGCTACCACCGACTGGGGATTCCGCTCAATTACCTGGCGGTAACAAGCGATCGCTTCTGTTACCAGACCTTCCTTAAATAACTGATGTCCTAGATTAAGGTAGTCCTCTGGTTTAGCTTTATCCAACTCTAGCATCAGCTGATGATAACAGCATTTAAGGACTTCCTTTTGGTTTCCCACCTCAGTCCATACTTTAGCTAAGTTGCGATAAGCTCCAGCCAAATCGGGTTTTAGCTCAATCGCCTTTTGATAATATGCGATCGCATGTTGCCAATCCTGCTGACCGGCATACAAGCTACCGAGATTAGCATAAACTTCGGCAAAATCCGGCTCAATTTCCAAAGCTTGGCCATAGTAACCCATAGCTTCAGTAGTCTGACCCATGAACTGTAGCGCATTTCCCCAAATCTTGTAAACCTGGGCTGTATCTGGGGCAATTTTAATGGCTCGCTCACAGGCTGCGATCGCCTGTTGCCATTGTCTTTGCTTCAAGTAAGTCTGCGCCTGTTGTAGATAAACCGTAACTGCTTCCAAAAGACCTCCTGACTGATATTGTTTACAGTGGCGCTCACTAGAGCTAGGAACACATTGACCTATAGATGATTTTCTTGATTGTGACGGATCTAACTCGATGGTTTCTAGTCCAGCCAATTTAATTGCTTTGCGATAGTAAGCAGTGGCTTGATCTAATTGACCTTGTTGCTTCAACGTTGCTCCTAGACGTTGGTAACCCAAACTCGATTTAGGGTCTAGTGCAATTGCCTGGTGATACTGGGTCACTGCTTGATTTAGTTGACCTTTTGCCCACAGGTAATCCCCATGATTTATACATGATTCTGCTGTTTTCTGTTCTCCTGCTAAGGGAATAGTTTCTAGTTGCGTAGGCTGATTAGTGTGATGATTCTTGTGTTGTTCTCTAGATGCTTCTGATGTCGATAACCAGTTAACTAACGCAACAGGGGGGAGATGACCATTATTCCCATGCCAATGGTGATAATGGAGTCGATGGGGAGTGAGCAAGGTATCTTCTGCCATTGAGGGCAGCAGGCCATGTTTGGGGGATGCCGAACTAGTCAGAAAGTATCGTTTGAGTCGATGGAACATTTCCAAAGGCAACAGAGAACAGCTGTTCTGGGAGTAGGGAGTAGGGAGTAGGGAACAGTAGTCAATATCTAATTATTAGATATCGCTAGGAATTATATCTAATAATTTTTAAAAAATGGGTTAATCAGTTATTGCTCACGCGGTTTTGTTAACGACATTATTTGCAAACGAAATTATTAGCAGATAAGTCGCAATTATTGGTGTGATTCAATTCACAATTAGGCACACCTTTACCGAATTTTTACACAACTTTTACAGAAGCTTCATACTATAGCTGTCAAAAGAGTTACTTTATTAACAGTCTCTGAGACTTAAATAACCGATGAGAAAAATAGTGGTTGGGGTAATGGGGCCCGGTGACAAGGCCACTGCTACTGACATTAATCGTGCTTATCGTCTCGGTCAACTCATTGCTGATAATGGCTGGGTACTGCTAACCGGTGGCAGAAATGTGGGAGTGATGGATGCTGCCAGTCGGGGAGCCAAAATGGTTGGTGGGTTAACTATCGGGATTTTACCCAGCAACGACACTAGGGCCATGTCTGATGCTGTCGATATTGCCATCGTTACGGATATGGGCAATGCTCGCAATACGATTAATGTACTCTCCAGTGATGTGGTGATTGCCTGTGGAATGGGAATAGGAACAGCCTCGGAAATTGCTCTGGCTCTCAAAAGTTGGAAAAAGGTTGTTTTGTTGAGTGACCATCCAGAGAGTCAAGAGTTTTTCTGTAGTCTGTCCCAGGAGAATGTGTTTGTGGCAACAAGTCCAGAGGCTGCTATTGAGTTGGTTAAAACTATTTTAAGTCAGGATTAAATCTGTTTCACACCTAGGCCGGATCACAAGTAGTGTGTCAGTGCAACAGTTTTTTTGAGTGATTACAAATGCGTTCGCGTAGCGGCTCCAAAGGAGCATCGCACTGGAACTAATGCACAAAAGATACTGAAGACCCCCTATAGAGAAAGAAGACTAAAGAAATAAGTGTAACGATTTCGGACAATGCTCAAATTTAAATCTCTAGGCTTATCGATTATTTCCGCCTCCGTTGTTTTCCATAGTCAAGCACTTGCGTGTGTTCCCGAGTCTGTACTAGACCGGTTTACTAACTTTTATTTTTGGCAGGCTAATCCAGAAATGTCAGACAAGAATATCAAGTCTCATCAAACACAGTACAAAAAAGAGTGGTTAGCTATTAAAAAAGTTTTGAAAGACAGGATTGTCTGGAGGGAAATACCTAGCTGTTATGCTGATGATGTAACCTATGATTATGACTTGAAGGATTACCGGGAGACAATTACAGCATTAATCGATGCGGTATTCTATGCTAGTCACCCTGAGTTAAAGGGGCGTAAGTTAAGGCCAAGTGAAACCCACCTAGTTCGAGAGTGGAACTCGATAAAACAGAGTTTTTCATTTAGTTGGTGCTAGTGAGCTGGCGTTAATTAATAATGGAATGAATTGAAGAGTCTTGTAGAATAGGCATCTTGCTTCTAATCTTTTTAGGCATCTTGCCTGTTCCTATTTTGGCATTACTTAATAATGGAATGAATTGAAGAGTCTTGTAGAATAGGCATCTTGCTTCTTCCTAATCTTTTCCGGCGGGCAGGATGCCCACCCTACTCCTATTGATTTTAGGACTTACGCATTTGCCCCCGTGGGGACCAAATGCGTAAGTCCTTTTCTAAATTCTACATTCTAAATTCTACATTCTACATTCTACATTCTTAATTCAAAAATGTTGTTCGCCTTTGGCGTTCGAGTAGGGTAGGTTGTCAGGTTGAAGGTTGTCAGGTTGAAGGTTGCGGCAGGAAACGGGCAAGATGCCCGTTTCACCAAGATGCCCGTGCCACCAAGATGCCCGTTCCACCAAAATGGCCATTCCAGCCACCTGGTCAAACAGCTTTAATGAGATGTACCCCTACTCCCTTGCCTATACTTAATTATAATTATTAAGCGGTTTTGCATTTAAATTAGATCTTCTTCCGTTAGAAAAAACTCCCTAGTCAATCACAGCAAAAGCTTAAAACTTTCTTTGGTAACTAGTAATTAAAAATATCTTGACAAATAATGTTATGTATGCATTGAAGAAGCGGAGGCTCTCTAATGCCAATCACAGCAAGAGATTCAAGTTTTATAAAAAATCAATAAATAAGGTATTGACAAATAGTGTTCTATATGAAGTGGTGACGACAGAACTCTGTATGCCAAAAAAAAAGTAAAGAATTGTATACAATAAGTGCTGATCAAAAAAAAAGTCTGGTAATCTAATTATGGTGGATGTGTTAATTGAATAAATTGACAGCCACTAAACTGTTAACCGTAAAGGATGATTCGATATGCAAAATCAAGAATCCAATACTCAAGTCAAACCATTCTTCGCTCAATTCCTAGAAGAGCAACAAGCCGCTCCTGACCAATCTCAAGATACTCATGGTCAGCAAACCCTGAAGTATCCTTCTGATTATGAAGAAGTTGAAACCCAGAAGTATCCTTCTGATTGGGAAGAAGGTTAATAAGGAAGATTAAGAGGTTCTTTTGAAGAATTGTAACCTTTAATAAAGGACTCAAGAATCTATAGACAGTGGTCGTGTTTATAAAAAAAATACGACCACTGAATTTGATTAAAAGTCTAAAAATATAACGATTGCGCTTTCCCAATGGAAAAGAAAAAGTTTTATGTCTTCGTCCGGTGACTTAATTTTATTACTTACCCACAGTGGTGACTTTTTCACAATAGATAGAGTAGCAGAAGCCTTGTCAAAAAAAGGGGCGCGACCATTTCGCTTCGACACAGATAAGTTTCCCTTAGAGGTGCAACTCAGGGCACAGTTTGATCAATCCCAGAGCAGCTATAGGCTGAAATATGGCGCTGAAGTGATCAGTAGCGAGGACGTAAAAGCAGTTTGGATGCGCCGTATATGGCAACCTAACCTAGGTGAAAATCTTGATCCCCAGTTCCAAGAAAGTTGTATCCGGGAATCATTAGCAACATTATCAGGACTTTGGGATAGTCTCAGAGGAGTGCGATGGATTGATGATTTAGCAAAAGCCGGAGCTGCCAACAATAAGCAGCGGCAATTGCGGGTAGCCTCTGAGGTGGGTCTTGTGATTCCTAAGACTTTAATCACCAATGATCCAGAAGCTGTAAGGGAGTTTTTCCAACAAGTGAAGGGGAAAATGGTAACAAAGCTGTTAACAGCTTTGTCCTACAGTATGGAATATACTCCTTTTTTCCTTTATACCAGTATTGTTAAAGAAGAGGATTTGCTGGATGCAGAATCCCTGCGCTATTGTCCGATGGTGTTTCAAGAGCAAATTCCTAAGCAGTTGGAACTGCGAGTGATATTTGTTCAGGGCAAGGTATTTGTAGGAGCGTTAGATTCGTCTATTTATGAAAAATCAACAGTTGATTGGCGTCAACCTAATGCTGAAGTAGGGGCATGGCAACACTATGAGCTGCCTGATGAAATTGTAGATCGAATAAGAGCTTTGATGGATTACTTTGGCTTACTTTATGGAGCCTTGGATTTTATCGTGACACCATCGGGAGACTATGTGTTTTTAGAAGTTAATCCCGGAGGGGAATGGGGAATGTTAGAACGAGATTTGGAACTCCCCATTTCTAATGCGATCGCAGAAGCTCTGATTTCCTAGAAGCTATAGACCCGGTGGGTGGAACGGGCATCTTGCCCGTTACAATTCCCAGGCACACTATCCCAACCCTGGCTACGAGGCAAAAAATCAGAGGCTATAGACCCGGTGGTGCGTTACGGGGCGCACTATCCCAACCCTGGCTACGAGGCAAAAAATCAGAGGCTTTCCGCCCCTAACGCACCCTACGCAACTTTTGCCTTTTGCCTTTTGCCTTAAAAAGCATTAACACCGAACATCGAACACATCCCTAGACATGACAGTATTAATCATTACATTTAGCCAAGACAACGAGAGTATTCCTCTAGTTATCAAAGCGATTGAAGCTCAAGGAGGAAAAGCATTTCGTTTTGATACCGATAGATATCCTACCGAAGTGCAGCTAGATATTTACGAGGGCAATTCTCAGGGAGTAACTATTACGGATGGGGAACAGAAGCTAGATTTGAGTGAAGTCTCTTCGGTTTGGTATCGACGGATGCGCTATGGGAAAAAAATTCCCGACACCATGGATAAGCAGTATCTAAACGCTGCAATTAAGGAATGTCGCGTCACGGTTAGGGGTATGATTGCCAGCATCAAGGCATTCCACTTCGACAAAATGTCTAATGTTGATGTCGCTAACAATAAGCAACTACAGCTCCAAGTGGCACGAGAGGTGGGCTTGATTACGCCCCGTACCCTGAGTACCAACAATCCAGAGGCAGTGAAGCAATTTGCTTCTGAATGTCAAGACCAGGGTATCATTACCAAAATGCTATCTTCCTTTGCTATCTATGGGGAGCAAGGGCAAGAACAGGTTGTTTTCACAAACCCAGTCACAGCGGAGGATTTAGAGCATCTCGAAGGACTGCGTTTCTGTCCGATGACCTTTCAGGAAAAAGTGCCCAAGGCTCTAGAATTACGAACCACGATCGTGGGACACCGTATATTTACTGCTGCGGTGGATTCCCAGAGCTTAGAAGGCTCTACTTTCGACTGGCGCAAGGAAGGCCGAGCGTTAGTTAAGTCTTGGCAAGCCTATGATTTACCCGAAGATATTGAGAAAAAGTTGCTCCAACTGATGGCTTATTTTGGTTTAAACTATGGAGCCATTGATATTATTCTTACCCCTGATGGTCGGTATGTATTCCTAGAAGTTAACCCGGTTGGGGAATTTTTCTGGTTGGAGACGTTTTCACCCCATTTTCCCATTTCTCAAGCTATTGCTGAAATTCTCCTCACCCATGGGTCATAATGAAAGCTGATCAAATCCCTCAAGTTACTAATGATGAAGCAGAAAAGTTACAAGAAGAATTAGATAATAATCTAGAAAAATCAGAAGAAAAGCTTGATAATGTTCAAGATAAAGATACAGATAAGAATACAGATAATGAAATAGAGAAAGTACCGGAAGAACTAGAGACGCATTTATACCGGCGTCTATTTGACTATGGTTGGCAGCATAAAGCACCATTTTTATTCGCGATCGCATTAACTATCTGTGCTTCATTTATCAACTTCTTTATTCCCCAGGTTAATCGCTATGTTATAGATGTAGTTATTCCCGAAAAACAATTTAATATGCTGCCTTGGGTAGGAGTAATTATCCTATCTATGACCTTAGCAGCTGGTGGTTTGCTCTTTTTTCAACTCTATGCAGTCAAAGTATTCGGACAAAAAACCATTGAGAGCATTCGCCTAGATTTATATCAACATATTCAAGGTCTATCCATTAGTTTTTTTGAAGGCCAACGCACCGGCGAATTAATGTCACGGTTGGCAAGGGATGTGGAGATAGTCGGGGAATTACTGTCTGCTAATTTAATTGCTATATTAATCGATAGTTTTGCGTTTATTGTCGTTTTCATTTATATCCTTGTCAGTAACTGGCTGCTGGCAATCATGATTGCCCTTACCTGGCCTTTAATCATTTATATTTTACAATTTTCTCAGAAAAGACTACAAAAAATCTATCAATCGGTTAACGATCAAGCTGACTTAATTAGTAATCACTTACAAGATACTATCTCGAATATCAAAATTATTAAGTCTTTTGGTAACGAGCAGTATGAAATTAACCGATTTACTGAATTTAGTCGTAACTATCGGGAAGAAAATCTTAAGGCAACTCGGTTTTGGTCTATATTCGTACCGATTATTAATACTCTTAATGAACTCGGAAATTTACTGACATTAGTTTTCGGTGCTTGGGGAGTGATGGTTAGCCATCTGACTATTGGGGAATTAGCAGCCCTGTTAACCTATGTCACTCTTTTAAATAAACCTATTAATCGGTTTAATGGATTAGTCAATATTATCCAAAGATCAGGAGTATCAGCCAAAAGAATTTTTCAGATTTTAGATACCAAAATAGAGGTTAAAGAGAAGGAAAATGCGATTAACTTGACTTCGATACAGGGCAATCTCAAATTTGAAGGGATGGAGTTTGCTTATCACAACAATCAGTCAGTGATCAGAAACTTCAATTTAGACATTCAACCGGGCATGTCAGTGGCTTTAGTCGGTTCTTCTGGTGCAGGAAAAAGTACCATTGCTAAAATAGCCGCTCGGTTTTACGATCCCCAAAAGGGACGAGTATTACTTGATGGACATGATCTACAAGATATTAGTTTAAGTTCCTTGCGATCGCATATTGGCATCGTGCCCCAAGAAACCTTACTGCTCTACGGCACAGTAAAAGAAAACATAGCTTACGGTAAGCTAGATGCCACAGATCAGGAAATTGAAGCAGCAGCAAAAGCTGCCAATGCCCATGATTTTATTATCGGTTTCCCTGATGGTTATCAATCCATTATTGGTGAGCAGGGTGTGAAACTATCAGGAGGACAGCGACAACGGATTGCGATCGCCCGAGTTTTGCTCAAAAATCCCCAAATTGTTATTTTAGATGAAGCCACCTCTGCTCTAGATTCTGAATCAGAACAACTGATTCAAGAGTCTATTAAACAGCTTTTTAAAGGACGCACTAGCTTAGTGATTGCTCATCGATTGTCTACTATTGCTGATGTTGATTTAATTGTAGTTCTGGAAAAAGGTGAGATTGTGGAAACTGGAACCCATACGGAATTAATTGCTCAAGGTGGAAGGTATGCTTATCTCTATGAACTGCAATTTGTGAAGTCAGGAAATTAAGTACGAAAACTGCAAAAAGGGTGACCGGGTGTACGGTAGCTGTGTGGAAGACAATGTTACCTACCCGTTCATAAATGGTATAATTGTGATACCCGATTAAGCTTTAATAGCTATGAGTTCTATCCAGATTACGATACCGGATGAGCGTTTGCAACAACTCCAAGACATTGCAGCTAACCTGAATGTTTCGATAGAAGAGTTAGTGTTGATGAGTGTTGAGCAATATTTAACTCAGTCAGAACTGTCTTTTCATGATGCTACAGCATACGTTTTGGATAAAAATTCAGAACTTTATCGCCGATTAGCTTAATGGGTTATCTCACAATAGCGTGAAGTTTTAGAACTTTACTACCGGATTATTCACCCCACCAGCGCTGGGACTTTACTTCCATAAACACCTTCAGTAGCGTGGGCCTAGCGAATTAGCTGACTGCTGACTGCTGATAGCTGACTGCTGATAGCTGAATTATTACTATGATAGTTATGCTCCTAGAGACAATATCACATTATTCTAATCAATGCCCACGCTGTTGAAATTGGCAATAATTGCCGCCCATCTATTGGTTTATCTGGTTGCTGCGGTTAGCATCTGGATATTTTCTTATCGGAGTCAATTCTATACTTCTGTAGTCAAGGTGCGATCGCTACCACTGATCTACTGTGGCTACGCTTGTTTTGCGATCGCTAACTCCTACGAAATCGCTGAACACATCGGGGATGACTGGGTTTATGTGAGCCAAATTTCTGATCTCAATCGGTTATTCTATACCTTCATTACTGCTGGCATGTGCTTGATTGCCCTGGGACTGAAAAAATCCCGCTTTCTGGATGTGATATTGGTTGCCAGCATGGTTGCTGTACCCCTACTTTATGGTGTGCAAGAGGGCAAAGGATTAATGCAGTTGGTGCAATTAGTTCCTTCGATCATTTTTGTATATAACTGGTACGTAGTTATGAGGGACTGGCGAGTTTTTCTATTCCCATTATTCGCAAATCTGATTGCCGTTGGTTTTGGTATGGCTCTGATTATTACCGGAGAGCAGGCGCTTCATCTGTTCGTCGGTTCTCCTTCAGCGATTGGCTTATTAATTCTTGGGCGAGTAGCGTGGGTAAAACCAAAAAGGCATTCCAAGGGATAACTTTAAGATGTTACAGAAAACGATTAAAAAAAACGACTGGTTACTTTACCAATAATTTGTTGAGAATCCACTAAACCAAACGAGCGGCTATCGGTACTTTCTAATCGGTTGTCTCCTTTAAGGAAACAACGTCCATCTTCGAGCACCAAAGTTACCCGTTTCACTAATCGCAAGTGGTTTTGGTAAGGGTGTCTAGCCACAACAATGTCACCAATCTTGGGCGGAATGTGCTGATAAGCTCTTGGATCAATTAAGATTTCCTCTCCTGGTTTGAACAGGGGAGTCATGGATACTCCTGTAACTCTGAAACGTAACCGTTTTCGCAATATCCAAAGTAGTAGCTCAGGAATACTGTTTTTGATAGAAAGCATTTGAATTAAGAATGTAGAATTAAGAATGTAGAATTAAGAATGTAGAATTAAGAATGTAGAATTAAGAATGTAGAATTAAGAATTAAGAATTAAGAATGTAGAATTAAGAATGTAGAATTAAGAATGTAGAATTAAGAATGTAGAATTAAGAATGTAGAATTAAGAATGTAGAATTAAGAATTAAGAATTAAGAATTCTACACTCTGCCTTCTACACTACTCTGCCTTCTACACTCTGCCTTCTACACTCTGCCTTCTACATCCCACATTCTGCATTCTGCATTCTGCATTCTACATTCTTAATTCACCATTCTGAGGTTTAGCTAGCCTTATACCAGACGATATCGCGATTCTTGGTTGCCCAGAAAATCTTGTGGATAGTCTCTACTGCCTCAAGTAGCTCATTGGCGTGCTCAAGGCTAACTTCCACCTTGCAGGCAGAGCATAACTTTGCGGCTTTCCAGAAGGTATCGTGTAGGTCTGGGAACTGCTCCAAGTGTACTGGCTTGAAATAGTCTGTCCACAGGATCAGTATTTCCTCTTTGGTCTTCTGAGCCTGCTCTTCCTTAATAGCAATGAACCGGGATAGGGTATTTTGGTAAGCAACTACTGCCGTTGGATCATTACTCGCAGGTGGCTCAAGATCAAGGATCTTCTTGGTCATGGAGAGTACTGCCTCAGCGGTGATACGTGCAGCAGCTGGGTCATACACCCCGCAAGGTCCATCGCAGTGGGCATGGACTTCTGGAGCAGGGAACCAGTCTTTGAGCTGGGCAATAACTTTTTTCAACATATTTTTTAGAGTTCGCTTGTGGTCAGAGCACGTGGTAAATATCGGTAAGAGAGGAATAGCCCAGGATAGCCAATGGCTAATCAGGGTTTTTGACAACCGACTAGACCAAGTTAGTTAACTAACTTAGTTAGCCCAATCTATTCCATCCCCCCCCTACCCATAGTAAGTTATAGCAATTTGTGTCCTAAATCGATAGTGGATTTGAAGATAGGGAGTGGGGAGTGGGGAATCGGGAATCGGGAATCGGGAGTCGGGAGATGAGGGGATCTCATCGAGTTTAGCGTTAGCGTAGCGGCTCCAAAGGAACATCGCACTAATTTAAACCGCAACTAATTAATTTAGCGCGAGGGTTTTGCGGACGCACTGACTTCACTGAGTTGTAAAAGCATTTAATTATACCAAATAACAATCCGAAATAAAAATAAATTTACATTTATTAATATTTTGTGTTACCTTAATTATAAAATTAGACAAACTTAAACTTAAATTCATGAATAGTAAAGAGTTAGCGCAATATATAGAAGCTACTGACGGCATCTCCAAACCCTGGTTACTGGTGCAACTGCGTCTGAAGAAACTTCAGGAGCGCCGCGCCACCCTATCATCGGAAGCTTATATCAGAGAACTAGAAGATATTCACCAGGATTTGATGAATTTAGGTCAATGGTGGGTAGGTAGAGAAGACGAAGTGTTCAATCCTTGAGGTTCGTTTAACGATAGAATCTGGATGACTATTCTATCGCTGGGACAAAACAGCCTGATCAGGTGGGTTAACTCTGAGGATCATGGGTAAAGCTAAAAAGAATAAGTCTGAATCTGAACAGACGACATTTGAATTCAAAAATAATACATCTGAATCTCAAAAGACAATATTTGAAGTTAAAAAGAATAATTCTGAATTTAAACAGACAATATTTGAAGTTAAAAAGAATACGTCTGAATCTCAACAGCTCACTATTGAGCTTAATCTGAGTGACACTGACTATTACTTCAATCGAGAACTGAGCTGGTTGGAGTTCAATAACCGAGTATTACATGAAGCAACGGACCCCCGAACGCCTCTGTTAGAGCGTCTGAAGTTCATGGCCATCTTTAGCTCTAACCTGGATGAATTCTTTATGGTGCGGGTGGCTGGTTTAAAACAACAGGTGCTAGCACAAGTTAGTAAACGGACACCCGATGGTCGGACACCTAGTGAACAACTCGATGCGATCAGAGTGCGGCTGTTACCGATGGTAACTCAACAGCATCAACACTGTGAGCAGGAACTGCGACCCCTGCTAGCCAAAGCAGGGATTTACATTCTGGACTACGTGGACTTGAACCAGAAACAGCGGAATTACCTGGAAAACTACTATTCCGAGCAAATTTTTCCAGTTCTGACTCCCCTGGCTGTAGACCCCAGCCATCCTTTTCCTTACATGTCCAATCTCAGCCTGAATCTGGCGGTAGTGGTCAAAGACCCGGAAACGGGAGCAGAATTGTTTGCTCGGGTGAAAGTTCCTAGAGTCTTAAAGCGCTTTGTTCCCCTCCCGGAAAAATTGCAGCAACAACAGAATGGAAAAACGACTAGTTGGACTGGTGTTCCTCTCGAACAAATCATTGCCCATAATTTGGAGTCTCTGTTTCCAGGGATGAAGATTCAGGAGTGTCATCCCTTCCGCATTACCCGCAATGCTGATTTGACAGTAGAGGAGTACGAGGCAGATGACCTGCTGATAGCGATTGAAGAGGAACTACGGAAACGACGGTTTGGACGTTCTGCCGTGCGCATGGAAATTCCTGTGACCACCTCCAAGTTAGTCAGGAAAACCCTGATGCGAGAGCTGGAACTGGAAGAAACCGATGTCTATGAATTCGACGGTCTGTTGGCACTGGGTGACTTGATGTCGTTGATGGCATTGCCACGGCCAGAATTGAAAAACCCTGTGTGGGAACCAGTGGTGCCCCGACGCCTGCGCTTTCCTATCGGGGAAGAGAATGTGGAAGATATCTTCAGCGTGATTCGCAGTAGGGATTTGCTGGTACACCATCCTTATCATTCCTTTAGCGCAACGGTAGAGCGCTTTATTACCCAGGCCGCTCAAGATCCAGATGTTCTAGCCATCAAAATGACCTTATATCGCACATCTGGTGACTCACCAATTATCGATGCCTTGATTAGAGCAGCAGAAAATGGTCAGCAAGTGTCGGTGCTCATAGAACTAAAGGCTCGTTTTGATGAAGAAAATAATATTGTTTGGGCAAGGAAGTTAGAACAGGCTGGAGTTCATGTGATCTATGGTTTGGTGGGTTTAAAAACTCACACTAAAATTGTGCTGGTGGTGCGTCGGGAGGCAGATAAAATTCGTCGGTATGTTCACATTGGGACGGGGAATTATAATTCTAAGACTGCCAAACTATATACTGATTTAGGACTATTGAGTTGCCGTGATGACTTAGGGGCAGATTTGACAGATTTGTTTAATTCTTTGACCGGTTACTCACGGCAAAAGTCTTATCGAAAGTTGTTGGTCGCACCATTTAGTTTACGCGATCGCATGATCGCAATGATTCAGCGGGAGATTGAACATTGCCGCAACGGGGCAACAGGTCGTATTGTTGCCAAAATGAATTCCCTACTAGACCCCAAGATTATTGCCGCCCTCTACAACGCCTCACAAGCTGGTGTAAAAATTGACTTGATTGTGCGGGGAATTTGTGGTCTGCGTCCTGGTCTTAAAGGAGTCAGTGAAAATATCCGTGTGGTGAGTGTCGTGGGTCGTTTTTTAGAACACTCACGGATTTTTTACTTCCAAAATCAGGGTCAAGACGAAGTCTATATTGGCAGTGCGGACTGGATGCGTCGTAATTTGGATCGACGGGTAGAAGCAGTGACACCAGTGGAAGACCCAGAAATTACCAAAGATTTGGAAGAAATCCTGGCAATTATGTTAGCAGATAACCGTCAAGCTTGGGATTTACAGCCTGATGGCACCTATATCCAACGACAGCCAGCTCCAGGGGTTAAAGAAGAATCGGCTCATCAGATTTTGATGGAGATGGCGTTGCAATCAGCAGGGATGGGATAGTTGTAGAATTAAGAATGTAGAATTAAGAATGTAGAATTAAGAATGTAGAATGTAGAATGTAGAATGTAGAATGTAGAATGTAGAATGTAGAATGTAGAATGTAGAATTAAGAATGTAGAATGTAGAATTAAGAATGTAGAATGTAGAATTAAGAATGTAGAATGTAGAATTAAGAATGTAGAATTAAGAATGTAGAATTAAGAATGTAGAATGTAGAATTAAGAATTAAGAATTAAAGATTTAGGAGGGAGAATGGTGAATGGTGAATTAAAGATTTAGGAGGGAGAATGTAGGAGGTAAAACTTAGAAGGTAAAATGTAGGATTCTCAATTCTCAATTCTCAATTCTCAATTCTCAATTCTCAATTCTCAATTCTCAATTCTACATTCTCAATTCTACATTCTCAATTCTTCAAGCCAATCTTTTCCATAAACACTGTTGATGATGGCAGAGATGGTATAGCCCACCAGGGCTGATGTTCCTCTAGGGACTCCTGGTCATAGGGACCAGAGGCAACCGCAATCACACGAGCACCAATGGCTTTGCCACAGTGAATGTCATGGGGAGTATCGCCAATGACGTAAGTCTTTTGAGATGGGATCACACCATACTTCTCGGATGCGATCGCTAAAGCTTGTTCGGCAATATCAACTCTAGTTTCAGTTTTATCGGAAAATCCACCACCACTAAAGTAATCAGCCAAGCCATAATAGCTTAATTTTGCCTTTGCTCCTGCTTCGATATTTCCTGTGAGCAACATCGAAACCACATCAGTTCGATCATGCAAAGCATCTAGAATTTCAATTACCCCCTCCAGGACATATCCTTCTCGGCGGGGCAAACTTTGAGGCAAGTAGTTAACGTAGCCTTCCAGCAGTTGATCCACCAATTTCGGTTCTGGGGACAAACCGTACTGCTTTAGAATATTAGCAGCAATTATTGGGTCTGTCATTCCTGCAGTTTCTAGATTTGTCAGTGAAACCGTTTCACCAATTACCTCACTAGCCGCCTCTTCTAGGGCAAATATCCCGGCTCGTTTTGTGGTTAATAAAGTGCTGTCGATGTCCCAAAATAAAACGGTAGTCATTACAATTCTATGGTAATAGAACTTGAGGCAATAGTTGTTATTTAATTACCGTTATTATAACATTTATGTAAGCTATCAGCTATCAGCTATCAGCTATCAGCTATCAGCTATCAGCTATCAGCTATCAGCTATCAGCTATCAGCTATCAGCTATCAGCTATCAGCTATCAGCTATCAGCTATCAGCTATCAGCT
>NZ_JAAHFZ010000081.1:0-25158 GCF_010672795.1 Moorena sp. SIO1G6
TGTCACCAACATATTCATGGGGGCAAGTCGAAAGACTAGAATATCTAGGAGCCGGATGAGGGGAAACTTTCACGTCCGGATTTGAAGGAGAGGTGCCCTGGGTAATACCAGGCATCGACTCTAATGGTCCAGGTGAACTTATCTGTAGTATTTTGAACAAATAGTATAATGTAAGCTATCAGCGTGTCGCGTATCAGCGAACAGCGATTAGCGCTACTTGAGGTGCTACTTGAGGTGCTATCAGCTATCAGTTTTCAGCTATCAGCTATCAGCTTTTGGATAAAACAGGTAAGCATTAGTTTAATCTAAGTTACATTAGTTGACGGCTGACCACTGACCACTGATCACTGACGGCTGACGGCTGACGGCTGACTGCTGACTGCTGACTGCTGACTGCTGACATCAAAATTGCCATTTATATCTAACTTGTACCTCATTAAACACGTAGTCGTAACTCAATTCAACTGAGGAAGTTTGTCCCAAATCATAAATGGCATCGAAGGTTGGGTAAACCTGTAAATCAGCTAAACCGATGGATCTCCCGACATTACTGACTTGTTCTTCAACAGTAAATAAAATATGTTTGATAATTGGTCGAACAACATACTGAGTAATCACTAACTCAGCTATTTCTCGTTCATTGCTGTTAGCGATAGTTTCAAATTGGGTAATAAAACTGTTACCGAGCAGAGCGATAATTCCACTTTCACTGCGGGGAGGAGTACTGGTTAAGGTGACAATGGGAGAAAATAGAAACGCTTTGTCCTCACTATTAGCTATAGCTTCCCCATAAACACACTCAGAGAGCTGTTGGAATTGTTGCCGAGACAAGATGGTTGTTTTTGAACCAAGTTTAGCTAGTCCCCTATCTTGTCCACTACTGGTAATTTGCTGATCAGCACAATAATCTTTCTCTCCTCCTAGGGCAAGGATTTTACTAGTTTGACCTTTGATGGCGAGGGTTACCTTTACTTGGTCGGGTCGAGAAGACTGCACGACATTCTCAAGGATTTCGTTATCAACCCGTCTTTGACGTAAGGCACCAGAAGGCTCAAAGGCTATGGTGATAAACTTAAGATCTAAATTGGGATTGAGTAATCCCTGTTCTGGTACAAATACAATGGTGTTATTGTGCCGCCTGTCTGAAACAAATTCGGTTTCTAATACATCAACTTCCCAACGTCGTAGCGTAATTGTTCCCAATCCTTGTAAGTTTTGGAGATTGCCATTGATAGGACCGTTGAGGGTTAAATCACCAGCT
Organism: Moorena sp. SIO1G6; assembly: GCF_010672795.1. Lineage (NCBI taxonomy): Bacteria > Bacillati > Cyanobacteriota > Cyanophyceae > Coleofasciculales > Coleofasciculaceae > Moorena > Moorena sp. SIO1G6. The sequence continues at coordinate 1,262 of NZ_JAAHFZ010000081.1, forward strand.
ATTCGAATATCATATATGGGAAACTGTTGTACTCTTAACTCATTTACCAAATTTATCTGAAAATTCCTTAACCTAGGCACAAACAGATTATTTATTCTACTACGGACTACTGAGGGAGTCTGATTAGACGTATTCTTAACGGGTTTTTCGTCACTTGCTTGGGTCTTGGTTTCCTGTATCTTCGGTATAAAGGCTTGCCCATTTTCTAAGTTAATGTTTCCTCCAATAACTGGACGCAATGCTGAACCCGTAATCACGATATTACTTGCTACTCCCCCTTCATAGAGCCCTGCTAACTTTAGGTTATCTTTAGGAATTGTCAGGGTTAGGGGATTGGAGGAGTTTGTCGTATTTGACGCTATCCTATTTGACACTATCGGCAATTGCCCAGACAGGGAGAATCCAATCCCTGCTAGGTTACCCTCGATAGTTTTTTGACCTTCTCTATCTGGATAGTTTACTACTTCCAGGCGCTGCTGATCTAACTTAACCTTGCCTACAACATTGAGGGTAAAGTCATCTTCTAGGAGCTTAGTTTTGAGAGTGCCATTCTGGATATTAACCTCAGATGTTCCTGATAAGTCTTTAATTTTGATACCATCTGCTAACTCCAAACTTCCACTAACATCCAGGTCTATATCAGCGGTTCTATCCTCTCCATTCACCCATTCCACTTGTTTTTGAGTCACTACACCAAGGAGTGCCATTGCTGGAGTTGCCAGCTTGAGGTTGATATCTATGCGATCGCTATCTGGTTTGGGGGGAAAGGGGACTTTACCAGAGACTTGTAGATAATCTGGTTTGTTGGTGTCAAAGTCAAGACGAGAATCAACATAGTCGAAATTGACTTCAATATCATCGAGGGAGGTATTATTGACGGAGCCATCTACAACAGCGACTTGCCCATTGGTGACTTGGGGATTGGTGAGACTACCACCCAGCTCGCCTTTGGCATTCAAGTTACCTGCAATGTCAAAGGGAATAGTGACAAAATTGCTGGCTAAATTGCTAACGGTCTCTAGAGATAGATTCTGGAGGAGGAAGTTTCCTGAGTTGCTTTCTTGGCCAAGCTGTCCTTGAAATGCTAAGACTGTTTCCCCCAATTCCATTCGGGCTGGCTGCACAGTAATTACACCTTGGTCGTAACTGCCTTTACCAACCAATTGGTTGAGCACAATTACTTGATTGGGAGAATTAGCATACCACTGCCAATTGTTGCCTTCAACATTAAAATCGACTTTAGGATTAGTCAAGATTCCAGCAACAGCAATTTCTCCAGTATACTTACCTCGAATATCTAAATTAGTCAGGAGTGTAGTGGGATTAAACGGGTTAGCAACAGCGTCGTCTTGGGCATTTATTTTGGCAAACCGTCGTAGGAGAGTAGCTAGGGAGCCATGTATAATACTAGGGAATGGTCGTAATTGGTCAGCGTTGCCAAATTTCTTGTTACCAATTTTATCACTAGAGGAATTAGTAGTAGAGGAATTAGTAGTTTGGAATCCTTGAGCGATGTCGATAATATCAACACCTTTGACAATAGTCAGGATGTCTTCAATATAAGCTTCTGGAATAGTCAGCTTGCCATTTATTTGTTGAGACTTGAGATTAAATCGACCATTTTTGAATAAATATCGACTGTTGCCTAAGATTAAAGCAGCTGATGCGATCTGGGCAATATGATCTTGATAGGAGAAGTTAGCACTAACTTGTTTAGCGTTTATTTCTCCTATAGCAAGTTCCTTAATTTCGATAGTATTACGACCAGAGGTTTCTAGGGTGAAAAGATTCAGGTTAGCTTGCCCTGTTACCTCGCCTTCCAATCTACCGGGAATACCGTAGATCAAACCAGGGGTCAGATTAAGGATAGCTAGGGAAAAATTCTTGATCTGAGCCCTTAAGTTATCTCCCCGGCGTACTCCTGTGATCAGAATCGGGAATTGTGACCCTTGTCCCTGTTGGAGTGTAAAGGATGCAGGCAGATAGGGAGCAAGACATTGGTCTCCTCTAGTACAGGGTTGGAGGCGAGTTGCGATCGCATCTTTCTTTCCTCGTAAATCTATGGCTAATTCTTGTCCTGGCGCAACGGTTACTGGCCCAGCTAACACTGGGTCAAAGGTTAAGTCGTTAACCTTCAAATTCGATAGCTGTAGATTCCCGGTCATATTCAAATTCCCAGGTAGGAAAGGGGCTGAGAGTAAATTTTTCCCTTGGATGCGACCGTTCAAGTCAGCTTGACCCTTGACCTGAATTTGATACCCTGGGGAAATTTGCTGCAAAGGTAACCGACTCAATAGCAGGTTATAGGGCAATTTACTGAGATCAGAACCAACCTCTAGGTTTAGATCAGTTCCAATCTCCCATGGCATCTGACTAGGGTTAGTTTTGGTGAGATGGGACAGTAGGATTACTCCATTAGCATTAAAGGAATGTTTTGGCAACTCTAGCGATATGGTATTTGCTTTAATGGTAGCAATAGCACCAGGATTGAGCAGAGGATTGAGGTTTCCGGATAAATTCAGTTGACTGTTCAGCGGTCCTAGCTCTAGTTTTTGGTTACCCAGCTCCGGTAATAACTGACTAACCAGTAAGGATGAATCAAGATTATTGGTATTGATGGCAGCTTGCCATAAACCGTTGCTGAGGGTGCTATTTAGGTTAAGTTTCCCTTGGGCTATTACTCCGTTAAGGTCTGCTTGTAGGTCAGTCTGATTCAGTAGAATTAGGGGGTCTAGGGTGTTAAGTCGGCTCTTTAACTTGACTTTTCCCCCGATTTGGGTATCGATAGAGCTTGGAAAGTTAGCCAAGGCCATTTGAGATGCGATTTCCCCTACATCCAGGCTGTTTGCGATCGCATCCGCAGTCAGCACCCCAGAGCTTAACTGACCGATAGCATTAACGTTACCACCACCTACACCTAGGTTTCCATCAAAGCTAGCCTGAATTGCCTTGAGTAGGTCAAGGTTAAATGATGAGCCGAAAGCCAGTAGAGACTCTAAAGAACTAGAAAGGTTAGCTTTACCTGACTTGAGAGCTATCGGTAGCGCTAGATTAGGAATACTATTACTCAAGCTAATTTGACCAGCTAATGCATTAACATCCAGATTCCCTGACTTTAACTGACCTTTGGCATTAACTTGACCATCAGCCACCCCTAAGTTTCCCTCAAAATTGGCGTTGATAGTATTGAGGCTATTCAAGTCCCGATTCAAGGCAGAGGCGAGCAGAGATGCCAGGCTTCCGGAAAGATTAAGCTGACCTGACCGTAGCGCTACTGGTATCGTTACATCTGGCACTAGGGGATTGAGCTGAATTTGACCAGCTAATGCATTAACATCCAGATTTCCTGAATTTAATTGACCTGTAGCGTTAACTTGACCATCAGCCACCCCTAAGTTTCCCTCAAAATTGGCTTTGATAGTATTTAGGCTGTTGAAGTCCCGATTCAAGGCAGAGGCAAGCAGAGATGCTATCGTTCCGGAAAGATTAAGCTGACCCGACCGTAGCGCTACTGGTATGGTTACATCTGGCACTAGGGGATTGAGCTGAATTTGACCAGCTAATGCATTAACATCCAGATTCCCTGAATTTAACTGACCTTTGGCATTAACTTGACCATCAGCGACCCCTAAGTTTCCCTCAAAATTGGCCTTGATAGTATTGAGGCTATTGAAGTCCCGATTCAAGCCAGAGGCGATAAGAGATGCTAGGGTTCCCGAAAGATTAAGCTGACCCGACCGTAGTGCTACTGGTATGGCCAAATTGGGAACTAGGGGATTGAGCTGAATTTGACCAGCTAATGCATTAACATCCAGATTCCCTGAATTTAGCTGACCTGTAGCATTAACCTTACCCCCACCCACCCCGAGCAACCCATTAAAATTGCCATCGATAGTATTCATCAGGCTATTGAGGTTGGGAGTTGAGCTAGAAGATAGCAGAGACTCCAGGGAAGCAGAAAGGTTGATTTTGCCAGAATCTAAACCAATCGGTAAACCCAACTTGGGCACTACCTTATTCAGTTTAATTTTAGAGGCTCTGGCGTCCAACTCCACCATGCCCCGATTTACCTGACCTGTAGCCTTCACCTTACCCCCTTCTACCCCCACCTGCATATCTCCTGTTGCCTCAATAGATTTAGGAGAAAAGGATTTGAAACTACCAGAGAGGTTGATTTTTCCTTGGGTTAACTGTCCCGACAGGGGTAAGAAGGGGTCTAGAGGCACAGCGTTAGCCACTACAGTAGCTTCCCACTTACTGGTTTTAAGGTTTCCTGTACCCGTAGCAGTGATTCTCCCTTTACCGACCTTGACCTGGGTGTTACGCAGTAAAATATTCTGATTGAGCAACAGGAGTTCTCCAGCACCAGAAACCCCGATATTCTTTGAAGATGAAGTGGATACCGCTGGTGCTTGCCAAATTAGACTCCCTTGGGGGTTTTGAGTGTTTCCTCTGATGGTAGCTTGGGCGTCGAGGTTGCCCAGGGTAATCTGAGATGGCAGCTTATAGGGAGATGCAATGGCATCCACCGGAAGGGCAGCGATAAAATCGAACGCTAGGGGCATTCCCTGAGGTTTAGTTCCCCCTTGCTGGTCACTAGCCAGTCTTACTTGACCACGCCCAGTAATTTTCCCACCTGCCTCAGGTTTTACTAAGAAATCCGTCAAGACCACTTGGGAAAAATTCCCAGCCAAGTCAGCCCGAATCTGAGCCAACTTAACCTTGTCGATGGTGGTCACTTTAGTATTCCGTAGTGTGCCAGTCACCTCTGGCTGGTTAATCGGACCGGTAATCGATAAGTCCGCTGCCATTTCCCCATCTACTGGCACTGGGGATTTCAGCGGAACAGTTTTCAGCAGTTTCGCCAAGCTAAAGGGCGTGACCTCAACATTCAGGTCAAACCCTTTTGTCCAACCGACTTGACCAGATACCAACGCTTCAATTGCTCCATAACTCCCCTGAGTTTTTTCCAAGCGCACCTGGTCTCCCTGGAAGCGCAGTCTAGCGTTAGCCTTCACCGGTGCCTTCAACGGGTTTACTTGCACCTGAATCCCTTTAAATTCAGCCTTACCCTTAACATCAGGGATTTCCTTAACCGAAGGCAGGGAAATATTCAGTTTGGCATCTAATTCACCAGATTGGAGATTAGCTGGGATATTGGGAATAACCGCTCTGATTAACGGCATCAGCTCCGCCAATGCCAAGTTTTGGACGTTGACCCTAGCTTGACTTTGCCCAGTTGTCAGCCATGTCTTGCCCTCCAGTTTGGTCTTACCCTCAGCAATAGCAGTTGTGATACTATACTTGAGACGCTTATTGTTGTTGGATAAGCCAGCAGTAGCATCAAGTTTGAGCTTGAATGGATTAGTCTGACCATAGGGTAAAAGGGCAATTTTACCATTCCACACCCGCACCTTAGCATCCAAATCAATCGGAGGAGAGAAGGAATTATCGAAATTCAAGTCTTTTAAGTTAATCCATTCCCCATTCGCTTCCTGTTGGGCATACACATCCACATTTACCAAGTTAATGGTCACAGGCAAAGAGCGTTTGACAAGTAAAGGCAAGGGATTAAAACCTACTTTGATCGCTTTGATAGCCACATGGTCAGGGTCAGTGGTGGTAGCTGGGATAGAGGATGGTCCCAACTCCAGGCTAGTCAGGTATAAGGCTTTCAGTTGTCCAACCCGTACATCTCGCTTGATGACATTACTCAGTTCAGTTTCAATCCAGCCAGGTAAGTTTTGGTATAGCCACATCCTGACCCCAAAATATCCCACCAGACCAATGGTCAGGGAGATCATGGCAAAGGTAATAGTAGAGGGACGTTTTCCCCATTGGAGTATACTGGCTACAGCACTCCGGCTTTGATTTGCCTCTGGTTCAGGGGGAGGATTTTGGGAAGACTTGGTCATATCCGAATATCAGGATGATTAGAGGATTTGCTGAAAATTATTCCAGATCGGCTGCAATATATTCCGGAAATTGACTGATACAGGGTCGCTAAAATTTTATGGAATTCCCCAAGCCAAAACCCCGTGTTTTTAAACCACCGGATATAGGCTCGTAGCGACTTTAGTCGCCGTGGAAAAATATCTTGAGGAATTCCGGAATCATCGTTAAAGCCAATATCGTCAAAGCCAATGTAGACTTAAATATAGAGTACAGGCTGCAAAACCGTTGGCTCAACCGGGAAAGAGACCCGCAATTTGATTGACCATAAAGTAGTAATGCTCGGAGGGTAGGGAAACTCCTCCTTAAAAACCCAACCGTCAATTAAAAGTTGGCGTGTGAACCTAGAAGAATCACCTTTGAGATAAAAACGGTGCGCTTGACCTTGGCGAATTAAATTCGCCAAGGTCAAGCGCACCGCAAAGTACGGTGGGGCACACCGGAACTTGAGGAAAAGGAAGGGAAACGGACTTTTAAGGCACTTCCAGGAAGTACTCCAACGCTTAAGGAGAACTGCCCTCTAGGTCTGTCGTGAATTGACTGGGGACTTGGTGTTTTCACGGGTTTTTGGTTAAGCATTGTCCTATTTTTGGCGGCGTCAAAGATTGGAACTCGGCGGTTTACGGCGGCTCGTTGATCTAAGAATCCCCGCGTCTAATGACCGGGGAGTGTCAAAGCAATCTTAATTTACTGGTGAAAATTCTGAAGATAGGGTGATCGGGTAATGGGGATAATTGGTAATGGGTTAATCTGGTTTTTGAGCTGTCAGCCCTGAAACGCTACTATAAATTTAAATACAGAAAGAGAAGACCATGGGCGAAGCGCTTAGTGCCTAGTAGTACCCTTAGGGATTAGTTTGACGTACTACTGATAGTTAGCTTCCTCGAAGTTCACTCTCGTCGAGTACACAACATCTTAAACTTGGGTAAATCGAATTCGTCGATACTGTCCGGTCACAAACAGCTCAATTTGAAAAAGTTTTTTGTAGGAGGATATGAATGACATCCTATGCAGCGTCTTCTGCTAGAGCAGAAATGAGTGAACTCCGACGACTAAAAACCTTACTACCACCAGAGCTACAAAGCTGGGTGATGGTGGAAGGGTCAACAGAAGTCAATCCCCCCTTGGTTCGTTGTGAAGAACTAGGTTCAGACGAGGTGGAAATTCAAATTGACCTAACTAAATGGGAGCAGCTCGCCCTTGACCAGCGTAACCTCCTGTTTTGGCATGAAGTTGCCCGGATTCAAAATGACACAATTCCTAAAGAAGGCTGGGAAATGGCAGCCCTAGCCATTGGTTTAGGGGGTGCTGTCGGGGAACTCTGGGTACAAGATGGCTTACTGCTGCTGTTAGCATTAGCCCTATGCGGAGTCTCAGGTTGGCGACTTTATCAAAAAAACAATGGGGAGAAAAACCTCAAATATGCTATCGAAGCTGACGAAAAAGCGATCGCACTAGCTACTCGCTTTGGTTATACCCTACCCAATGCCTACAAGAGTCTAGGCAGTGCCTTGAAAACCTTAATTGAAATCACCCCTAGTCGTCGTCTACGGCGCAGATACGAAGACCGGCTCTCTGCTCTCAAACGCAGTGCCGCTAAAGCCAAAGCCCAAGCCAAAGCCAAGGGAGAAGGCACAACCATGTAGTGTGATGTCTAGGCAAGACTTAACTGTTGGTTATTTGTTGACGGTTATTTGTTGACGGTTATTTGTTAACTGTATGTTTGTTGACTGTATGTTTGTTGACGGTTATTTGTTGATGGTTATTTGTTAACTGTATGTTTGTTGACTTTATGTTTGTTAACTTTATGTTTGTTAACTGTATGTTTGTTGACTGTTGTTTGCTGACTGTTGTTTGTTGACCTTGGCCAAAAGGCCACGCAATCGCGTTCAACTAAAATAACCTTGGCCTAAAGGCCACGCTACGCAAACAACCTACCCTTCACCGAACGCCAAAGGCGAACAACCTTGGCCAAAAGCCCACGCAATCGCGTTCAACCTTGGCCAAAAGGCCACGCAATCGCGTTCAACCAGCTAACTTTCAACCAGCTAACTTTCAACCAGCTAACTTTCAACCAGCTAACTTTCAACCAGCTAACTTTCAACCAGCTAACTTTCAACCAGCTAACTTTCAACCAGCTAACTTTCAACCAGCTAACTTTCAACCAGCTAACTTTCAACCAGCTAACTTTCAACCAGCTAACTTTCAACCAGCTAACTTTCAACAGACCCCTAAAGCTGACCGATAATTTTATGGGTCTGAGGCACCACCCTTACCTGCTTAAGAGAATGCTTCATTAAAGCCTGCCAAGCCAAAACCTGCTCCGGAGTAGGAGCAACTATTGGTTGCCCAGACCCCTCCAACGGAGTCACTGGTTGCAGAAATACTGGAATTTCCGCGCTAACCGCTGCTACCAAATCAGCAGATTGTTCTAACTCCGTGGGGTCAGTGTGGCAATCAATAATTAACTTGACAAATACCTCCACTGATGAGTTGTGGCACAGCTTGAGAAATTCCCTGTGAGCAGCCCATCTGTTTTCTCCACTCACACTGGGCAACTTAATATCCATACCCACTGAGTCCAAATAGGGCAAAAGCCTTGCCATCTCTTCAGGACGATGACCGCCAGTTTCTAGGTAAATGGGCAATCCAGTTAACTGTCGTAGCTCAGGCAGACATTCCACCAGAAACGGAGTATGAAGTAAAGGTTCACCACCAGTGAGGCTAATGCTATCGTGCAATCGATGTTGATTTTGTCTGTCAACCCATTTCAGTAGCGATCGCAGGGGGACTGGATTTGGATAAGTTTCAAAATCACGCTTACCGGGAGTCTGTTCCACCTGGCATTGAGGAGGGACAGCCCAGGTATGGAAACTGTCACAGAAATGACATCTTAGATCACATAGGGCAAACCGGATAAAGATCTGACGAGTGCCAACATTTAGCCCTTCTCCTTGAATAGCAGAAAAAACTTCGATCAGGCGGGCAGTTGCTTGAGTCCCACAGAGCATGTTCAGATTTTCAAAGATTTCATAATATTTGACTATTTTTTTGGCGAATCCTAGCGTTCTAGGACAAAATAATGGTCAAGACTATAGGTTAAAATCTAGCCCTTTTTCTTCTATGATGGTTGATTCAGTCAAGAGCGACAATTTCCTGGTAGTGTTCTCACAAGATACTCCCGTGGTGGAATTACCCAGTCGTGTCAGTGTACTAGAAGCTGTGGAGTTTAAGCAACTATTCCAGCAGCTTCTCCAAAAAATTCCTCTGCCTGAAACAATCATATTTGATTTTCACCAGACTAATTTTATCGATAGCAGTGGTATCGGTGCATTAGTGAGTAATCACAAAAGCGCCCTAGAACAAGGGGTTAAAACGTTGCTTAAAAATGTCACTCCCCAAGTCATGTCTGTATTGGTCATTACAGGACTAGACCAAAGGTTAACCATACAACCATCAGATAATAGTACCACACTAAGCACCAACAAATCAGTAAATCACTTACCAACAACCCATCCCTCCGTTAGATCTCCGGTGAAGCGATTAATCGATATTCTGGGTGCAATCGTGGGTTTGGGAATTACTGGTATTTTATTTCTTCCCATTGCCCTTGCTATTAAGCTAGATAGCCCTGGTCCGATTTTTTTTGGTCAAATCCGTTGTGGTTGGATGGGAAAGCGGTTTCGGATCTGGAAATTTCGCTCCATGTGTGCTAACGCTGAACAGCTAAAAGAGAAAGTTAAAAATCAAGCTGATGGCAAAGTTTTTAAGAATGAGAATGACCCCAGAATCACCAGAGTAGGTCATTTTTTACGGAAAACCAGCTTGGATGAACTGCCTCAGTTCTGGAATGTTCTGAAAGGGGAGATGAGTTTAGTAGGTACAAGACCACCAACAGTCAATGAAGTAGAAATATATGAGGTTCCCGAGTGGCAACGTTTAAACGTAAAACCGGGTATCACTGGTGAGTGGCAGGTGAATGGACGCTCAAAAATCCGTAGTTTTGAAGATATCATTCAAATGGACTTAAAATACCAACATCACTGGAGCTTAGCCCATGATATCAGAATTATCTTCAAAACTATCCTGGTGGTGGTTCGTAAAGATGGAATGTAGTTTTATGGTTAGATGAGTTTGGACCCATCACCTTCGCCCCTACTGGGGAAGGTGATGGTAATTTATGAAATGCCAGCCTAGCTTACCTTGGAACCGAAAACTATTTTTTAATAGTAGATTAGAATAGACCTCTTGTCAAAGTATTTTTGTGATCCTGTCTTTCTCAATTATTGTCCGCTGATCCAAAGTTCCCTTGTCCGAAGTTCCCGACAACTGCCGCGAAGTCTAATGCCATAGACCGTGTAAACACCAGAATTTTTAAAAGTACCATCAAATTCGATCAATTTAGGCTAATATAGTGGTTCCCACTAGACCGATCTGCATCGACATGATGATCGGAACCTCCGTGTTGCAGAAGAGTCATTGTTGTTTTTATCTTACAAAATAGTGGTGCTTATTAATAAAACCTGGAAACTCAGTCGGTTAATGTGCAATGGAAAACCGCTTCGAGAATCTCGTCTAATGGTCCAAACAGACTTGAGTGAAGTCAAAGATGTATTACAGTGGTTTGAGGAATTCACTTCTGACCTACTGCCTCAGCAATTTTGGCAGCAGTGTCAAATTGCTTTGGTGGAAGGATTTACTAATGTAGTACGCCATGCTCATCGACATTTACCTAAAACTACAGTAATAGAGCTGGAGTTAAAGTTATTTACTGATGGATTAGAAATGCGGCTTTGGGACTATGGACAGCCTTTTGATTTCCAATCCAAGCTGGAATCCCTCTGCCAAGAGGACTATGACCCTTTAGAAAAAGAAGGAGGCAGAGGGTTGATGTTTATGAATCAGCTGACAGACGAAGTTTCCTACCAACGTCTGTCTGACGAACGTAATTGTCTACTAATGCGTAAATGGTGCTAGATTTCCGCTGCGGCGCGTTCAATTAAGCTACGCGCCAGACTTTGAATGCCAGTGTGTTCATAATAGTTAGTAGACATATCCAGAAAAGCGGCGAGATAGTCTAACTTGTCATCAGAAAACTCAATAAAACTTTGCAAGTTATTAGCGATTTGTTCTGGGGTCACACCTCGGTCAGTAACGAAATCACTCATCCATCCCTTCACCGATTCAAAGCTTTGACCAATAAAGTTGAGCTTGCCTTCGGAATCATCCCCAGGAATCGCATCCTGGATCCCTTTGAAACTCCCACTTTCTTCCAACTCGTTGGGAGTTAGACGCTCTAGAGTTGACTGTACTCCCATGATAAAGTCAGGACCAAGGGGAATCAGACCATCAAAACAAACCAGTGCTGCCATACGCATTATAGATGCGCCACTATAGTCAGCTAAGGCACCCACAAAGTCACCAATGCTATCCCCAGGCAGACCATTAATTTGGCAAAAGCCGATCAATTCCCCTACCACTTTGATGGACAGATCGATAGTTTGGGCTTTGTCAGCTTTCGGAGTCAACCTGTTCAAGAAACCCAACAAGGGAATTTTTTCACCAACCTTGTTCGCTAAAGCTGCTGTCCCCAAAGCCGTACCAGTGCTATCAATGGTTTGGTAAATCCACAGCGCTCGTTGGTAGCCCTGGGAGCGGTCATTGAACAGATAGACGGCGCGATCGCCAATTTCCTGAATTACCTCTTCGTCTTCTTCACCAGTGATCGCACGAATGGTATTTTCAAATCCCACTAAATTTTCCCACTCTCCAGGCACAACAAAGTCTAGAGACTTCAGCGCCGAGATGGTCAGGTTCTTCGTTGGCAGATCATCAACGATTTCAAAAATTGCTTTGCTCACACTCAGACTCCTTTACAATCTGATACCTTCGAGTCATTAGTCCTTGGTCATTAGTCCTTGGTTATTAGTCCTGAGTGACCAACACCGAGTCTGATCGTAGTTACTGATCGTAGTTACTGATGACTAATGACTGATGACTAATGACCTACTCACCCGTGATTCGTGTGATTGAGGATGCTTATTCCCCATTCACCTTTTTCCTTGTAGCATTTATTTACTAAAGTCGGGCAAGACCACTGAGGTTAAATTTTGCTAACCAGGCTTTGCGATCGCTAGCGGTAAACGACGGATCTCGGGATTGGATCTTTACCTGGTAGCGCTTACCGACCAAAATAGCGGTTTGAGTGGAACCAATTTCCCGGGCTGGATAACCAGCAATGGTTTGACCACTTTGCTGATATTTGGCAGCAGTGGTAGGAATGCTGCTGGTATCGGAAATTGAGAGAACTGCCACCTCAGTGCCATTTTTCTTCAACTTGGCTTGAGCAAAACCTTTTTTCTCCTGGGTATATACTCGTTGATAACCACCCCCTGATGGTGGGAAAAACTTGTTGAATTGAGACCCTTGAGTGGCATTCTTGGTAACAGCCTGACCACTTCTAGCCTGGCTGCTGGCCTGTTGTGCCTGGTCAAAACGAGAGGGGGCTTTTTGAGCGCAGGATGTTACCAGCAATACTGTGCTGAGTAACACGGTCGCTAAAATTGTTTTTACACGAGAAATGGTCATCGTTTTCTCCTGGAATGATTTATGCTGCTTACTTAGCAAGACTATCTCGGGGAAACCTTACCAGAGCTATATAAACAAAGATTTCCCAAGTGCCCCATGGCTTGGTCAAATAAGTGACCAGTAACACTATCCTACTCTAGGCATAAAACCACTACCCCCTTCTGGTATTGAGCAACTGGTCACAACGTTATGCCAAGGTGTACTCCCTGCTTAGTAGACGAAGTCCAAAGCTAAAACACCTGCCAAAGCCATCCTAGAAAATTGTAGTCAATACTTGGCAAAATGGGGAGCAGGGAGTAGGGAATAGGGAGCAGGGAGTAGGGAATAGGGAGCAGGGAACAGGGAATAGGGAACAGGGAATAGGGAACAGGGAATAGGGAACAGGGAATAGGGAACAGGGAATAGGGAACAGGGAATAGTTAAAAAATTGGCGTTGCATTACTGTGGGATGATTTAGAGTTTTTTTCGATAGCGATCGCTTCATAATCCCTCCCAAATGTTAAACTGAAATTAATACTGAAATTAATTTAGTAATCCTTTTGTTTTTGAGATATTCAATCATGAATTTATTGACAACTATAACATCTATATTGACTTATAATAACAAAAGTTTTTACGATGTGATCGCGCTAGATAATGACGCAAATGACTATTCTATCCTTCGACCATTGTCATTGATTTTTTACTAACGCTCTGGTCTCCATTTGGACTAAATTGATGGTAAACTTTATATCCATATGTAATCAAATAGCAATAAAAATTATTGATTGTTTTATGATTTTTTTAAAAAGGGTTTGCCCTTTATTATCCTATTAAATATTATCAAATATCATCGGAATCCTTGTTTAAAGATGTCCATACCAAAATTTTAGTTTTTTTTGCTATAAATGTTTGCAGTTAATCTAGTTTACCCACTTGTGGTGTTTTGTAATTTTTATGATAATCAGGTAGCTGATTACCAATCTGCTTCACCCAACTAATTCCTGTATTATGATTGACTTTATGAATTCTTTCAATAGCCCTAAAACCCTTCCCCTTTAGGTACATAGTTAAACAGTATTATTTAACTTTTTTGCTCTCCTAGGGTGGCTAGGATAAATTAGTATAATAAAATAATCGCCATAGCCCTTACTAATTAAGGTTTTGAGTAATTTAAAAATGCAATTTTAATAAAAGCGCACCTAAGCGGTCTTGGGGGTTTACCCCATGAGCGACTGCATCAATACAATGTATTTTTATTTGATTGAATCCCTTGCTATTTAAGGGGTTAAGCTCATTTAACCTACTCATTTACTATAATCAGTATAGGAGAGCCAACTTTTTGAGAATAACATAATTTTGAATAAGACTAAATAAATTGGCGAGCACAGCTCTTACATTGATAATTTTCTCCCCCCTTATGTGACCATTTTTTCAATACTATTAGACTGAAAATTAGGGCAATTTATACTCAGTTATTTCATGAGAGTGCTAAAGTTTAACTTTTTTATTAATTAAAAATTATCCCAGAATCATGCAACGCCAAAAAATTATGTGTAGGGAGCATGTCAAATTCGCCAAATGTACTCAAATAACTCATAACTGCTACTGAAACCCCGAAAACACTGTAGTTCAAGCGTTTATAGTTCAAGTGTTCTTACAAAATTGACCTGCTCCCTATGTGTACCTCATAGCTATGAAAAATGCTATACAATTCGACGCAGCTTGGATATGAAAAATGCTATACAATTCGACGCAGCTTGGAAATGATATTACTTATTTTTTATAAAAATACTTTGGAGATTATAGAATAATTGTTAATTAATTTTTAATTCCTATGCCATCCGTAAAAATTCTGAAAAAAAAATCTATTTTCCCAGAAAATGCGGGATTGCACCCATGAATAAAAGTGTTTTTTTCGATATAAATATAATTATTGGTAAATGAAATTATCCGTTGATTTCAAAAACTAGTTATAGCTCGGTAATCAGACGCTCATTACCAATTACCAATTACCAATTACCAATTACCAAAAGGGAGGATTTATTAGTTGCAGCCATAATCAGAATTGGCATAAAGATTCTTGCTGTAGCTCTTAAAGAGGCTTTAGTAATGCACAATTATGATATTTTGGTCAAGGGTGTTTATGTTAAATTTTGTTACAAAAACTGTCATTCAGGCGTAAAATATGGAATTGAAGCCGAATAAATAGTTATAGGGTTAAAATCCCTGATTGGGCATTTTGCACCACCAACCTGACTTGACAATGGTCGTGAGTTCTCAGTGCTAAAGCCAATAAATCAATACACAAATTTGGTGAGTCTACACCCGGCTGGCAACATCTACTAGAGATTATGCGAATCCTAATATATTCTTACAACTATCATCCAGAGCCAATTGGGATTGCCCCATTGATGACTGAACTAGCAGAAGGGTTGGTCAAAAGAGGCCATGATGTTCGGGTCATTACTGCGATGCCCAACTATCCTCAACGTCAAATTTATGAGGGATATCGAGGAAAATTGTATCTTACCGAACACATCAAAGGTGTGATTGTAGATCGCTGTTATGTGCGGATTCGCCCGAAACCAAATTTGATCGACCGATTATTGCTAGAGGCAAGCTTTGTTGCTACCAGCTTCCTCAAGGCTCTGAGTTCTCCTCGCCCTGATATCATTATTTTAACTAGTCCACCACTGCTAGTTTCCCTACCAGCTGTGATTTTGGGGTGGATACACCGAACGCCAGTAATTCTAAATCTCCAAGACATTTTGCCAGAAGCTGCTATTAAAGTAGGCTTACTGAGCAACCAACCTCTAATCCGTGCATTAGAGGTTGTAGAAAGGTTTGCTTACCGCACAGTCACCAAAATCAGTGTGATTGCTGATGGCTTTACCGATAACTTGCGCAGCAAGGGTGTGCCAAGCTCTAAAATTGTGAAGATTACCAATTGGGTTGATGTTAACTTCATCCGTCCTTTACCAAAAGAAAACAACTCCTTTCGCACTGCCCATAACCTTAATGGTAAGTTCGTTATACTCTACTCCGGTAATATTGCCCTCACTCAAGGTTTAGAAACTCTGATTAAGGCAGCATCTAGGGTGCGTCACGTTCGAGATATTGTGATTGTGATCGTTGGAGAACAGAAAGCTTTAGGCCGACTAAAGCAGTGCTGTAAGACTTGGGACGCCAATAATGTTAAGCTGCTGCCATTTCAACCTCGGGAAAAACTACCGGAAATGCTAGCAGCAGCGGATGTGGGGTTGGTAATACAAAAGCAGAATGTAATTTCTTTCAATATGCCCTCCAAAATCCAAGTACTGCTAGCTAGTGGTCGCCCCATCCTAGCTTCTGTTCCTGCTAATGGAACCGCTGCCAGAGCTGTCAAAAAAAGCGGCGGTGGCATTGTTGTTCCCCCAGAGGATCCAGAAACTCTAGCAGAAACAATCTTAGAGTTGTATAAGGATCCCGCAAGAGTTACATTACTGGGCAACAGAAGTAGACAACATGCTCTTCAATATTATTCATTTGATCAAGCTCTCAACCGTTACGAAGAACTCTTTTCTGACATTCAAAATCAGCGGTTACTGGCAGCGGTTCAGAAGTCTTGATGAATCCCTTTTACTGATTAGGGAGTAGGGAGTAGGGAGTAGGGAGTAGGGAGTAGGGGTAACAAAATTGAATGCACCTCATAAGTATTAAACGTTCTTTAGTGGGATGCTAAAAACCATGACTCGAAATGCGTTCGCGAAGCGTGACCTACGGTCAATCGCGAAGCGTGGCCTACGGCCAATCGCACTCAACCCAACAATTCCTCCCCTGGAAAACGGTGACAGGCTGACTCAGGCTGAGTTTGAGCGTCGCTATGATGCCATGGCCGTTGAAGGTTGAAGGTTGAAGGTTGGTTTGTTGAACGCGATTGCGTGGCCTTTTGGCCAAGGTTGAAGGTTGAAGGTTGAAGGTTGGTTTGTTGAACGCGATTGCGTGGCCTTTTGGCCAAGGTTGAAGGTTGAAGGTTGAAGGTTGGTTTGTTGAACGCGATTGCGTGGCCTTTTGGCCAAGGTTGAAGGTTGAAGGTTGAAGGTTGGTTTGTTGAACGCGATTGCGTGGCCTTTTGGCCAAGGTTGAAGGTTGAAGGTTGGTTTGTTGTTCGCGATTGCGTGGCCTTTTGGCCAAGGTTTAAGGTTATCCAATTCTTAGCACTCAAACGGTTACACATCAATTTCATCTGGCTATCTCCCCATCTCCTCATCTTCCCATCTCTCCACACTTCCCACACTTCCCACACTTCCCATACTTCCCACACTCTTGGCCTGTTCGCTATTCGATATAATAAAATAATTTTCTTAAAAAACCATTCCGATGATGTACGATACGATCGTGGTTGGCTCTGGTAACGGAGCCTGTGGGTTTCTGAGCTATTACCTAGAAGCTGGTAATGACAGGTCTATCCGGGAGCGGGTGTTAGTGCTGGAGGAGGGGGATGATTTCTTTACTACCAGCGACATTACCCACCAGAACAACTGGACTAAGTCCTACGCGGAGGAAAAGGTATTCAAGTTGCACAATGCCCTGACTCCCAAGGGAATTCCGATTATATCTGGGCGAGCCTGCACTATGGGTGGTGGCGGCTCGATTAACTATACCATGATGCATGAGTCGTCGGAGTGGCTGGCGACACATATTGGTCAAACGGCAGCCTATTGGGACAGCCTGAAGGCAGAGTTGAATCAGAAGTTTGCTAGACCAAACCCGGTAACCGATCCGTCACCTGTGACTAAACAAGTACTCCAGGCGGCTGAGAAGGTTGGTTTTGTGACCAGTACAGACGCTATCGACAATATTCCTAATTTGGAGGTGAGGGATACTGGCCTGTTGCACCTTTTTCCAACCCAGTTCAACTCATTTGGGCAGCGAACCCACAGCGGAGTATCCATTGTCGATTGGTTTGGCCAGGGAGTGGAGATCAAGACTAGGTGTAGGGTTGAGAGACTTGAGTTTTCTAAGGAGCAAGGGCAAAAACCACGGTGTGTGGGGGTGCATGTTAAGTACCTGGACACGGGGATGACGGAACGCTTGTCTTTGCTTCCTGATGGTGGAAAGGTGATTATGTGCGCAGGGGGTGCGACGCCACGGCTG
Source organism: Moorena sp. SIO1G6 (assembly GCF_010672795.1). Classification (NCBI taxonomy): domain Bacteria; kingdom Bacillati; phylum Cyanobacteriota; class Cyanophyceae; order Coleofasciculales; family Coleofasciculaceae; genus Moorena; species Moorena sp. SIO1G6. The sequence continues at coordinate 18,920 of NZ_JAAHFZ010000081.1, forward strand.
CTCTGGTCTCACCGCGAGGAATTGGGAAACGATCTGATCGGGCAGCATGTGAATGACCATATTGTCATGCCCCTGGGTCTCTACGTGGTGGATAAGAGTATCGATGTTACCCCTCGGGATGTGTACATCTCTGTGTTTGCTACAACGGTATGGCAACCAGAACCAGAACAACCGGGACAGGAAACGGTTTGCTGCTTCGATTTCTTTTCTGGTAATTTTGAGAGGCTGTGGTTTATGATTGCCCACCTTTATCTGGCGTTCCTGTTCCCAAACTGGCTCAAGAAGTTCGTGATCAGGTTACCTTGGTTGTTTAATATCATCAAGAACGTGATTAGGGTGTTTCTTCAGGCAGTCAATTTCATCATTAACCTGTTATGGGGACTTTATAACTTACTTCAAGGCAAACCATGGCATGATGAAGCCCACTTGATTACTGCGGCGATTAAGTTTAATGCTGCTAAAGAGGGTTGCTATTCAAGGGACGACTCTCGGATTGAATTAGATTTCTTTGGAGAAGAGGAACAATCCCATTTCAATCAGGATAAAGTGGTAGCTAACAGTGAGATTGCCAAGCACATGGCACTGTTGAACGGCTTGGGAGAACAGCCACATTGGTTAGTTAAGTGGTTCTTGCGACTGGTAACTAAGATGCCCTACGAAGAGAACCAGATTGAGGAGTATGTTGATGTTTACAGTCGCAGGTTTTTACTGTCGGAGCAGCACTTGTCGGGGGGATGCCTATTCGGTAAGGCGATTGATAAAGGACTCGACAATGCAATAGATACTGGTAAAGTATACGGGTCAGCTAATGTCTATGTGGCTGACCTTTCTGCTGTGCCCTTGCCCCGGATTAGTACGCAGATGACAGCTTATTTGATTGGTTTCCATGTGGCGAAGAGGATATGTGTGGGGAATGGGGAATCGGGAGTCGGGAGTCGGGAATCGGGAGTCGGGAGTCAGTAATGCTGTTAGTCACCCAGGTCATCATTCAGATTTCCTTCTTCATTGCCTTTAAGGAGTGCCCTTAAAGAATTATTGACCGTGGTTGGCACCTTGTCTCCATGAAGGGTCTGGTAAAATTCCAGCAGACGCTCCTTATCGAAGAGGGGAGATAATTTGACTTTGACTTTATGAATCTCATCCCGTCCCAGGTCGCCACCGACTTCGCCTCCTACCTCGCCCCCAGTTCCTAGCACATTAATTTTGATATTCCCCTTTGCTCCTGCTTTTGCAGTTCGCTTGACACTAACTTGTAGTTCCAGTTCCACAGATTCAACACACAACAAGGGAGCATCTTTTTCCTGACCTGGTGCTACTGAGAGCAGATCTTGTTTAACCTGTTGGATAAATTCAGACAATCCAATGGGGCTGTTATCGTTGTTAAACATTAATCTTGTATAATTATTTAAGCAACAGCTACACTATAGGCAGCTATCTAGGTAGTTGTCACTGGCTTGATGCCAGTTCTACCTATCTTAAATTCGTTGTCACTGGCTTGATGCCAGTTCTACCCATTTTAAATTCGTTGTCACTGGCTTGATGCCAGTTCTACCCATTTTAAATTCGTTGTCACTGGCTTGATGCCAGTTCTACTTTTACAACTACTGGCTTGATGCCAGTTCTACTTTTACAACTACTGGCTTGATGCCAGTTCTACGTGTGGTATAACCAGCTTTTGTAGAACAGGCTTCCAGCCTGTGTCAGTCTCCATCCAACAATAATCTGGGTCACTGGCTTGATGCCAATTCTACACTTGTCACTGGCAAGATGCCAGTTCCACGAAGGGGAGAGGAAAAAGGGAAAACAGGGTAAAGGGCAAGAGTGCAAAAGGGTTAAGGGTTAAGGAGTCCACGCACACCCACACACCACACGAAAACCAACAGAGGCGTCGAGGTCGTGCCAGAGAGCCGGATTATAGACGAAGCGAGACCCAGAACGGCAGACCACAGGGTAGTAGAGCCAGGAACCACCCCGCAACAGCCCGGATATTTCTTTAAGATAATCTTTAAGATAAAGAGAAGGATAATTATGATCAACTAAATTATAATTATCAAGATTATAATTTTCACGCCATGCACTGCCATCTGTCGGCGCACCTTCATAGTTATCATGCCAATGGTCTGCACACCACTCCCACACATTCCCATGCATATCGTAGAGTCCAAAGTCATTCCCTACCCCAAAACTCCCCACTGGGGTTGTTTTTCCACGATAAATCCCTGATGGCCCATTACCATAAGACCCTTTCCAAGCAAGCTCTTCATCATCTATTCCAAGATAATTAGCAAACTCTGTAGTAATCGTCTCTCCAAAATGAAACGGGGTGGTTGTTCCGGCTCTACAGGCATACTCCCACTGGGCTTCGCTGGGCAAACGATAAGGGCGTTTGGTATACTGGGACAGCCGCTCACAAAATTCCACCGCATCATACCAGGAGACTCGCTCGACAGGTAGGTCTTCCCCTTTAAAACGGGATGGATCGGGTTTAAGTTCTGTGTTGACTTGGGGTAGGGCGGCGATTGCTTGCCATTGGGCTTGGGTAACTGGGTATTTGCCCATGAAGAAAGATTTAACGGTGACTTGATGCTGGGGACTTTCACTGTCTCTATGCCCCTCTTCGGTTTCTGGGGAACCCATAACGAAAGTGCCACTGGGGATGGCAACCATTTCCAAAGTGATACCATTTCCCAAGTCTTCAGGAAAGTACTGAATTTCTCGCCAATGGTGGTTGATAATAAGGTTTGATTGCTGTTCTTCTTGACTTGTTTGTGGCATCACTATGGTTGGGTTTGACTGATGTAGAACTGGCACTGATCATGTAGAACTGGCATCAAGCCAGTGAGAAGAATGATGAGATGGTAGAACTGGCATCAAGCCAGTGAGAAGAGATCAGTTGTAGAACTGGCATCAAGCCAGTGAGAAGAGATCAGTTGTAGAACTGGCATCAAGCCAGTGAGAAGAGATCAGTTGTAGATGAGATGGTAGAGCTGGCATCAAGCCAGTGGTTGATGGTAGAGCTGGCATCAAGCCAGTGGTTGATGGTAGAGCTGGCATCAAGCCAGTGGTTGATGGTAGAGCTGGCATCAAGCCAGTGAGAAGATGATCAGATGGTAGAACTGGCATCAAGCCAGTGGTTGATGGTAGAGCTGGCATCAAGCCAGTGGTTGATGGTAGAACTGGCATCAAGCCAGTTAAGCTAACCCAGTGATTGGTTTGTGCTCAGCTGGGTTGGGTGTGATTAAGTTATCGAAGACCAATCCATTGTAGAACTGGCATCTTACCAGTGACCAAGATTATTCTTTGATTGAGATTGACCAAGGCTGGAAGTTGCTTCCGGCCACTGGCAAGATGCCAGTTCTACCATACAGATATTGACCACTGGCAAGATGCCAGTTCTACCATACAGATATTGGCCACTGGCTGGAAGCCAGTTCTACCATACAGATATTGACCACTGGCTGGAAGCCAGTTCTACCACACAGATATTGACCACTGGCTGGAAGCCAGTTCTACCACACAGATATTGACCACTGGCTGGAAGCCAGTTCTACCATAGATTATTTTACAGAATATTTCTCTACACTATCCATTTGCCAGAAGAAAGGATATGTTTCAGCCATGTCAGATAAATTAGCTTTTACAGGATTTTGTCGGATATAGTGCCAGGTTTCTAAAAATTCTATTTCATCTCGAATAATGCGATCATATCGCTCGTATTGCCAAACAATACCGATATGATTCATTACTTTAGGAACTTGCTTAGAACTATAGCTTTTAATGCTGTGGATAATACTACCTAAGCTCCAATATTCCTGATCAGATTTTGGCAAAGGCTGCATTAACCAATGCACATGATCCGGCATAATCACAACAGCATAGGTTTTGTACCTTTGGTTATTGAAGAATAAACAGGAATCTAGAACTACTTGTCTGGCTTCTGGGGTCAACTCTAGCTTTTTAAACGTATTAAAAGTGACAAAGTAAATTGCTCCTTGTAATTCCCAGTGAGGAAGAGTCCTTTGGCTAATTTTAAGATTTTGGGACTTTCTGAAACTGGTATAATTCGTAGAACTGGCATCTTGCCAGTGATGATCGGAACTAGCATCTTGCCAGTCATAAGTAGAACTGGCATCTTGCCAGTGATAATTATTAATATTCGGTTGAGACCGCCTCGAAGCCTGTGCCCCATAGGATGGAGAGTTAGGGGTAGTCATTAGTTACATTTTTAAAGACATTAAGGGGTATATTTTTTCATTTTAGTGCCTTGAGACAGGCTGGAAGCCTGTTCCACAGTTATCAAAGTAGAACTGGCATCTTGCCAGTGATGATCAAAGTAGAACTGGCATCTTGCCAGTGGTTGTACAAGTAGAACTGGCATCTTGCCAGTGGTGATCAAAGTAGAACTGGCATCTTGCCAGTGGTGATCAAAGTAGAACTGGCATCTTGCCAGTGGTTGTACAAGTAGAACTGGCATCTTGCCAGTGGTTGTACAAGTAGAACTGGCATCTTGCCAGTGATGATCAAAGTAGAACTGGCATCTTGCCAGTGATGATCAAAGTAGCACTGGCATCTTGCCAGTGATGATCAAAGTAGAACTGGCATCTTGCCAGTGATGATCAAAGTAGAACTGGCATCTTGCCAGTGGTGATCAAAGTAGAACTGGCATCTTGCCAGTGGTTGTACAAGTAGAACTGGCATCTTGCCAGTGACCAATATGAGGCAATATTGCCAGTGAACAATATGATGGAATATTGCCAGTGAACAATATGATGCAATATTACCAGTGACCAATATTTAATTTGATTGATATTGACACATTCATAAAGGCTAGTGCGGCTCGTTCTTACTAGGAGCCTCTAGAGACTAGAGGGGTATGAGTAAGGGGAATCGCGAGGATTAACACCCTCAAAGATTTCTAACTGTCTAGCGGATGGCGGTGAAAACCCGTCCCTTGAGGAGACAAGTGACTCCCTACCTTGGCCACACCGAGCAGGCGACATCCTAGCAGAGTGAAGCTGGCAACAGGGCGCAATCAGTTGAAAGTAAGCAGGTGACAACACTGGCGCTAACGGGGAGGTGACACGGTCAAACAAGTCCTAGAAAAGTGCCCGACGGGACTACCACAACCTGACTAAAACCATGTGGAATGTATCCCCTACTCTCACAGAGCTATTAGCCTGGCATCTGTAACCTCCGAGAGGGGGATGGGTAAAATGGACTGACCTAAATCACCATAACAATCCAAAAGACGGAATGAGTAAAAACGACAGCGAAAAAGAGGTCTAAGGAAAGGTCGAAACCTTAGTAAGTTATGTCAAACTTAATCCCTCCTGTCGGGTAGGATGTGACCGGAAACTGGTCACGGGTATCAAGTATATAGACTCCGGAAAAGAGCATGGGTAGACACAGCAAACCAAAAGCTAGTGACCTTTGGAAGGGACAACAGTGGAAGAAACTCCGCCAGAACCTCTTTCGCCTACAAAGGCGTCTATATAAAGCAGTTCGAGATGGTGACCTGAGAAAAGCTAGGTCACGACAGTTACTGATAATGAAATCCCGTTCTTGAAGTTACCGTAAGATAGTTGAGCCTTTATAGTTAGTCGGTTATGCGTCAAAGGTTTAAGTTTTTTGTAATAAGGCTCAACTATCTAAGGTTTCGTCTCAGCTCAGCTATTGGCCATCCGTCAAGTGACACAGCTCAACAAGGGAAAGAAAACCCCTGGTATTGATGGAAAGTCGTCCCTCACATACCAGCAGAGATTAGAGCTTCTTGAGCAATTGAACCAGCATGGTTCTGACTGGAAACATGCCGGACTCCGGGAAGTCCCGATAGCCAAGAAGAATGGGAAAACGCGAATGCTAAAAATCCCAACAATCGCTGATAGAGCATGGCAATGTCTAGTTAAATACGCCCTAGAACCTGCGCATGAGGCAACCTTTCACGCCTGGAGTTACGGGTTTAGGACTGGACGCAACGCGCACGATGCACAAAAGCATGTATTCGACCATCTGAATTCAAGCAAGAACGGCATCACCAAAAGGATAATAGAACTAGATATAAAGAAGTGCTTCGACCGCATATCCCACAGCTCCATAATGGATAGATTGCTAGGGCGTGTCATCAAATAGGTGTCAATCCAGTTTAAAATAGATAAATTCTTGGCGAGTTGAGTAATTTCAGGAGTGGTACAATGACGCGCCGCTATGCTTTGCGGAATGACCAGTGGGAACGCATCAAA
>NZ_JAAHFZ010000082.1:0-24121 GCF_010672795.1 Moorena sp. SIO1G6
ATAAATGTTGGGGATTAGTTGAAAATTTGATGCATTTAAGTCGTCATAAGCTCGATCATTATTTACGAGGTATGAGAGCTATGAAGCTTATACAGTCTACTTTTTAGCTCTCATGTCGCCCCCCCAGAGACAATCCTCAAAGCTCAATGCTTCTTCGTCTAGGAAGTTGGAAATTGCCATTTCAATGGTAGCTTCCAGGGAACATTCCAATTCACTAGACTTTTCATTGAGTGCAACTTTGATGTAGTCAGGCAAATACTTGACAAGCTGAGCGATCGCTTCTGGGGAAAGGTGTTGGGTAGTGAAGGTTTGATTCATAAGACTAGGGTTGGTTAAACCAGTTGTCATTTTTATATTTATCTTTATCCTAGTCTTTCTTAGTATACTATTCCTTGGTTCAGTAACGCCCATTTACGGCATTGCTTAATAATGGAATGATTTGAAGAGTTTTTAGGTGCGCTTGACCCATTAAGAATTTAATTCGCGTGATTGTCGCAGCTGTGGAATGGGCATCAGGCGTGGAATGGGCATCTTGCCCGTTTCATTAAGGGCTAGGGCTTTGCGATCGCACTAAGATAATCAATACTCGATTTGATCGATTGACCAGCATTTTCAAGGACTCTTACCGATCAGCATAAATCTGTAATTGGGATAGAAATCATACCAATTCGCGATCGCTAATTCCCCTCCATTCCGAAAAAGCGATGCTCCAAAAGAGCCGCTAAAAGCGAACGCACTTTCTTCTGGTGTTGTCTTTTTATGCCAAATAAGGTATACTGTTTGGTGAGGTAAGGTAATGACAGATAAAGTAATTTACTGGGTTGGCTCTTCTAGAGAAGAATTATCGGATCTTCCCTTGGAAGCACGGCGGAAGGCTGGTTTTCAATTGAGAGCTATCCAAAGGGGTCAAAAACCTACAGATTATAAGCCGATGCCCACAATTGGCAAGGGAGTTGAAGAGATTCGCATTTGGACCGGAGAAGCCTATCGGAATTTATATGTCGCTAGATTTGAAGAGGCAATTTATGTGCTTCATGTTTTCCAGAAAAAAACACAGAAGACCTCCAAAGGAGATATTCAACTAGGACAGAAGCGTTATCAGGAGATGGTTCAGTTTAGAAAGGAACAAAAGGATAAACATAAAAATGACTGATGAAAAAACCGTTAATGTCGTGTTAGGGGACGACAATGTATTTAAAGATTTGGGATTTGAGGCACAAGAAGCAATGAATCTCAAGGTAAGAGCGGATCTGATATTAGATTTGCGTTCCTATATTCAGGAGCGGGGATGGACTCAAAATGAAGCAGCAGAGTTTTTGGGAGAAACCCAACCGAGGATTAGTAATTTAATGAATGGTGAAATTAGTCGATTCAGTGTGGATAAGTTGATTAATTTGCTAGGAAAAATAGGGATGGAAGTGAAGGTAGAAGTCTTCCCGAAAGTTTGATAGTTGTAAGCTATCAGCTATCAGCGTGTCGCGTATCAGCGTGTCGCGTATCAGCGTGTCGCGTATCAGCGTGTCGCGTATCAGACATCAGCTTAAGCGCTACGCGCACGCTTCGCGAACAGCTATCAGACATCAGCTTTCAGCTAAAGGCTGACGGCTGACGGCTTAATGCTTACAGTAAGGTAATTGAGCAATGGATAGATTAAAGCATTATCGGGAAATTGTCCAGGAAGTTTTAAGAGACTATCATCATATCAATCAAAAATCTGGTTCTACCACTGAAAGTGCTTTAGGGTTTGATCAGGTACAGGATCAGTATCTTTTGCTACTGATGGGTTGCTGGAAAGATGAACGGATTAAGAGTGTGATGATTCATATCCGTTTGAAGGATGACAAGATTTGGATTGAGGAAGATTGGACTGAGGATGGGGTGGCGACAGATTTGTTACAGAAGGGGATACCACGAGAAGAGATTGTTTTAGCATTTCATCCACCCCATCTGAGACAATATACTGAATTTGCAATCGCGTAGGTCACGGGGGGTGCGATTGACCGTAGGTCACGCTACGCGAACGGATTAGACAAAACAGTTTCAAGCTATTAACATAAAATTATCAAATAATTTATTAAAAATATCATGTTTAGTCTGCGTGACATCCATCCACTCTCAGAATTCCAACGGGGCGCTAAAGCCTTTATCGCAAGGCTCAAAGAAACAAAAACACCAATGGTTCTGACTGTTAATGGCAAAGCTGCTGCAGTTGTTCAAGATGCTGAAAGCTATCAGCATCTTCTCGATCGGATGGAATTGCTTGAGTCTATTGCAGGCATCAGAAAGAGTATTGAGGAGTTTGAGCAAGGACAAGGTATTCCGTTAAAGCAAGCATTTCAGCGTGTTCGCCGTGGTTCTCAACAGAGGCTCGAAAGTATAGATCAACTTTTAGGTGATGATCCAGAAATCTAAACCACTTTTATTAAGCTATTGAATCGAGTGAGTGCTGCCTTCGAGATCCGAGCAACTACCAAGGTCGAAATTTCTGAAGTAACGCACTATAAAAGATCGGCGATTAGCGGAAAGGGCTAGGGATTTGCGATGCTCCAAAAGAGCGGCTAAAAGCGAACGCACTATGCTAATAGACCAGCAATCGCGCTAAGATAAGCTAAGGTAAGGTCCACTAATGCTACTGCCAATGGAAGTTCTAAAACTGACCACTAAGACTGATGAATCGGGTTGTTTGAATCTTAATATTCCAACCCAGTTAAGGGCAGTTGAGGTTAACGTTGTCCTTGTTTTAGATCCAGTTTCATCAGTTGATAAGCAGGAATTAAACTATGATTTTTCAGATTTGGTGGGGCGATTAACCTTTGGGGGAGATGCGGTAGCAATGCAAAGGAATCTAAGGGATGAGTGGTAATCGCTATTTTCTGGATACGAATGCAATTGTGGCTCTACTGCAAGGAAATGCTAAAGTAATTCAATTATTACAAAATGCTGACTGGATCTGGATTTCAGTCATTAGCCAAATTGAGTTTCTGGCTTTTTCTGGGCTAGCCGAAAGCGACCGCCAACTTTTTAAACAGTTTCTTCATCGAGTAGAGGTGATCGGTTTAGTGTCGATTGACACTGGGTTGATTGAGAAAATTATCGAAATTCGCCAGCAATATAGGTTGAAATTGCCCGATGCTATAATTGCAGCGATGGCTATACAAAATTATGCCAGTTTGGTGACAGCTGATCAAGAATTTGCCAAGGTAACGGTTTTAAGAGTAATTAATTGGTAGCGATCGCCCTATAGTCATGATTAGCATGGGTTAAGCGCTTGTTTGCTCAAGATTTAGACTATAATGAGTCGAGAATTTAATGTAATTATCGAGCGCGATGCTGATGGCTACTTTGTAGCTTATGTTCCCACTCTTAAAGGGTGTCATACCCAAGGAAAATCTTTAGATGAATTGATGGAGCGTATTCGAGAAGCAATTGGCCGTAGGCCACGCTACGCGAACACCCTTTGTTTTAAATTTGAAGAAAATGTAGAAGATTCCCTTCACTTCGTTATATCGTTATCCTTTTGCATCTTGCCTTTTTCGTCAATAAGTGTGTTTAGAACCCAGATACAAAAGCGCTGATAGCTGATAACTGATAGCTGAATGCTTACTCCTCAATCCCAGATCTGATCCATCTGGAGCACAAACCCAGGTAAAACTGGCTCACCACTCACCGTCGCTGGATTATCCAGCTGTTCAACTTCCGCCCCAAGACGATATACATAAACTTGGCGCTGATCTGGGTCAATCAGCCAACCGAGCAAAGTCCCATTTGACCTATACTCTGCCATTTTGTCTTGCAAGTTTTGCAGGCGATCACTCCCAGAACGTAGCTCAATCACAAAATCAGGGCATAGGGGTACAAACTTCTTTCGTTGTTCTTTAGTTAGGGATTCCCACCTCTCAAGCTTGACCCAAGCAACATCAGGAGAACGATTTGCTCCATTGGGAAGTATAAAGCCAGTAGAAGAATCAAAACCTTTCCCTGTACCATCTTGGCATACCCAAATGCCAAACTGAACAATCAAATCAAAATTGCGACTGCCAGTTTCCCCTCCTGTAGGAGTCATAATAATCAGCCTTCCATCTTGCTCCCGTTCGATTCGTAACTCCCGATTGAGCTGACAAAAAGCAAAGAATTCCTCATCACTCATATCAAAAGCCGGACGAGTCTTGAGCTCTAAGGGCGTTGCTAGTTGTGGTGTGATCGATCCAGTCATAATTATCAGGCGCGATTTGCCTTCCGCAACCCTACCGCAAGCACACAGTGATTCTATTTTAGAGCTTATTGCTTTACCTCGGCATTAGCCCATTGTCGATGCCAATAATTGATTGTAAGTATTAACCTATCAGCGTGTTGCGTATCAGCTAATGCGCTACGCGCACGCTACGCGAAAAGCTTTTGAATAGAACAGGTAAGCATTGGAATAATGCTGAGTTACGTCAGCACCTCAAGTAGTGTGAGCTAAAAGCTGAAGGCTGAAGGCTGACGGCTGACGGCTGAATGCTTACCAAGAGTTTAGATCAATTCGCGATCAGCTCCATAGCTGCCCATGTCATCCAACCTCGACCCAAAGAATAGAAACGTTAAACTAGAAACGCTGCTTTCCCATCTGCGACCATGCCATCTACCAGTCAACCCCTGAACTATCCCAAAAGCCGCAAAGCCGACCAAGTCGATGATTACCACGGTACTCTAGTTGCTGACCCTTACCGCTGGCTAGAAGACCCAGATTCAGAGGAAACAAAGGCTTGGGTAGAAGCACAGAATCAAGTCACCTTTGGTTATCTCAGCGAAATACCAACCAGGGAAACACTTAAGCAGCGCATCACCAAGCTATGGAATTACGAGAAATATAGCACTCCCTTTAAAAAAGGCGATCGCTACTTCTATTTCAAAAACGATGGTCTCCAGAACCAAAGTGTTCTCTACACCTTGACCTCCCTGGATGCTGAACCAACCCTATTACTTGACCCCAACACCCTTTCAGAAGACGGTACCGTTGCCCTATCAGGTTTAGCCTTTAGTAAAGATGGCAAGCTGCTCGCCTATGGTCTGTCTAGGTCTGGTTCGGACTGGCAAGAGTGGCAAGTGCGGGAGGTGGAAACCGGTCTTGACCTCTCGGATCAGATTAAGTGGGTGAAGTTTTCTGGGGCATCTTGGACTGACGACCATCAAGGCTTCTTCTATAGCCGCTTCGATGAACCCAATGAAGCCACTAAATTAGAAGACCTGAATTATTATCAAAAGCTCTATTACCATAAGCTGGGAACACCCCAGTCAGAGGATAGTCTGATTTATGAGCGCCCTGACCAGAAAGAATGGGGCTTTAGTGGTCGAGTCACTGAAGATGGTAATTATCTGATTATTATAGTTACCCTCGGTACTGACCCAAAGAATCTGGTGTTTTATAAAAATTTGCAAGACCCAGATTCCCCGGTTGTGGAACTCATTAACGAATTTGATGCCAGCTATAGCTTCATCGGCAATGATCAATCAGTATTTTGGTTCCGCACAGACTTAGATGCCCCTCGCAGTCGAGTCATTGCCATAGATACTAATCATCCTGATCAGGCACAGTGGCAAGAAGTAATTCCCCAAGCCGATGAAACCCTAGAAGGTGTAAGCTTACTCAACAACCAATTTGTGGCGGATTACCTCAAAGATGCTCACTCCTCCATCAAAATTTTTGACCTAGATGGTTCCTTTGTGCGGGAAGTGGAATTACCTGGTATTGGTTCGGTTGGTGGTTTCAATGGGTTACGTTATGATACTGAAACCTTCTACAGCTATACCAGCTTCACCACCCCTGCAACCATCTATCGCTACGACATGGTAAGTGGGGAAAGTACCATTTTCCGGCAGCCCCAGGTAGACTTTAATCCCGATGACTACGAGACCAAACAAGTTTTCTACCCTAGCAAAGATGGCACCCAAGTGCCTATGTTTATCACCCACAAGAAGGGATTGGAGTTAGATGGCAATAACCCCAGTTACCTCTATGGCTACGGCGGCTTTAATATCTCCATAACCCCCAATTTCTCCATTAGCAATCTGGTATGGATGGAAATGGGAGGTGTTTATGCTGTTGCCAATCTCCGTGGTGGCGGTGAGTATGGGGAAGATTGGCACCAATCTGGTACAAAACTCAACAAGCAAAATGTATTTGATGATTTCATAGCAGCGGCGGAGTGCCTAATTGGTGCTCAGTACACTTCAGCTAAGAAACTTGCGATCGCAGGCGGTAGCAATGGGGGATTATTGGTCGGTGCTTGCATGACTCAGCGTCCAGACTTATTCCGTGCAGCCCTACCAGCCGTGGGAGTACTAGATATGTTGCGCTTCCATAAATTTACTATTGGTTGGGCCTGGTGTTCCGATTTCGGTTCCCCAGATCACCCAGAGGAATTTAAAGCCCTTTACGCCTATTCCCCATTACACAATCTCAAATCAGGAACCGCTTACCCTGCTACCCTGATTACCACCGCTGACCATGATGACCGGGTTGTCCCTGCCCATAGTTTCAAATTTGCCGCAGCCTTGCAGGAGGCCCATGAAGGGGAACAACCAGTGTTAATTCGGATTGAGACCAAAGCAGGACATGGTGCAGGGAAGCCCACCAGTAAGATAATTGAAGAGATTGCTGATAAGTGGGCCTTCTTACTCAGAACCCTAGAGGTAGAGGTTTAGAGAGTAAACAGACCATAACTTGCCTAGGATTTTCAGGCTAGGATCTAGGACACAATTCACGATATCATATAGGGATCGGTGTAGGAATTGTGATAATTTTTTTCCTCTGTTCCCTGTTCCCTGTTCCCTGTTCCCTGTTCCCTTTGCTGTTCTTTTTAACAAGATTGCTGGTCAATCATGGACTTATCTGCTATTTTAAACGTTGCCCTTGGCTTATTTTTTGTCTACCTGATCACCAGTCTGTTAGCCTCTGAAATCCAAGAATATCTCGCTAGCGTTTTACAATGGCGGACTAAACACTTACAGAGGGCTATCGAAAATTTAATTAATGGTGGGATTCAGTTACAAAATATAACCCTGAAAGATGTGGTCGATGAGTCAGATGAAGAATCAGTTAACGTAACCGTTGATCAGATTAACAATTTAAAAAAGACCAAACGGCTTTTAAAAAAACTCTATCAAAATCCGTTGCTTAAATCAGTTAATCACGAAGCCAAAAGCCTAGATAACGAAAATCAATTAAAGTCAAAATCCAACTCAACGGTTAGTGGACCTTCCTATATTCCATCAGATACCTTTGCCACCGCTTTAATCATGATCATTGTTCAGCAGGCATCAACCTTCAAAAATAATGCCGAGATTACTCTGGACAATTTTAAAACAGCCCTTGAAGAAGATAAGATAAAAAATTTACTTCCTGAAGACTTAAAGATAACTCTTTTAACCCTGATTGATAAAGCCAAATTTGAATACTCTGACCGGAACAAAGACCTTAAAAAACTCCAGGAAGAACTGGCGACATGGTTTGACGAATCCATGGCACGAGCTGCCGGGGTATACAAGCGTCAGTCTAAAGCCATATCTTTTTTAATTGGATTAGTGATTTCCCTAGCCTTGAATATCGATACCATCAATATCAGCAATCAATTCTATAAAAACCACAGTGTAAGAGCTGCTGCCAATCAAGTCACTAATAGGATTGTTAATGAAACTAGTGCCTGTTTACAGCAAGAATCAAACAATAATGACTGTTATGATAGTATAACCTCAGCTGTAGATGACCTAGCCTTCCTTCCCATTGGCTGGGGAGAAACTAATCTTGTAGAGCAGTTTGAAGAACCACTACACCTTCCCAGAGAGCTGGGTTTGACTTGGGTTTACTTCAAATTCGTTGTAGGGATTATTTTGAGTGCGATCGCAATCTGTATGGGAGCCCCCTTTTGGTTTGAAGTACTAAATAAGTTAGTCAACGTTCGTAATACTGGAGACAAACCAAAATCTTCGCGCATAGACTCCCAGTAAGCATTCAGCCGTCAGCCATCAGCCGTCAGTGGTCAGCCGTCAGCCGTCAGCCGTCAGCCGTCAGCCGTCAGCCGTCAGCCGTCAGCCGTCAGCCGTCAGCCCTTGGCTTTTGGCCACGCTACTGTTCGCGTAGCGTGCGCGTAGCGCATTAGCTGATACGCGACACGCGCTATAGCTTACGACTGCCCACTGCTATTCCTGATTATGATAGCAATTTCCATCCTAATGAGGAACACAGGATTTTTTACCTGTTCCCTGTTCCCTGTTCCCTGTTCCCTGTTCCCTGTTCCCTAAAACCAGGTACTCTGTACCTCACCAAATTGAAAAACGCTATACTCCTATTGAGGTTGCAAGGCAAGAACTATAGCCTGAGTCCAGTGTAACTTGATAGGTGTAAACCTACATGGTAAGTAGAACGAACGGCTATTTCCAGTATTTGGTTCAAAGAAATTAAATAATAATTGGAGATTAAATTTGCCACCATTTTTAATCGCCTTCTTCAAGTCTTTTACTGGAAACAACGCATTTTTAATATTTTCATCACTAAGCTTAAATTCGCAATTTTGACCAGGACGAATTTTCCCAACATCTTGGCTTTTGGGAGCCTCTTCCATATCATCAGAATTTACCCAAATCATGGGTCGGGAATTATTTTCCAAGTCAGTTATCAGACTCTTGTCCCAGTCTATTTCAATATAAACAGGATTCTCGTTGGATTTATTTTTAACACTCAGTTTAAGATCCTTTAAGTCATCCAATTTATAGCTAGGATCGAAGCCAAAGTTGACTTCCATGAAATCCTTAAGATTGTTCTTTTCCAGTTCCTGATTGATAGCATCAGAGTCTACCTTAACCGTTATGAGTTGGTCTATTTCCTGGAAGGCTTTGTACAAAACGTAAGTAACGCCGATTATATAAATCGTCAGGATTAGCAAGTTTTGGTCGTTATCCATTTATAGTAAACCTCTGCAAAAGACTAGTTTAAGGTTTTACTCAGATCTTGCACCAAGTTAAAATTTACCTGTCAAGCTAGGGAACAGGAATCCCCCCTAACCCCCCTTAGTAAGGGAAGGGAACAGTGATAAGATTTGAATCTATCAGTACTGAAATTGATTGTTATCACTTCCATTATTAAGTTTTTTTGTACTGGCGCAAAATCTCAGTTTTATTTGTTAATGGGATGTCTGAATAATGATTGTTAGATTATATCCCATAAATGAGTTTACTCAAGATTGATTCAGGCCATTACTAATGACGAATCAAAAAGCAGCTTGTCCCTGAGGACAGGCTGCTTCAAGGCTTTATTATAGCAAAGCAATGGACTAGATCATGGCACTACATGATGACACTACATCATGCCCATGCCGCCCATGCCGCCCATGCCACCCATGCCGCCCATGCCGCCCATGCCGCCCATGTCGGGAGCAGGAGCAGCAGATTTAGGTTCAGGTTTCTCTACCACCAGGGCTTCTGTGGTCAAGACCATACCAGCGATAGACGCAGCATTCTGTAGGGATGAGCGTACTACCTTAGCAGGGTCAATAATACCTGCAACAATCAAGTCTTCAATTGTGTCAGTAGCAGCATTATAGCCAACGTTACCAGTACTCTCCCGTACTTTCTCTACAATGACGGAACCTTCAACACCAGCATTATCCGCCATCTGAGCCAGGGGAGCTTCTAATGACTTGGCTACAATCCTTCCACCAACTTTCTCTTCTTCCTCTAGGTCGTTTGTCAGTGCAGGAATTTTTTCTATTAAGCGAATCAAGGTTGTACCACCACCAGGAACAATCCCTTCATCTACCGCAGCTTTAGTAGCGTTGAGGGCATCTTCAATCCGCAGCTTGCGGTCTTTGAGTTCTGTTTCAGTAGCCGCACCAACCTTAATGACTGCTACACCACCGGCCAGTTTAGCAATCCGTTCTTGCAGTTTCTCCTTATCGTATTCAGAGTCAGTTTCTGCTAGCTGGCGGCGGATTTGCTCAACTCGCTTTTCTACATCTGCCTTAGTTTGACCACCAGCTACTATGGTAGTAGTGTCTTTGTCAATGCTAACTTTGGTAGCATTTCCCAGCATATCTAGGGAGACAGTATCCAGGCTCAAACCAACGTCTTCGGATATTACCTGACCACCGGTCAAAACTGCAATATCCTGTAACATTTGCTTGCGGCGATCGCCAAATCCCGGTGCCTTGACCGCAGCGGCATTCAACACACCCCTGGCCTTATTCACCACCAGAGTTGCCAAGGCTTCTCCATCTAGATCTTCGGAAATAATCAGCAAGGGTTTGCTGTCACGAGCCACTTTTTCCAGAATCGGTACCAAATCCTGGATAACACTAATCTTTTTATCGGTAATCAGGATGTAGGGGTTTTCAAATTCCACTGTCATCCGTTCGTTATCGGTCACGAAGTAAGGGGAAATATAACCGCGATCGATCTGCATCCCTTCCACTACCTCTAATTCGGTGGAGAGGGATTTGGATTCTTCAACGGTGATCACACCATCTTTGGTGACCTTTTCCATGGCTTGGGCAATCATGTCACCCACTTCTTGATCGTTACCAGCGGAGACTGTAGCAACTTGAGCGATCCCAGTTCCCTGAACCGGCTGTGCCATGGCCTCAATCTCTTTGACCAGCTCGGCAACAGTTTTCTCGATTCCTCGGCGCACAGCTACAGGATTTGCCCCAGCTGCCACATTCTTAAGACCTTCCCGAATCATGGCCTGAGCCAGAATGGTAGCTGTGGTAGTGCCATCCCCAGCAACGTCTTTAGTCTTGGATGCGACTTCTTGAATCAGTCTAGCGCCAGTATTTTCTAATGGGTCTTCCAGTTCAATATCTTTGGCAACGGTAATACCATCATTGACAATCTGGGGTGCCCCATACTGTTTTTCCAGAAGCACATTACGACCTTTTGGACCAAGGGTAATACGTACAGCATCAGCTAAGGCATTGACCCCCCGCTCCAATGAGCGTCTGGATTCTTCGTCAAACGAAACGATTTTTGCCATTGGTTATTTGAACTTGCTTTGTGTCTCCATTAGCAAATTTAGCACTCTTACACGAAGAGTGCTAATTCGTCTGACAATTTTCAACTTTCCGGAAGTTGAAACACAGACCTGCCGGGGGGTTCAAGCCATAACCATACCACCATCGACATTAAACACTTGTCCAGTGATATAGGCAGCAGCTAGATCAGCTGCCAAAAACCTCACCATCCCAGCTACTTCTTCTGGCTTACCGTAACGACCTAGAGGGATCTGCTCAATAATGGCTTCTGACTTAAGGTCACTGGTCATATCAGTGTCAATAAAACCGGGAGCTACGGCATTGACTGTAATGCCACGACTAGCAAACTCTTTGGCAACGGTTTTGGTCAAGGCAATCACACCAGCCTTGGCAGCACTGTAATTGGCTTGACCAGAGTTTCCCATCTGTCCTGACACTGAAGCAATATTGATAATCCGACCAGACTTTTGCTTTAGCATCAGTTTGCTCACTGCTTTGATACATAAAAATACTCCAGTCAGGTTCAGATCAATTACTGCCTGCCAATCTGAGGGTTTCATGCGCAATAACAAGTTGTCGCGGGTAATCCCAGCATTATTCACTAGCACGTCTATACGACCAAACTTTTCGAGAGTCCCTTTAACTAGGGCATCGACTTGTTCAGCTTGAGACACATCAGCCTGAAGTGCTAAGGCTTCACCCCCAGCATCAATGATAGCCCCTACGACCTGATCAGCTGCATTACTGGAACTGGCGTAGTTGACTACAACCTTTGCCCCTGACCCAGCTAAGGCCAGGGCCACAGCTCGACCAATTCCTCGCGAGGCACCGGTCACGATGGCAATGCGATCGCTTAATTGTTGCGAAGATGGTTGCCCAGATGTCTGTAATGTTTCCATAAACCTTGAATTGTTTTCTATCCTGCCTGATCTTGTGCTGTGGGCAGGACAGGTTTCCTCCAAAGTTAACTTTACCGGAATCTTTAGCTTAGTCCAGCTCCAATCATTTTGGACTAGAATCGAGCAGAAGGACTAGGAAAGGTTTCTTGCTCATGGCCGTTAAAAAGCAGTTCAAAACGTTCCAAGAATTATTATCTGGCTCAGATGTGCCGGTGTTGGTAGATTTCTATGCCACTTGGTGTGGGCCATGTCAGATGATGGCTCCTATCCTAGAACAGGTCAATGCTGAGCTGAAAGATCGTTTGAAAGTTGTAAAAATTGATACAGAAAAATACCCCCAGCTAGCTTCCCAGTATCAGATTGAGGCGTTACCAACCTTGGTACTGTTTAAAAACGGTCAGCCTCAACAACGGATAGAGGGGCTCAGACCAGCGGAAGACCTGATTCAACAATTACAAGCTTTGATTTAAGATCATTTGGGGTGAAATTGTCCTTGATACCCAGACTGAGATGATCAGCTGATCGCTGATCGCTGATCGCTGATCGCTTACCGACCTTGCCCTTTGACCTTTTTTACCAGGGTTATGGAATTAGCCCCCGTGATTTATCTGGGATTTATCCGGGGGATATCAGTCTGTTAGATCAAAAAAACCTAGCTAGGAAGATGGGGCTTCATCCTCAGAAGAATCCGAAGAGGAATCTGATTCTTCTGGGGCAGATGGGGTGGAATCGCTGCTAGGTGTCGCTGATTTTTCTTCTTTCTCTTTAGCACGCTCCTCCCGCTTTTTGCGATCAGCTTGAATGGCATCTTCTATCACTACCCGAGCCTGTGCCATTTTTTCCAGGTTGCTGCGGTACAACTCCAAGTCTTTTTGTAGCTTTTCCGAAGGAAGGTTTAATCCACTGCTAATGTTGTTAATTACTTCTTCGAGCTGCTTTTGGTCTTGAGCTAACTCCGAGTCCGTCTGCTCTAGTAGTGAAAATAAACCAATGGCAAACAATCTGCTGTACTTAAACTGAGAATTTTGTGCGATCGCAGCTATAGTGGTTGCCAAATCCCCACTCCCATTTTCAGAGGTTGGGGAACTTAACCAGGAGATCAAATCTTGCCCAGACATAGAATCTACGCTGGTTTTGAGCCGTTGGGCATCTTCCTGGTACTGCTGAGCTTCACCTCCGACTGCTTGACACAGAGCATTAAAAATTGATTCTTTATCATGTTCCGGTTGATAGCTCTGCATAAACCGGTCAAAGCATGTCACCACACCTAAGCCATAGATGGGGTCGTAGTTAAAATCCACATTAACCGACAGCAAATGCATCTCTACCATCAACTCTTCTACTACACGTCGGTAAATAGAGTTAATGGGACGAGTGTGATAGGTGTAGAAATCCCGTTTAGTATCCGAGACTGTGCGAACAGTATTCACAAGGCAGATCAGAATTGAAGCTTTATATTATTTTTATTATCTCCCATGAAGCACCTACCACCAAATCCAAGATGATGGTGGGGGTTTCCAGTTTCATCCGCTGATGCCAGATTGGTCTTAATCAACGTCCGGAGGTTTTGCTCTGTCGCACTTACTCCCGCAGTAGGATTTCAATGCTTTGTTCCCCTACTACCCTGGCCGCAACCCGCCTCCCGCAGGTCCTTTGATTTATTGGACTTCAACTTGCTGTGGACTTATTTTTACAAAGCTCAGCCAAGTTATTTTCCCGAGCTGCCGCTAGTAGCATTCAAGCCCTTTTCGTCGGTCGGGTCAATCAGCACCTTTGCTATTTTAACACGCTCTGATCACACATCTGTGCTAAAAGATTGACCGAAGCCAAACCAAGCTTAATCTCAAACCTAATGGGTCGCAGATGTCTATTCAGGTGACGATACTACTGGATAAACCATCTAAGGCTTCTTCCTCCGTTTCAAAAATTTCAAACACCGTGTCCATCATAGTGACTTCAAACACCAGCTTGGCGTCTGGATGAACAGAACAAATGCGAAAGCTGCCCTTAATTTTGTCAGCATCTCGCATGCCAGCCACTAAGGATGTCAAACCCGAACTATCAATAAAGTCAACCTGACTCAGATTAACCACTACATGCCTGCGCAGTTGGGAAATACACTCTTGCAATTTCAGACGAAAAGGCCAAGCTGTAGTGATGTCCAAGCGTCCAATCGGTTTCAAAACAATCACATTTGTACCATCTTCAGTAGTATGAGTTTTCTGATCGATATGAACCATCAGCACCTCCTACAAAAAAGCTCATCAAAGTTACTTATCATTCAGCAAAACTATAATAATAACCATCCTGGCCATGGACACATTGAATGTAGTGATGTAATTACACATGGTTTTGTGTTTACTCCCGTTGAGGCTAAAGTGTGCCTCCCTCGGCTATCAAGGCTTGTGCATGCTCCTTGTCGCAGCTACCGCTGATTGAAACCTTCCCAAATCTACTTATAAAGATTTGAGAGTGCGTCCCAAACGATTAGGACTATTGCCACCTGTAGTCCCTGACTGCTTCCCACCCGACTGGAAAAGCTCTGAAATTATTGTTAATTCATAGACCCTGACTAACAAATTAAGCGGGGAAGACTTTTCTTAAAGCAAGCCCTCTGTGATTGGGATCATGGAGGTTCTCACTGCAAGCTAGTTTAGCTTACAGTGATTGGTGAAATGTCAGGGAGCGTATCCAAATTTTTGCACAAATCTGGTCATAAGACCTGAAGATTAAGGGAATAATGGGGATGAATCCTGGATTTCTATTCTATGTTCCCCCAGCTATCAGCTATCAGCTATCAGCTATCAGCTATCAGCTATCAGCTATCAGCTATCAGCTTATGTGCTACGCACACGCGATCGCGTTCAGCTATCAGCTATCAGTCATTGGCCGTAGGCCACGCTAATTGAGGTGCTATCACCTTTTGAATCAAACCGGTAAGCATTGGTTTAATCTCTATTACGTCAGCTGAATGCTGATATCTGACTGCTGATAGCTGATAGCTGATAGTAAAACGACCAGGGAATTTCAACCAGCCCTACCAGCACCCCCGATGCTTATTTACTACCTACCGTTGATTAGCTGACTGCTGATACCTGACTGCTGATACCTGACTGCTGATACCTGACTGCTGATACCTGACTGCTGTTCGCGTTCGCGGAGCGTGGCCAAAGGCCAAGCGTGCCCGTAGCGCATAAGCTGACGGCTGATACCTGACTGCTGATACCTGACTGCTGATACCTGACTGCTGATACCTGACTGCTGATACCTGACTGCTGATAACTTACGACTGATAGCTGACATCGAACCATCCTAGTATTGCCATAAGTGATATGACAACAGTTTAAGCTGTCCAGTTCGCCCAGTCTTGAGGCTTGAGAAATGTCTCATAGAGTTCAGATTCTGGTGTATTCGGTTCAGGTTGGTAACCGTATTCCCAACGCACTAAGGGGGGTAAGGACATCAGGATGGATTCAGTACGCCCGTTAGTTTGCAGACCAAAAATTGTGCCTCGGTCATACACCAGGTTAAATTCTACATATCGACCCCGACGATAGAGTTGGAAGTTACGTTCTCTGTCTCCATAGTCCATATCGCGACGGCGCTCTACAATGGGTAGATAAGCTGGTAAAAATGCCTCAGAGCAGGTTGTGACAAATGCAAATAAATCTTCCCAACTGCGAGGCTCTAAATCCCCAAGCTTTTCACTGTAAGCTGCTGCGGGACCATCTGGATGGGGACCACGATAGAGTTTACCTGTGCCATCTTGATAGTCAAAAAATAAGCCTCCAACACCCCGCATTTCTTGACGGTGTTTCAGATAAAAATACTCATCGCACCAAGACTTGAACACTGGGTAATACTCAGGGTGATGAGCATCACAGGCTTCTTTCAATTGGCGGTGCAAATGGGCAGCATCTTCAGCAAAGGGATAGTAAGGGGTCAAATCGATTCCCCCACCAAACCACCAGACTGGTCCTGCCTCAAAGTAGCGATAATTCAGGTGAACCGTGGGGACATAGGGATTACGAGGATGCAATACTAGGGAGGTACCAGTAGCGAAAAAACCATGTCCAGCTGCCTCGGGGCGCTGTTTCAAAATTGAAGGTGGCAGCTGTTTGCCCCAAACTTCCGAAAAGTTAACCCCACCCTGTTCCAATACTGAACCATCGCGTATCACACGGGAACGACCACCACCCCCTTCGTCTCTGTCCCATTTATCTTCTCTGAAGGTGCCAATTCCGTCTACTTTTACTAGAGCATCACAAATCGTATCTTGCAGCTGTTGCATCAACTGCTTGACTCTCTCCCTAGAGTCGGCAGGAGGTAAAGAAGTGGTATTAGTGGTAGTTGTTGTGTCCGTCTGAAAAGCTGTCATAAACAATCCTAGTGAGTTTGGAAACCTTAGGTGCGCTTGACCCATTAAGAATTAAATTCGCCACGGGTCGCACCTCTGGTTCTTTAGGCTGGGGAGGAAAAACGAGCCGGGGTCTTTACTCCCCGTCCCCCGAATGGGGGTGGGAAGATGTGCAGTTCCTACCCATTCCTGGTTGAGCGCCTAGAAGCGCCTATGCAAACAAAACCTTAAGTTTGCCTTGCCAATGTTATTGGTTGGTAATTATTGGTTGGTAGTTATTGGTTGGTAGTTATTCGTTGCTACCATCCGCTCCCCTCAGGGTAAGCCCTGGGGGTCGGCATAACTTCCAGGCAGTTGAGATCATATCCTAAATAGAGAGGGATTTTTCAACCAAAGCCATTTGGGGAAGATCATAAATCTGCCTGAGCATAGCTGCGGGAGGCGTGTAGTGATTCTTAATTTTTCTTTCAAGTTAATTGCTGGTCACGAGGGGATTTGGTGTAAGTTTTCCCTCTTCAAGACCTATCGCGCCCTGAGTACTGCCCCAGTGGAAGTGCTCTGGCAAAAATTGATCAACTTAGCAGATGTGTCTTGGAATCCCCTGCTGTCAAGTACCAATGCTCCGAAAGGTTTAATGGCTAAACCTGGTTTAATTTATCAGGTAGTCACTCGCTTGATCCCAATTCCGGTCCGAATTTTTGTAGAGCGTGTCTTACCCGGTGAGCTACTCAGTATACGATTTCTGGCAATCCCTGGGGTTGAAAATCGGGTCACTTACCAGGTAGAGTCCACCCTTTGTGGTACCTATATTTCCTACTCAGTTACCCTAAAGGGCTGGTTATCACCCTTAATCTGGTGGATGATTCGCCCCTACGTGGCGCGGGTGGTATTTGAATTAGCCCAGGCGGCGGAGCAGGTCGGAGCAATCTAAACCTATAGCCCTTGACCGTTGGGAGAGGTAGACACCAACAATCCACCAGTGCCAAAGCTGGTCTACCCTCCTTACAAGGGTAGGTTTTTAAACATTGGGGCGACTAAGTACTCTCATTGCGTATAAATTAATAAAAATATGTATCAAAATACACAATTATTTCCGGGATAATTCTCCCCATTTCCCGCTTTTCCCGATTCCCTCGGTGCGCTTACAGTCGTCGAATTAAATTCGCCACGGGTCGCACCGCTCCCGATTCCCTCGGTGCGCTTACAGTCGTCGAATTAAATTCGCCACGGGTCGCACCGCTCCCGATTCCCTCGGTGCGCTTACAGTCGTCGAATTAAATTCGCCACGGGTCGCACCGCTCCCGACCCAAATGTAAAAAACCTACCCCTGTGAGGTTCCCCCTACTCGCGCTTTGCATCAAGACAGGGACAAGAGTTTCAGGTTTTTTGTCCTGATTTAATAAAAGGTCGTAATAGTACCACTTTAATAGAAGTTTATTGATCACTGACACACCTATCCGGACTTAATCGATAAATCTTGAAAATGTTAAAGTACGAGGCTCCTAGCAGAGCCTAACTTTAGGATAGGCTGTAGCAAAATGAGTAACGTTTTTCAGTATACCTGTGGTTATCTTTCGGATATTGATCATGTGATTCAACCTCAGGCTAAGAGCTATCAAAAAAGTGCCCTTACCACCCTTGACCTTGGGCTGCTCACTGAGACCAAACTGAGCCTACCAATAGGACTTACGCAGAAACCCCTTTTATTAAAGTAATTACAGCGATTTCAGCCTTTTAATTATAGCAGTTTTAATTCCTTGAAGTACTTTGCTTATCCTTTTAATGCAGAGGGCAGAAGGCATTTGGCAGCAATATAGCGCTACGCTTAGCGTCAGAAGTCAGAAGTCAGAAGTCATAAGTAAGCGATTACTTACGTTTCGGAGTTTAGGAGCGATGCAGAGGTGCGACCCGTGGCGAATTTCATTCTTAATGCGGAAAACGCACCATTACGGTCTTGGGAAGGCAGCGCGGTCTTGGGGGTCTCCCCCATGAGCGACTGCCGTGGTTTCCCCCATGAGCGACTGCATCAAGACAATGTCCTAATCTGAATGCGTAGTGCTATACAAGAATGTCTGAAAGGCAATCAGCGCCAATAAATACTGTACCTCATATATTTTATAAAGGCTATATTTTTAAACTTTTTAATGGCATTAATTTTAAATATAATTAGATAATTATGATTCTTAATTAATCCCATTTATCTACCATAATTTTCAAATTTTAATCACCATTTTTATTTTTTTAAATTAATTTAAATTAATATATTTAAATACATTATTAATCCGGAATTAAACCCATCGTCAAAAAAAAACTCAATAAAAGTATCGAAAAATGCAGCCATATATTACCAATTATATAGGACAAGATACCGATAACATTATAGAAAAGCCAATCCAAGACTATCTGCCACAACTATTGACCAAAATCGAATCGGCTTTGTTAGCAAATCCGTTAGTTGACGACTGTGTTGTCCTGGAGAGGAAAATTACAGAAGAAAAGAAAAAAATAGCCCTCAGAGACAATTGTAGTTTTTTGCCTATTATTGCCTATGTAGTCTCAGCTGGATCACCTTCATCAGAACAACTGCGATCGCTCCTGCAAGGGGTCGTGTCAGACACCATCTCAGACACTCTGCTATCTAGTGGTGAACCAAAATTTGGTGAACCAAAAGTCCCCCTAATTATTGTTCCGGTAACTACCTTGCCCCTAACTCCCACAGGTGAGATAGATCAACAAGCACTAGCTTCTGTAGAAATAATTGATACCGACTTAGTGCAGCAATGGGAAGAGCAGCTACAGTCATATAGTTATGGAGGGGCAGAAATCAAGGAAGTCGCCGTAGTTCTACAAGACTACACCCAGCCCGACACACCCCTACATCTATTAGACCTACTTCCAGCCTCCACCGAAACTAGTCCAAAGCCAGAATTATCAAAAGCCAAACCCCTACCGAGGGATTACTCCAAGGCATCTTCCGACGATTGCGTTCCCGTAGCAGCTCGTACCGAGCATCCCGTAGCGGCTCAGGGGGAGCATCGCTCAAATTCCACCCCATCAAAACCCGCCATCAGTCATGGTGAAGCGCTACAGTTACCAACAGATATCTCAACTCTCTCCCAAGCGCTACTAAAAACTGCAAGGGTTGCGCCGGAGCAAGGGATTATCTATCTCGACTCTGATAGTCAGGGAAATACTCACCAAAACTATCAATCTTACCCAGCTCTCCTCAAAGAAGCACAGCGGATTCTTGGTGGCTTAAGAAAACTAAATCTAAAGCCTCAAGACAAAGTAATCTTCCAATTTGACCAAAATCAAGACTTCATTCCAACCTTCTGGGCTTGTATTTTGGGCGGTTTTGTCCCAGTCCCGATTGCGATCGCACCGACCTATGAGTCATCTAACAGTACCGTCAATAAGCTGTGCAATGCCTGGAAAATGCTAGAGCAACCGGTCATCCTAACCAGTGATACCCTTGCTCCAGCAATCCGTGCTTTATGCTTTCGCGTAGCGGCTCCTACCGAGCATCCCTTGCCCAAAAAAGAAATTTTAATTGAAACCGTAGACAACTTCCGCTCATCTGAGCCTGACCTAAATTACTATCACAGCCAACCGGATGATTTAGCAATATTGTTACTGACCTCTGGAAGTACAGGAATGCCTAAAGGCGTCAGGTTGACCCATGCCAATTTAATTAATAATGTCGCCGCCAGTGCCCAGAGGAATAATCTGACCCAGGATGATATCTCCTTGAACTGGCTTAATTTAGACCATGTTGGCTCTCTGGTACGCTGTTGTATTCGGGATGTCTATGTCGGTAACCTGCAAATCCATGCTCCCGCTAAAGCTTTCTTGGAAAATCCCCTCAATTGGTTGGATTGGATTGAAAACTATCGGGTTACCTTGGCCTGGGCTCCTAATTTTGCCCTAGGTTTGATAAATCAGAAAATAAATCAGAAATCCGTTGCGAACAGCCACCGGAAATGGGATTTATCTTCCCTCAAATCTGTATTAAGTGTGGCTGAGCCGATTGTACCTCAAACTGCAAAGCGATTCTTGCAGTTGCTTTCTCCCCATGGGTTATCCGTCAATGTCATGCATTCAGCTTGGGGAATGTCTGAAACCTGTGCTGCTGTGGTATTTTCCCATCGGTACTTGTTGAATTTACCGTCGGATAACCAGTCTGTTAACCACTCTGTTGTAGAAGTTGGCAGACCTGTGCCTGGCTTTTCTGTGCGGATTGTGGATGCACTCGGACAAATAGTTGAAGAAGATACAGTGGGTCAGGTACAGATTTCTGGTCCGATGGTGAGTGATGGTTATTACCAGAATCCTGAGCTAAATCGAGAAGCCTTTACACCGGATGGATGGTTAAAAACGGGAGATAATGGTGTACTGCGTGACGGACGTCTCACGATTACCGGTCGAGAAAAAGATGTCATTATTATTAATGGTCTCAATCACTATAGTTATGAAATCGAAGCAGTGGTTGAGCAGGTAGAGGGGGTGATTCCCTCTTACACAGCAGCTTGCGGAATTCGACAACCAAGTAAAGATACTGACCAATTGGTCATTTTATTCCATACTGATTGGTCTGAGGATGACCAGTTAACCCCATTACTCCAGGACATCTCCACTGAGGTGGTTAGCAAACTAGGGGTGAGTCCGAGTTATCTTATTCCTCTACCAAAAGAGGCAATCCCCAAGAGTTCGATTGGGAAAATTTTGCGATCGCAACTCAAGGAGCAGTTTAAGGCTGGTGAATTTGACCCGATTCTCAAACAAGTTGATTGTCTTCTGGGTAATGAGAATACCCTTCCAGACTGGTTTTATCGTAAAGTTTGGCATCGAAAAGAAGCAGTAACCTTAGGTAGGACACCTACAAATGGTCGAACTCTGATATTTCTAGACTCCTTGGGATTAGGAGAAGTATTGTGCTCCAAGCTAGGTAAAGACCAATGTGTAGCAGTGGAACCCGGAGCCCCCGGAGCCGATTTTTTGCGACTTACAGGTGCCAAACTTACAGATGCCCAACTTACAGGCAACCGCTATTCTATTGACCCCACCAATCCTGATCACTATCAGCAATTACTGAAGTCGTTGGTGGAAACCGACCAACCCATCCCACAGATTCTCCATTTGTGGACCTATGACGAGTATCGGGGAGAAATTGAGTCATCC
This sequence comes from Moorena sp. SIO1G6, assembly GCF_010672795.1. Lineage (NCBI taxonomy): Bacteria > Bacillati > Cyanobacteriota > Cyanophyceae > Coleofasciculales > Coleofasciculaceae > Moorena > Moorena sp. SIO1G6. The sequence continues at coordinate 21,438 of NZ_JAAHFZ010000082.1, forward strand.
GAAGCACTAGAACAAGCTCAGAATCAGGGGACTTACAGTCTACTATTTTTAATTCAGGCTTTGGATGGTTTGAAGTCACAGTTGAATTCACCCTTGAGAATTCTCAATTCAGAAGTCCAGTTGACTGTGGTTTCTAGCTATACACAGCCTACCTCGCCCCAGGATGACATTGCCTATGAGAAAAGTCCGATTCTGGGTCTGATCAAAACCTGTCCGAGAGAACTGCCTTGGCTGAACTGTCGCCATATCGATATACCTGTGGATGACCACCACATTAATGGGTTTCATATCCTGCGGGAAATGGCTGTATGTCAGAAAGAGCGAGAAGTAGCATACCGCAATCGCAACCGTTTGGTGCCCTTACTCGAAAAAGCTGACCTACCCCAACTCGAAAAACAGGAATTGCCCTTTAAGCAAAAGGGAATGTATTTGATTAGTGGGGGTTTGGGAGGGATTGGAGTAGAAATTGCTAAATTTCTCCTAAACCACTATCAAGCTCCTCTGCTTTTAGTTGGTCGAACCCCCTTACCAGAGCCGAGTACCAAAGGAAACCATTTAAAGGATGGAAATGGGTTCGCACCTGCCGTCAGAGCCTATCAAAACCTAGAGCAACTGGCCGAGCAACTGGGAGGAGAGATACGCTACGAGGCCGTGGATATTTGTGATTTAGCTCAGTTGCAACAGGTGGTTGAACGAGCCCAGTCTGACTGGCAAGCAAACCTTCAAGGGGTCATTCATTTGGCTGGAATTGCCCCAGAACATTTTTTAGTAGAGGAAACCCGCAACAGTTTTGCTGCTACACTTCGTCCCAAGCTTTTAGGGTCGTGGGTACTGCATCAACTAATTAAAGATAAGCCAGACAGTGTTTTTATCAGCCTTTCTTCCGTGCTAGCCTTCTTTGGGGGAGCGACAATTGGTGCTTATGCTGCCGCTAATAATTTTCTAGAGTGCTTCTGCTACTACCAGCGGCACAAGACCTTGGTGCGCAGCTACTGCTATGGCTCAAGCACATGGGTTGAGACCACCCTCAATCGGAGTAAACAGATTAGGGAGTCCCGTCGTGCCTTAGGTCAGTACGGAATTTTCAACCAACAGGGAATCAATTCTATTCTCGCTGGGCTGCACCACGACCAACACTCCCTGATTTTGGGTTTGGATGGCAGCAATCCCTATGTTAGACGATACACCCAACAGCCACCATACCATCGGCAGCGGGTATCGGTATATTTCACGGCGGTTACAGAACTATCTGTTGCTCAGTTGCAGAGGTTAGAGGCATTCGTTCCCTTTGGAACCTCTATCACCCCTAAGTTTAAGCAACTCCAAGCTATGCCCCTAACTCCCGCAGGTGAAATCGACCGAGAGCAGTTGATTTCACCAAGCAAAGACACTGAAAACGTCTTGCCAGTAACTGATATAGAGCGTCAACTGGCTAGCATTTGGCAGAAGGTGTTGGGAGTTTCCCAGATTGGCATCGATGACAACTTCTTCGGGTTAGGAGGAAATTCCCTCCTAGCTGTGCAGCTATCTGGTGAGATTGAGAAGACCTTCGGCAAACAACTGCCCCTAGCTGCTCTATTCCAAGCACCAACCATCAAGCAACTCGCTCACCTTCTGTGCCAGTCAGAATGGTCATCCTCTTGGTTTTCCCTAGTGCCCATTCAACCTAGTGGTTCCAAGCCAGTTCTGTTTGCGATTCACATCCTTGGGGAAGGGTTGATATACTACCGCGATTTGGTACGTTATCTTGGTTGGGACTATCCAGTTTATGGACTAAGTTATGGACTAGCAGCGGCTACTAACGCCAACAACATCAATACCAAACCGGGTATAGGTAATGGACTCAAGGAGTTAGCCGCTCACTACATTGAAGAAATGCGAAGGTTTCAACCCGAAGGGCCTTATTTTCTACAAGGGGTATCCCTCGGAGGTCAAATCGCCTTTGAAATGGCTAAGCAGCTTGATGCTCAAGGTCAGACTGTAGCAATTGTTGCCTTGTTTGATAGCTATGCTATTGGTTATCAGTGGAAGCCCTACGAAAATACCACTGTCTTACAACGGTACACTTTATTTTGGATACAAAAACTACAAACTTATTGGAATAACCTTTGGAGACTTGAACCTGACAAAAGGCGAGCTTACTTGTCTGAGAGAATCAGAGCGTTTGTCAGACATTATAAATCTGGAGCATACAAACGGCAATTCCAGTGGTTTGCTAAAAAGTCTAACTTATCTACCGAACCTGGTTTAGCAAACCCTAATTTGGTTGATGCCATCTCAGATATCCAAAATGTTAACTACGAGACTCAAGCATCTGAGCTGTCATCAGTCTACCCAGGGAAAATAACTCTCTTTCGAGCTAAACAGCAACCTCCAGGACATTACCATGATCCTCTTAATGGTTGGGATGGTATGGCAGCTTCTGGCATTGAAGTTCACCATATTCCTGGTGATCATATCTCAATGATGCTAGAACCCAATGTCCGGGTTTTGGCTGAAAAATTGAAAGCTTGTTTAGCTGTCCGGCAAAATTCATCCCACACCTAATGCGTAGCATTAGGTGTGGGATGAATTTTGCACAGGGTATTATAAAATTGCTATAATATATGTACTGATAAACAAAGCCGTTCGCGTAGCGTGGCCTACGGCCTTAAATGCTGGGCAAGTCAGCCACTTACGTGCCT
>NZ_JAAHFZ010000083.1:0-22935 GCF_010672795.1 Moorena sp. SIO1G6
CCTTTTTCTATATAGTTTATTACTTTTTTTCTGAAATCTAGACTGTATGGCATTGCTGTCAGTTATTGAAAATATACCCTTTTCATTTTACCTCATCACCGTCTTATCCTTAATTGAAACAACTATAGTCAGCATTTGACTGGACTCTCAGGTCATTGCCCATATAGCCGTAAGCTGTCCAGAAATAGCGTTTGTCAGGGGAACCCAATGCTATAGTTGTGCCTATGGGATAGCGCCAAGACTTTCCCTTGTTTTTGTTAGGTTCTTTTGTACGTTGAGCTTTGTAGTCCTCCAATACTGCTTCAATCTCTGTGTCTAATTTAGTAAGGTCATTGCCATAAATGCCCGTAAGAAACTGTCCCTGTACACTAGAAGGTTTGATGACTTCTCCGAGTTCCGTATCGAAAACATCGTTAGCTCCTATGACTAAATGCCCAGGCTGATTAAAAAGATTGCCAATTTTAATTTCTACAACTGAGTCGGGAGAAGACAACGCTTTACACACCGAGCTACGGGGAAAACGCTGAATAACTGCTATCGCCAGGGAGACTACTACTAGTCCCAAGTAGCCAATCCAACCAAAATTCAGACTCTCTGGAAAAAAAAGTGCTACTGGCTCGATAGACAGCCATAAAAGACCAAATATACTGATAAAAGAGCTTCCTATGCGTTTAAGCCCAACCTGAGTCAAGAGTTTGAGATAGAGCATCAATTCTTCAAGATGTGTATCCAGTCTGTGTAGAAATTCTACTATACCCACCCTTCAGGTAAATCTTGGGATATAGAAACTTTCAGGGCAGCTTCAAAAGCCTTATTCGCAAGCTCTAGATTCTCGACTTGCTCCCCTCGGATTCGCTCCCGATAAACCATACCTAGACGGTATTCCATGATTGTCCACTCGTTAGGTAACTTTTCGGGATTGATCAGAGTCAGAGCTTCTTCAAATGCTACGATCGCCTGTTCCTGATTTTCTGGTTGCTCTTCCCCAGGGATATTTAGATAGGTTATCCCCAGGTTATTTAACACCATTAATCTTTCTTGCGGAAACTCTCCAGAAGTGAATACAGTAAGAGCGTCTTGGAAAGCATCAATAGCCAAATGCTTATTATCAGCAACTTCACCCTGAAGCCGATGATAATAGGCATCCCAAAAAGTTTTGATTTTTCGCCCAATATTGAGGAAATTTATCCAATTCAAATGCTTTGATTGCTTGCTCCACATTATCAGTTGGATGTCCTTGGGGATTTTGTAGTAAACAGACACCAAGCCAATGTTGCAGCTCTGCCCAACCATATTGCCTCTTCCAAATTTCCTGTTTCCTACCTGGATTATCATCCCCACCTAGTCCCAATTCAGAAAATGTTTGGCTAAAACGATCTAATCCCTGCCTATAAAGTAGTTCTACTTGGGGCATTTTTATTGGTTTAGATATCTAACAAATATAATAAATAATCGTTCGATTGATGAGTAAAATTACCTAGCAATTTTATTTTATATTAGTCTCTCAGGGAGCAGTTTCCTTTGACCTCTATAACCTTAGTTTCTTTGTTCTTGTATCTTGACCTTCTCGTCCCACGAAATTCAACAGTCATTAAGTGATTTTTGATAGGACCTAGCTTGAGTTCCAATATATGCTCAACTATACCGCTCATTTTGAGCTCATAAACTGCCGTAAGTCTTGCGATTCTCAAGAACTTCTCTTTTTGCCTTTTTCGCTTTTTCCATAGCTCGGCGAAATTAATTGGCTCTATAAGCTTTCCTCCAGCGGAACAGTTAATAAGAGAATCGACCCTCAAATAATCTTCCTGATTGGATAGCAAACTGTCATCATTGAGCAGTAAAATTTTCACGCGCATTTCAGCGATTTCGTCAGCACTATAATACTTACCATTATTTGAGCCAACTGTTATGTCTTGAAAAAGATTTTCCTGAGACTGTTTGATTGGTGATAGAGCAATACAAAATAGATTTTTGCCCCCAGTGGATGTTAATATAACATCCTTTACTTCAGTAATTGAAGCTTCCTCCTGATAGGCATAACTGATTTGTGAGTAGTGGGGAAATTGGTCATGTTTTAGATCTTTTAAATTCGCCTGTTCTTCCAGATCGTTTGTTGTGATTTGAACTGAAATAGTCCCATCTGATTGTGTTTCTAATGATTTCGCTAAGTAATAGTTATTATTTAACAAAATCCAATTACCTGAAGTTGTTACGCTTTGTACAGTAGCTTTTGTAGAGGGAGAGTTAGGAGTTGAGGACTTTTTTTCTACCGTCGAAAGGGAATTTGCTTTAGTATTTTCCAACCACAAGGATAAACCTTGACGAAACCTCTCGCGAAAATCTGATGGCTTTTCGTAATCATGAGTCAACGCCCTACCTTGAACTTTTTTCTTAAATGCCAGCACTTTTCCTCGCTGTTCCAGTTTCTCCTCATTTAGGTTTGCTCCTGCCTCTCGAAAATAAAACCAGATATCGGGTTTCCCATCTTTCTCAAAAGCCGCAACTGCTCGTTCGTATTCTTCCACAGTTCCAGACTCGGCACGGGGCGTGGGAGTGCCCAAGCGATTCCACATAATGCCCACAAATAGCTCATACTCTTCCATATTGCCAATCTGAGAGTTAAGAGCAGCTTGCCCACCCTGACCAAAACTCGGATAAGCATTCTTTTCCGAACGTACTACTTCTAACCTAACACCTTTACTCAGAGCAGTAGTTCGGTTAATTTCCTCAACTACTTCTTCTACATAGTCCCGCTCCCTACTCACATCGCTAGGGGAAGCCAGGAAGATTTTTAGTAGTTCTACTTGGGGCATTGTTTATTGGTTTAGGGATATAAATACTATGGTAATCGAGCCAGTAGTGAGTAAGATTACATGGCTAAGAAGGGCGTTGCATAAATGCGGGATGATTTTAATAGTTTTGTGGAACTCAGATCTTGCTGTAGAATGGGCATCTTGCCCGTGTCATTGGAACTCAGATCTTGCTGTAGAATGGGCATCTTGCCCGTGTCATTGGAATGGGGATCTTAGTGGAATGGGGATCTTAGTAGAATGGGCATCTTGCCCGTGTCATTGGAACTCAGATCTTGCTGTAGAATGGGCATCTTGACCGTGTCATTGGAATGGGCATCTTGGTGGAATGGGCATCTTGGTGGAATGGGCATCTTGGTGGAATGGGCATCTTGGTGGAATGGGCATCTTGGTGGAATGGGCATCTTGGTGGAATGGGCATCTTGGTGGAATGGGCATCTTGCCCGTTACAATAGATTGTCCGGCGGGCATCCTGCCCACTCTACTGCTATTCATTCTTTTCCCGATTCCCGATTCCCGATTCCCCACTCCCGATTCCCCACTCCCCAAAATCACAAAACCCCACAAAGACATAACCTTGCAGGGCTTCATGATATTCTATTTGGTGGCGGGAGGCGGATTTGAACCACCGACCTTCGGGTTATGCGTACCAACTACAACTTTCGTTGCCTGGATCTTCCAGTTTGTGGTCTGGACTGTCCCTTCACCCTCGCCTTAAACGTTAGGGTGCCTGCCTAACCAGTCTCTACACCTTCTCCTTTTGGGAGCTTGGCTCGGGATTACCTCGCTACAGGCTTCCCCGAATTTGACAGGTAAACACACGGAGATTTATCTTCGTGCCGCCCATGCTCAAGCAAGCTATTAAGCGTCTAGCTAACTTGATTGTTGAGCCCGACGAGCTACCAGGCTGCTCTATCCCGCGTCGTCTTTTTTACTATAACACCTAATTTCCAAAAGTGGCAAGGGGAAATTGGAAATTTCTCAAATTAATTCTATCAGCTATCAGCTATCAGCTATCAGCTATCAGCTATCAGCTATCAGCTATCAGTCATCAGCTATCAGCTATCAGCTATCAGTCATCAGCTATCAGCTATCAGCTATCAGCTATCAGCTATCAGCTATCAGCTATCAGCTATCAGTCATCAGCTATCAGCTATCAGCTATCAGCTATCAGTCATCAGCTATCAGTCATCAGCTATCAGTCATCAGCTATCAGCTATCAGCTATCAGTTATCAGCTATCAGTCATCAGCTATCAGCTAAAGGCCGTTGGCCACGCTACTTGAGGTGCTATCAGCTATCAGCTATCAGCGCGAGCCTAAACCTGACCGCTGACCGCTGACCGCTGACCGCTGACCGCTGACCGCTGACCGCTGAATGCTGACCGCTGACCGCTGACCGCTGACCGCTGACCGCTGAATGCTTATATGGAGGGAGTCGGGAGTGATCAGCTCACCCCTTAAGGCATAGATAACTCACCAACCACTTCTAAACGCTTGTATTTACTGAGATTAATAAACATCGACTCCAAGGTATCTGCTACCGAAGGAGTAATCCAAGCCATTTGCTTAAGTAGGGCAATGGCTGCAGCATACTTAGCAGATTTGCCACCATCGAGGACTTTAATGGCTAGACCCATATTCTCCCCAACGCGACCGATACACTGAACCCCTTGTGCTCCCGATTTACTGACCAGTTCCCCTTCGGATAATCGCATCAGTTCTGTATCAAATCCCCCATCCCCGGACACCATCTGGGGATGACTGATCATGGCGCGGACAATACGCTCCATGGCCAGATTATTACCAGAAGAGAGCAGAGCGTACAATAATGCCATTTGCCGTAGCTGTAAAAAATAAGTCGGAGCGTTACAGTCGTCGTGAGCGAGAATTAACTCTTGCTCCGGCATCTGTAGCAGCTCCGCTACTTGGCTTAAGATTAACATTTGCACGGGATGATTATACTCCAAATAGCTCTTGATTAGCCACTGCCTTTGTTGACAAACAGCCAACATTCCAGCATGTTTACCGGAACAGCAATGCTGGAGTGAACTTTCCTGGCCTGGGGGAATGGGACACTGTAGTGCTGATGGGTCAACATCACAGCGCCAAAGAATATTAAAGACTTGCCTGACCTGCTCCATCGTGCCGTGATGGGAACTACACATAATAGCCAAGTCTCGGTCCGTGAGATTGTAACGCTCAAGGGTACCTGTGGTAGTGACCGCTAAGGCTTGGAAAGGTTTGAGTGCAGAGCGAATAAATGTCGAGGTTTCTGGGTTACCCGCAACATATAACATCCGTCCCCGGTCATCACACACAACCGCTTGAGCTGAATGAACTGATTCGATAATGCCTTCCCGTAGTAAACGGACTTCTAAGGCTCGTGTTTGAGTACGTTTTCCCCTGGTCATGGATTAGACTTAAAGCTACCCTATAGCTTAGTTGGAGCAATCGAGCTAGGTGGCTGATAACACACGCCAAATGATATTGCCACCAATCACGACTATAATCAAAAATCCGAACGTCCAGTATAAACGTCGCAAAATTGGTTGGAGTTCATAAGAAACAATTAAGCGATCGCGAGCCAAAATTTCTGGGGTTTTTGTCCAGGTTTGACCGTCATACCAGCCTGACTCCTCGTAGACAATGGTTTCTCTGATCAAGCGATCGCGTACATAGAACCAACCCAGGTATAGCCGCAGCAAGGCTAAAATCAAGAATATACTTGCTCCTGCCCCGCCACAGAGCAGAAACTTGATTATCGCTTTTTGCGGTGGAAAACTCACTGCTGCTATCGGCCCTGAAATCAGCCAGCTCAACCCCCAAACCCAAGCCAGCTTCATCACATAATTTGGTAGTTCCAGCCTTACCCAGTTAAAAAACCAAGAGTCCCTTAGTTCTTGGTATTCATTTATGGGTTGCTGCTCTTCTGGAACAGGACATACATAAACGGGAGATTTCATGATTATTTTTTTGTGAGTGCTGCAATTAGGATGCCTGAAACTCAATCTGTTCCGCGTGGCCCCAGAATGCTTCGAGATTATAGAACTTGCGTTCTTCAGGCAGCAAGATATGGACAATCACGTCACCGTAATCTTGAAGTATCCAGATTCCCTCTGCTTTTCCTGCTGTTCGCACAGGTAAACGGTTCCATGCCTCTTCTACTTGCTGTTCAATCCACTGAGAGATTGCCCTGACCTGTACCCTAGAAAACCCGGTCACAATTACAAAGTAATCTGTGATGTAAGATACCTCTGAGACCGACAGAATCACCAGATCTGCACCCTTGCGGTCATCTGCTGCTTGAGCAACGGTTAATGCTAACCCATAGCTAGCATCCTGGTTTTCGGTATCAGGGGTTACTAAGGTGGAGGGCTTATTATTTTGATCTCTCATTAAGCGTTTAATTCCTCGCTTTACAAAACAATCTGTTCTAATAGTAATTAAGTTTTCTTGTGCTTAATCACTTGCTGTACAATTCTTTTCATTTCTTTTCGTTGCTTCTTCATTTGACACTCACACTGCTGTTGACGAAACGTTCCTTAAAGCTAGGCACATGGGACTTTAGGTATTTACACAATCTTTCTTACCGTCTCTTTTAGCTGTTGTCTTCCTGGACATCTGTTGAGCCCAGTTGCGAGTCAATATCATACGTTGGTGAATGGGACGAGGACTCTCTAGCAGGAATTTTAAAGAGTAGTCACAGGCTAACCAAACAGTTTTGTATAGGTCTTGCTTAGAGAGATTTCGTAAGGCTTGTAAATCCGGTGTCTCACCACGACCTGGCTCAATAGTATCAGCAATAAACACAACACAACTGAGGGGGGTCATACCCTCACGCCCTAAGGTATGGAGAGCGATCGCTTGCAATACTGCTTCATCTTTGACTCCAAATTGCTCTTGGGCAACAATAGCACTGACATCTGCATGCAATAAATGAGGCGCGGCTTCACAGACTGGATCGACTTCTATGCCGTTATCTCTAGCCATTTGCAACAAGCGCTCAGGCTTAAAGCATTTGGCTAGGTCGTGCAACAACCCTGCTTGAGCTGCCTGCTGAGCATTGAGATGATGAAGCTCAGCGAGTTCAACAGACATCTGTTCAACCCGCAATATATGCTGTAGCCGAGAAGACGGTACATTATCTGCTAACCAGGTCAACACCTGATCACGCATCACCTTAAAAAACTCCTAATAAGTAACACTGGCTAATTAGTGTTTAAGAAAAATTTAACAGTTTTTCTTTAGCTAGAGGATACTAACCCATAGGTCTATTAAAACATTTTCTCAAGACTTTAGCAATAAAATGTTAAAGGAAAGGGAGTAGGGAATCGGGAGTCGGGAATCGGGAGTCGGGAATCGGGAGTCGGGAGTCGGGAGTCGGGAGTCGGGAACTTGACAACAAAAATTCTCACAATTCCTAAAGGTATTGCTATATAGGGGTTTTTAACTTAATGAGGTACACAGGATTTTTTCCCTGTTTCCTGTTATCTGTTCCCTGTTATCTGTTATCTGTTCCCTGTTCCCTAAAAGCTTAGGTGCGCTCTTACCATTAAGAATTAAATTCGCCAAGGTCAAGCGCACCTCAAAAATTTGTAGCTTACGTAATTGAAAATTGCTATAGTAATCATTTAGGATTGCTATAGCAAAAAAACCTTAGCTATCAGCTAAATCGGGAAAGACTTCTCGCACTGCTGGATGAACCAACTGGTGATTCTGGACATTAACGCCCTTGGCTAAAGCGGGATTATTTTCCAGAGTGCTCAACCCCTGATTGGCCAGACTGAGTACGTAGGGGAAAGTACTATTGTTTAGAGCCACAGTTGATGTGCAGGGAACAGCTCCAGGCATATTAGGCACCCCATAGTGAACCACACTCTCCTCGATATAAATGGGATTGGTATGGGATGTGGGTTGTAATGTTTCAATACAGCCTCCCTGATCCACAGCAACATCTACAATCACTGAGCCATTAACCATTTGTTTGACCAGAGAGCGCGGCACTAAAATGGGGGCGCGACGACCAGGGACTAACACTGCCCCAATCAGGAGGTCAGCATCAGTAACAGCTGCCTCAATTTCTGCTGAATTGCTGTAGAGGAGTTCCACTCTTGAGCCAAAGATGGTTTCTAAATAACTCAACCGTTGAACATTAATATCAAAAATCTGTACTCTCGCTCCCATCCCCACAGCTATTTTGGCGGCTTCTGTACCGACAACTCCGCCACCAAGAATTACCACCTTACCTGGTCTGACTCCGGGAATACCCCCCAACAGCACCCCTCTTCCCCCCTGCTGACGCTCCAGAAATCTGGCTCCAAATTGCACGGAAAGACGACCAGCAATGATGCTCATCGGGGTTAGCAGCGGTAGGGTGTGGTCTGGGAGTTCTACGGTTTCATATGCGATCGCAATCACCCCCGATTGCAGCAACTTCTCGGTTAAAGGGCGGTCAGCGGCTAAGTGTAGATAAGTAAACAACAGCTGTCCTTTTTGAAGCAAGGGATACTCTGGCTCTAAGGGTTCTTTGACTTTGACTACGAGTTCCCGATTCCAAGCCTCAGCAGCCTCTAAGACAATTTTGGCTCCCTGACGCTGATAGTCCTCATCGGTAAAGCCAGCACCAGTGCCAGCATTAGTTTCAACGAAAACTGTATGACCCGCTTCTTGTAAAACCCTGACACTACTGGGGGTTAATCCCACACGAAACTCTTGATCTTTCGTTTCTTTGGGAACACCTATTTCCATGCTTTTACCTCTTGGGATTACTGGTGCTGTATCTATATGTGATCTAAATGTTAAAATTAGTGAAGTTAAGTAACTCTACTATAGCTTGGCAACTTTTATCACTATGACGCAACCCCAACCCTCTAAAGTCCCTCAAGTCCAGTCACCTAAGTTTGGGTTTAATGATTACGCAGAACGCTTGAATGGTAGAGCTGCCATGATTGGTTTTATTTTGACTCTGGCAATTGAATACTTTACTGGTCAAGACTTATTAACCTGGTTAAGCTTACACTAAAACTAGTCGGAGAGTCGGTCAGTGGAAGAGTCGGTTAGAGAAAAAATCCCTTTAGCTACTGGCCTACTCCTGTAAGCTCAAACATAACTGCTCCCATCGTTTCAAAAATTAGCAAAATTGATCTTGAATTTCCCGGTTGCTCTGGGGATATCGAAGAATTATAGATATCAGATATATCTCAGTAACAGTATAGAAGTCCCCCAACTAAGTTATTGCTCTAGTTGGGCAGTTCTGGCCTATTCTGTTAAAAAAGAAGTAAATCTGTGAAATAGAGTAAGTAGTAAGCCGTGATAAATGCTTTATGGCATCGAGTGTTGAAGTCAGCTTATCGTAAAGAGCCAATCTCAGGCTTCATCGTGATTATCGGAGCGGTGGATGCTGTCATTGGTGGTGTAGGCGGACGCTGGTCATTATTCAGTTTTGGACTGATGATGGTGGGAATAGCAGTGGTAGTCCGTTGGTGGCAAAGCCAAAGTCAGCAAACTGAACTGGCTGAGCAACCTGTGGAGCGGTATCTTCCCCCCAGTTCTTCCCGTCCACCATTACCAATGTTGAGTGCTGTCAAGCGTCAAGCACCTCGACGTCAACCACCTCGATAGGTCAGGCTGTTTTAAGATCAAACTGTTCATCCCTAAGGGAATAGGGGAAACAAAGGGGAAAGCATAGTCAACAGTGGTCAGTTACCAATTACCAATTACCAATGATCTTGTCACCAATTCATCAGAGGACTGGCTCAAAATTGGTCAGGTAGCTAGTCATAGCGGGTTGCCCGTGAAGACCATTCGCTATTACGAAGAGATTGGTCTGCTTAGGCCAGTCACAACCCGCTCCCCTTCTGGCTATCGCCTGTTTACCAACCAGGTGCTGAATCGACTGGCTTTTATTAAACGCGCTCAATCCCTAGGACTTAGCCTTAGTGAGATTCAAGACATCCTCAAAATCCATGACTTTGGTGAGTTACCTTGTGGAGCAGTTAAGCAGCATCTACTGCTCAAAATTGAGGGAATCACTGAACAAATAGAAGCATTGGAACTACTAAAGTCCGAGTTGTTGGGTATAATCTCCGGTTGGCAAGAACATCCCCCTGACGCGGTGAAAAGTAAGACGATTTGCCCTAACCTTGGCCAATAGGCCACGCTACGCGAACAACAACCATGAAAAAAATACCGTTGGCGATTTTGGGAACTGTGCTCGGGATCATGACAGTGGTCACCAGTACCACCTACGCTAGGGAATCAAGACTGGGGCTAATGGTTGCAGCTATACCGGAAATGGCTTCATCCCAGGCTCAATCTTGGAGAACTCCTCAATTGGTGCGTACCATTACAGCCCATTCTACCGCTGTGGATGCTCTGTCATTTAGTCCTAGTGGGCGAGTGCTACTCAGTGGGGGGAGCAGGAGTGATGCCCATCTGAAATTATGGTGGCTGAAAACCGGTCGTGAAATTGATAGCCTGCGAGTACACCAAACCTCAGTGTCTGACATGGCTTTTAGTGCTGATGGGACAATTCTGGCTAGTGTCGGGGAGGATGGTGGGGTCAACTTGTGGCAATGGAATCAGCAAGACTACACAGGAGACTATACCCGTACTTTTCTAGGGCATAGAAGCAATTTGCTTTCCCTAGCTATGACCTCAGATAGTAAGGTGTTAGTGACTGGGGGATTGGATGGTATTCGGGTGTGGGACCTCAGAAACCAACGTCCCCTTTACACTCTGGCAAATTTTGATCATCCAACCTATTCCCTAGCGCTTCATCCCAAGGCCGAAACCTTGGTCAGTGGACTCAAAAATGGCACGATTAAAATTTGGAATCTGAACACAGGACAACCGCTTTACGTGATTCGAGCTCATCAAGGTATCACTAGTGCCCTAGCCTTTACCCCTAATGGTAGAACCCTAGTCAGCAGTGGTTATGACGGTAAGATTAGGGTCTGGGATACAAAGACTTGGCAGCTTAAGTATACCTTGGCCAAACATACTGGCAAAATTCGTGCGATCGCAATTAATCCAGTTAATGGCACAATTCTGGCTAGTGCTAGTCGTGATGGGGTTCGGTTGTGGAATTTGAACACTGGTAAGCAGATTGCTTGGTTGACTGGACATCAAGATTGGGTACAATCCGTTGCCTTTAGTCGGGATGGACGTTTACTGGCTACTGGGGGATTTGATCGGACGATAAACATTTGGCAGGCGAATACAACAGAGGTAGCAGTGACTCAGTAAGGGATTTGCTTGTCAAAACAATATCAATTACAGTAGCGTGGGCAAACTTCCATTATCTAGAATACTCAAAATAACTAAACTAGTTTTGCCCACCTTACAAGCTAAACAAGATCATGACAGATAAATCGAATAATCTTGCTATTCTTCATTTCGATGGTGTCAGCAAAAGACGAACTAATCAGTCCGCCTGTGGTGCTATAATTCAGTATCAAGGTGAGGTTTATCCAGTGTCTCAATACGTAGGATTTACTACCCAAAACCAAACTGAGTATATGGGACTAATCCTTGGACTACAGAAGACTCTAAAGCTTGGAGCAAAACAAGCCAAAATCTATGGAGATTGCGAACTAGTAATTAACCAGCTCCATGGGGATTATATGGTTAAAAACAACAATTTGGTTAGCTTTCATACCCGAGCAAAAACCCTTCTTGATAAACTTGATTTCTACGAATTAATCTGGATTAACAAAACCCAAAACCTTGAAGCTGACCAGTTAGCTAATGACTGTATCGATTTGGAAAAGTCCTAGAAGTAAACGTAAGCATTCAGCTGACAGCTGTCAGCTGAATGCTTACCTCAGTTATCTTTTGATGCCTGCTCCTCTTGCAACAGTTGCTCTTTGGAATCTGCCCAGTAGGCAGCGTAAGTCCAAACTTCCTCGTTATCGTTTTCTTTGCTTTCTACTGACCATCGATAAATAGCTGATTTCGGCTCAACCCCAATTTCTATAAGCTTGGCACCCATATAGTACTCCATCTGGTTTTTGGTCATATACTTGACCCCAGTAGGCTCATTCTTTTTTACGGTTCGGGACATGAAAGCCTTGGTATGTTTTGCCATTTTGTTTCTGTTTTGGATTTGAATATTAAGAATTGCTGATGTCTTGCATCCGTTCTTGACTAATCTCTAGCAAGACTTAGACACAATTCTTAATATTCTAATGCTTGAAGCGAGAAAAGAGTTAGGTAAAGTACCCTACTTCCGGTATTTTCGGGCTGCGCAACGGCTGAACACCTAGTGATGGGATGGGCTTGATTGTTGCCAGACTTTGCTGCTGCTGTACCATGGGATTGACCTTTGGTCACGCTATAGGCATTGCCGACGCTGCGCGTTCGCGTAGCGTGGCCTACGGCCAAACGCGATTGACCTTTGGTCACGCTTCGCGATCGCATTAGTCGCATTAGTATGAAAAAAAGGATGAAGGTCAGCAGTTGCATTCAGACCAGTCTACCAAAGGCACTGCCAACGGCAATTGTGGCTTATCATCCAGTGGCCAGATCCCTCAGTGTTGAGGAACTAATCAACCGCAATTTCCATCACGAGTGAGGTGCACAGGATTTTTTTCCACTCCCTCCTTCTCGTGCGGTGAAACCACTACTAACAAAACTCTTCCCCCTACTCCCTACTCCCTACTCCCTACTCCCTACTCCCTACTCCCTAAAACCAATGTATCTGGGAAAATTGAACCTTAAGCCGGTCTACTGGCTCTTAGGGCTAATCTTGGCAGTCATCCTCCTATGGGCACTACCCAAGCCCTGGCACGCTGCCAGTTTATCCACTGACCCGAAAGTATTGCATGTCCTCAATCGTGTTAGTTTTGGTCCTCGCCCTGGGGACATCGAACGGGTGAAATCCATGGGGGTTGATGCCTATATTCAGTCCCAGCTTTCCCCAGAATCTATCCCTGAACCGCCACAACTGAGGAAACAACTCAATAATTTAGAAACCCTGGAACTGAATCCAGTGGAGGTATGGAAAGGCTATGCACCACCACAAGGTAAAAAGAAACGGCAGCTGAGTCAGCAACAGCGCAAGCAGGCTCAAAAGCGATCGCAAATACCTAGGCAGCAGGGATTGGAAGCCCGTTTAATCAGAGCGATCGCTAGCCCTCAACAGCTTCAGGAAGTAATGGTAGACTTCTGGTTCAACCACTTCAATGTTTTTGATAGCAAGGGATTAAATCGGATCTGGGTTAGTTCCTTTGAACAAGATGCCATTAGACCCCATGCCCTTGGTCGTTTTCGGGATTTGTTAGGTGCTACAGCTCACCATCCCGCCATGCTTTTCTATTTAGACAACCACCAAAACACTGCACCAGGAAGTCCAGGAGCTCGTGGTCGATACAAAGGGCTGAATGAAAACTATGCTCGGGAACTGATGGAACTCCACACCCTAGGAGTAGATGGTGGCTACACCCAAGAGGATGTAATTACCTTAGCGCGGATCTTGACTGGCTGGACTACTGACCGTGAGGGTAAGCACGGTGACAGTAGAGGATTTTATTTCCAAAGTAAGCGCCATGATTATAGTGATAAGATTTTGCTGGGTACACCGATTCCAGGTAGCGGCAGCCTAGAGGGAGAGCAAGCCCTAGATCTGCTGGCTCGTCATCCCTCCACCGCCCATTACATTAGCTACAAATTAGCCCAGTACTTTGTAGCTGATCAGCCACCAGCAAAGCTAGTAGACACTCTAGCCCAACGCTTTTTGAAGACCGATGGGGATATTCGTAAGGTTCTAGAAACCCTATTTCAAAGCCCTGAATTTTGGGACACTCAGTATTACAACAGTAAATTTAAATCCCCCTATCACTACATCATCTCAGCAGTGCGAGCTACAGGCAGTAAAAAGCCCAAATGGAAAACCCTCTCTGGTATTATCCGTCAGCTAGGAATGCCCATCTACGGCTGCCCAACTCCCAATGGTTACAAAAACACTGAGAAGGCTTGGCTCAGTCCAGATGGGATGATTCGCCGGGTCAGCTTTGCCACTGCATTAGCCAATGGTAATTTCGAGCAGCGTCAACCTAAAGAAAAGCGTAAACCTGTAGATGCTGTCCAACTCAGGAAAACCCTAGCCAATCACTTTTCTGACCAAACCAAAGAAGTCATCGACAGTAGTCCCGCTAAGCTACGAGCCGCCTTGATTTTAGGCAGTCCAGAAATGATGTATCGGTAGTATCTTAGGGAACAGGGAATAGGGAATAGGGAACAGGGAATAGGGAATAGGGAATAGGGAGTAGGGAGTAGGGAGTAGGGAGTAGGGAGTAGGGGTAAGAAAATTGACTGCACCTCATAAGTCTGAATAAGTCTGATAAACGCTATCTTTTTTTTTAAAAAACTGATTAATTATGACTTGTTATTGAAAATTTTTAAATCAATGTTTAAGTTGAAATTTGCAATTTTTATATAAGCTATTTAGAGAATTTAAAAATAGCTCATGAAACCAAATCCTGATTTATTATAATACCAAAAATTCCTTGAATCTCTTTCCTAACTCTTCCCAGATCCGCTGTTCCCAGATCCGCTGTTCCCTCTTCTTTATTACCGATTACCGATTCCCGATTCCCGATTCCCGATTCCCTAAAAAAATCTACCTCACCTCATTGAAAACCGCTAGATAAAACCAACAATGAAAAGACGCAAATTATTAAAACAAGCTAGCTTCCTAACTGCTGGGGGAATGATCTCTATGGGGAGTTGGGTAGCCAGAGGATTAGCAAATACAGCAAATGCTAATCACCGTAAGCGACTGATTGTTATTTTCCTGCGGGGTGGCATAGATGGACTGAATGTAGTTGTGCCATACCAAGACGCTGATTACTACCAAGCGCGACCGAGAATTGCGATTCCTCGCACCGGGGAAAAAGGGGGAGTCTTGGATTTAGATGGTTACTTTGGCTTACATCCAGCTCTAGCTGATCTGATGCCTCTTTGGAAACAGAAAAGTTTAGCCTTTGTTCACGCCAGTGGTTCACCAGACTCCACTCGCTCCCATTTCGATGCTCAGGATTACATGGAAAGTGGCACCCCAGGGATTAAGAGTACAGATGATGGCTGGATGAATCGACTATTAGGGACAATTCCCAAGGAAATACCAACTCAAGCGGTGAATATGGGCACAACAACGCCACGGATTCTATCCGGTCAGATGCCAGTGGCTAATTTACCGATGGGGAGAAATTATAATCACAAGCTGCCTGTAGACCGTCCCCAAATTGATGCTGCTTTTGATCAGCTCTATCGTGGTAATGATGCGATTAATCTAGCTTATCAGGAAGGAAGTGAAGCACGGAAGATACTGCTGGCTGAG
Organism: Moorena sp. SIO1G6; assembly: GCF_010672795.1. Taxonomy (NCBI): domain Bacteria; kingdom Bacillati; phylum Cyanobacteriota; class Cyanophyceae; order Coleofasciculales; family Coleofasciculaceae; genus Moorena; species Moorena sp. SIO1G6. The sequence goes on from NZ_JAAHFZ010000083.1 coordinate 15,152, forward strand.
CTAAAGGAAGAAATGATGGCAGCTAACCGGGGAGCACGACCTTCCTCTAAATTTGTTGGTGATAGCCGCAAATTAGCCAAGCTGATGGTGGGGGATGCTAAGACCCAACTGGCATTTTTGGCCTTAGGTGGCTGGGATACCCATGTTAACCAGGGCCGTAGTCAAGGACAGCTGGCTCGAAAACTTAAGCCTCTCGGACTTGGGTTGGCTACTCTAGTCAAAGCCTTAGAACCGATTTATGCCGATACTGTGATTGTGGTGATGTCAGAATTTGGCCGTACCCTGGCAGAGAATGGTAACAAGGGTACTGACCATGGACACGGGAATGTGATCTGGGTCTTGGGTGGAGGAGTTCGCGGTGGTAAGGTCTATGGAGAGTGGCCCGGTTTGGCTGAATCCCAGTTGTATGAAAAACGGGACTTAGCAGTAACTACGGATTTTCGTGACGTGCTGATGCCTGTGCTAAGGGAACATATGGAGATTGGAGACTCGAATTTAGCCCAAATCTTTCCTGGTTTTAGGTCTAATCAGAATCTGGGGCTTCTGTAGGGAAACAGAAGTGTCGGGGGAGGGGAGTGCGATCGCACCTCAAGCAGCGTCGGCAATGCCTATAGCGTGACCTAAGGTCAATCGCGTTTTAGTTGATGCCTCGACAAACAGTGCGATCGCGAAGCGTGACCAAAGGTCAATCGCTTTTTAGTTATAGCAGTCGAAGTAAAGCTTAAGACATCTTCTGCTCCCTGCTCCGAACGCGCCCCGCGTGGCCTACGGCCTCAGTCCCTGCTCCCTTTCAACCAAAAGACTATGTCCTAAACTATACTTCCCTTGCTATAAAACCTCGACAAAGACTTCGTACGCTTTTTAGTGAAGCCTCGACAAAGAGTGCGTTCGCACCTCAAGCAGCGTCGGCAATGCCTATAGCGTGACCAAAGGTCAATCGCTTTTTAACTGGAGTTTAGACTAACTGGGGTTTCCCAAGAATGCGATCGCTAATCCAGAATGCGATCGCTAATCCAGAATGCGATCGCTAATCCAGAATGCGATCGCTAATCCAGAATGCGATCGCTAATCCAGAATGCGATCGCTAATCTAGAATGCGATCGCTAATCTAGAATGCGATCGCTAATCTAGAATGCGATCGCTAATCTAGAATGCGATCGCTAATCTAGAATGCGATCGCTCACCCAAGCAATAGTGTGCTCTGAGGGGGTTCCCTGGTCGCCCGAGGCTTTGTGAGTCACGACTATGGTCGTCCGGTAGTGCATCAGCAAAGTGTGGGTATGCCGCGCAAGTCATTCCAACTCCAAGGGGCGATCGCTAACCCAGACCTTTGTGCCGCCGTATTGCCAAAGCGACTATGAACCCAAATCCAATTGAAATAGCTGACTACCAACCTTACTGTTGCCAAGGTCTGCTCCCAGACCTTGGCAAATTTATTCTGTCGCCGATGCCCGAGACCCGTCTGCTGTCGGACAATCCCGTTAGTTCGCTCTAGTTGTTGGGTCTGCTCTTTACCGATGATGTGTCTTACTTGTGGAGGTAAAACTCGCGCTATATCCACCCCAATCATCAGTACGCCATTGTTGACAATCGGTTTTTCCTTCTGTATTCACTATTAATTCTTCGATGAATTGGTCAGTATGTTTACCTACTCTAGCTGCCAGAATTAAGCCCCTTGATGATGCTTGAGTCATTCCAATCCAACAGTCTCCTTCTTTCAATTCATTGGACTGACAGCGAAATTGTTTTTTTGGACAAATGACCAAAATTCATCACCGCTGATTTGTGAGGTTTCAATCTTCTGTACACGGGCATTATGAATCATTTGTCCAATCACCGTAGCTGCTCGCAGCAGGCGTTCCTACCGTATTGTAGGCGAGATTAGTCGTCCGACTGACTCCTCTCAAACTACTTCCCTCTGCATGAGCCTGTAGAACCGTGTGAATTGTTTCGGGTTCAATTTGTCGGCGATAGTAAAGAGTATCAAAAGTAGAAGTTAACGTTTGTTGGCACACTCGACAGTAGTACCGTTGGCTTCCCTTACTAGTTTTGACCTGTTTATGGGTCTTATGATGACCCCATAGATGGGATTCCATCATTCATAGGACTATTTTTGGACAAGATTCATCTTACCACTCCCACACTTCCGCATAGGCACTACCGAATTTTGCTCATGGGGTGCAACAAGTTTGTGGAGAGCAAGTGCGGGGGTCGGTGATTGAGCGAACATCAAAGGAATTTGAAACATTACCAAAACGATGGATCCTCGAACGGACATAAGGCTTGCTGAATCGATTTCGGCGTTTGAGCTGCATATTATGAATTGTACACAACCATTGCGTGAAGGGATGATTTACGGGGAGCTGATTCGTTTAATGACTCGCCGACTGGCTTGTTAAGGTTTTGTTTACAAATCAGCTCTTACTAGACGATCCTTCTCCCCTGATCTTGTGTCTTATCCAAGATTAGGATAGGCAGCAGTCTGAAATAATCCGGAAAATGTCTGAAGCAACCCGCTCCCAACCATAATACTTTTCACCCAGATGGCGTCCGTATCGACCCATTTGTTCAGCTAACTCTCTATTGGACAGTAAATAGTTAATTGCTCCTGCAAAGGCATCGGGATTCTCATAGTCACTGATCAAGAGACCGTTCATATCTGGGATGACTACTTCTGGGTTTCCTCCTCGCATTGTGGTAACTATACAAAGACCTGTTGCCATTGCTTCATAATGAACTCGTGCTAAAGGTTCTTGCCATTGAGATGCACAAACAAAGATGTCACCCATGAGGAAGTACTTCTGGACTTTTGCAGGTGGAATAAAGCCAGTAAAGTAAATTGATTCTTCATAGGTTTTTCCTTGTTCTTTCAGTTGACGAACATATTTATTTTCCTCGTTATGGCCGTACCATTTGCTACCCACCATAAGAAGAAATGTTGATGGGTGTTGTTCTAGAATTTGGGGTAGGGCAGAAATCAGGATATGGGGTCCTTTCTTAATACTTAATCGACCTACATAGACAACGATTTTGCGATCGGTCAATCTGTGAGAACTTAGCAATTTTTGGCGACGTCTAGATCCTTCCGGTGACCATCGGGACTGAAACTTCTCTAAGTCAACGCCTGCATGTACGGGGTGAAGTTTATGTCGGTATTCAGGGAAGAGATCGGCAATTCCATCAGCAATAAATTTGCTGACTGTTATGACTCCTCTAACCTTCTCTAGACAACTCTTAGCAACCTCAGGTTTAATCTTGTCCTCATGAAACATTTCATTGTGCATGCTCAGGAGAAACTGACTACTAGGGCTAGCAGCAGCAATAGAGGGTAAGTATTTAGGGCGATTGTAAAGAATGACTAAATCGAACCTTTCCTCAGCTGCAAATTTAGCAGCTGCTTGGTAGTAAGCCTCAATATCACCTGTCGGGAAGCGCTGGTAGCTGACTCCATTCAGCACATGTTGATTGGGCAAATCTGAATCAGTGACAGAAAAAACACTAACGTCATGAAACTTGCTTAGATAAGGTAGTATTCCGTCAATATAAGTCTGGATTGCACCTCCTCGAATACATGGAACAGGAAGCTTCTCAGTGCAGATTAAGAGGATCCTCACTACTTTGACCTCATAACTTCTCAAATTTGATTACTTTTCTCTGACGACATGATTACTCAGCTATTTGCTGTCCTTAATTTAGGGGCATTGCAAACCTGGTTTTCAGTTCGCTTAGAGTGGTAGCTTGGTTAGACGTTGGACACAACGAGTTCTTCACCAAACTTAGTGGTGACTGCTGATAGCGGGACGCAATCTGCAACCTGATTTTGGGTTTTGTCGAACATCCAAACCTTGAGATCAATCAATGCTTACTAATCCATAATACAGTGTGTTTGATTTTTTTACACGCTAAATATGGATTTTATTGCCTTGATTCTCAATGTTATTGTGCCCCCAATGATTTTAGATCACGACTTACGTAAAGACACCAGATATCGAGTAGATTCTGAGCAGAATCAATTCATAACTAAAGAAGGTTTTTTAAGTTCTTTAGTTAAATATGAAGATAAACTTTGGTTCTTAATTTTATCAACTGTACATTGATTCAAGTAAGCTAGTATTTTCAGGAAATTCCACACCAAAATAGCACAAGCAATAGGATTTATTTGCAGGGTAATCGCATTTAAATTTGTCAACTGGGTATCAAAAACCTAGGACAGTTTTAAATCATACCTTAATCCCTTCTTCGGCTCATGAAAGCGTCATAAAGAGTTGGCACAATAGGTATGATTATTGGCAGGGTAAGGACGTGCTTCGTAGTAGTTTCCTCTGGCTCTATGGTTCAATTCTCCCAGCACTGGTCGAGCGGTCTCTAACTAGCATAGTTGCCGAGCAACACTTTGAGCAGCATTGTCATTGTCCATAGCCGCACGAAGCGCATTTCATGGCAAGACTTTGCTTTGACGGTTCTCGTTTGAGTAAATTGAGCGACTTGCGTCGCAAAAGCCCCATATAATCCTGTCCATGTCCGGTACGAAGACGGCTGTGGTCTTCCCTAAATGTGACATCGTTCCACCCAAGGTCGGCTATGTTCAATCCCCCAATGGGAGCGGATTGCCCTTGCCAAAATGGTGGCATCAACTCTATCGCTAGTGATGTAAAAACAGACCTCTGTAGTTGTTTTGTTCCAGAGTTGACCAAATCGTTTCACCATCACTACACAGGTCTTGCCCTTCCATTTCGACCGATGGGGCAAATCGGGGACTTGAGTGATGGGCACTACCCAGACTTGCCGATGTTCAATGGGATGATGGCCAGCTTCTGTAGACTCGTCATAGCTAAACTCAATGCCCTCCCACTGGGTTGTCTGTGCCGCCTTAAAGAAAGCCTCCACTCCCAAGTGGAGTTAATCTTGATTCCCTTTGAGTGCCAGGATATAGTCTCCACCGACCGTAAGGATTTGGGCGGCAATATTGCGCTGGGTACCCATGGCATCTAGGGTAATAATTGCACCTTGAATATCCAGTAGGTTCAGCACCACGGGAATGGCTGTGATCTCATTTGATTTGCTCTCCACCCGTTGTTGAGCTAACACCAGATGATGTTCACTCGCCCAGTCACTCACCGTATGTAAGGCTTTGAGTTGCTTTTCCCGATCGTAGGAACCCCGAGCCGTTTTACCATCAATATTGATCAGCTTAATCTCTAGCTGGTTGGTAATCTGCTCCACCCAACTATTGAAGCATTCATGCAACTGAGTTGGGTCAATCAATGCCAAGACTCTCGAAAAGGTATCGTGAGATGGAATACCATGGGGCAATTCCAAAAACGTCTCTAACCATTGCTGTTTCGCTTTGCCATAGGTAATTGCTACCATATTATCTGCCCCAGACAGAACCGCCAAGATGGCGATGGTCACAAGATCTACAAGTTTATGCTTGGGTTCCCGTTTGACTCTCGGGTCATCCAATGCCTCAAACTGATTAATCACGCTATGTTTGAGCTGTTTCATCTGAGTTGAAAGGGGGGATGGGGTGGGAGCACTAAAATCAATAGACATCAGGGCCGTTGAGAATGTGAACAGACTGATTTAATCTCTATCCAATTTCCTTGATTCTGGAGAAATTGTCTAGTCTGAATTGAGCCAAAGCAAACCTCTGCGCCAACGTCTGTTTTGTCAAGTACAATTTATACAAAATAGCTGGGATTACCCTGGATTTATTTGGATTCGAGATTTACGACACTGACAAGATTGTATGCCAGTCAATGTCTTGATGCAATAGCGAGTGGTTTGAAGTTACCGTAAGAGAGTGGAGCCTTATTAAAAAATATTTAACCCTTTTCTGCATAACCTGCCGACATTAAAGGCTCCACTCTCTAAGGTTTCGTCTCCGGGGAAACCACGGCAATAGCGAGTGGGGGAGACCCCCACCTCATAAGGGTAGGTTTTTTACAAAGACCTCAGGTGTGGGGTGTGGGGCGTGGGGTGTGGGGTGTCTCATAAGGGTAGGTTTTTAACAAAGACGTGAGCTGTGGGGTGTGGGGTGTGGGGTGTGGGGTGTGGGGGATAAGAAAATATACTTAATTTGTCGTTAAAAATCATCATTGTCTTGATGCAATAGCGAGTGGTTTGAAGTTACCGTAAGACAGGGGAGCCTTAATCAATAAGTTTTAATCATGCATCTGCATAGCCTACCAACCATAAAGGCTCCCCTGTCTAAGGTTTCGTCTCCGGGGGAAACCCCCAAGACAGCGCTGCATCGCTTCTTCAGGTGCGACCCGTGGCGAATTTAATTCGCCAAGGTCAAGCGCACCTAAGTTGTTTTCCTTTTCCTCTCCCTCTGGGTCGCCCCATGTTTTACCCTAATGTAAAAAACCTACCCCTGTGAGTCCTCTGGGACGGGAGAGGTCAACTAAGCGTGGAGAAGGAGTAAGACCAAAACTTGGACGTCCGTCTAAGTTGAGGTGCGACCCGTGGCGAATTTAATTCGCCGAACGCGCCCCGCGTCTCCTACGGAGAACGGAAAGCGCACCTTCGGCATTCTTCCGTGTTCCCGTAGCGTGGCCTACGGCCAAGCTAGAAACCCCAACTTACTTCGTTTAAGTAAGTTGGGGTAGTTCACGGGTCTACTTGAACATGACCAGTACAATAATTAGAGGTTCCTATTTATCTTCAATTAACCTGGTTCGATGGGGCATAAAGCCCCCGATGCAGATTCATTGAAGTAATCAATAACAATAGCTTTGCCAAAGGAGGAACTCAATCTTGGGTTAAAGTCAAGCGGACTTGAGTTAGCAACTCAGTTTACCCCTGAAAAACAAATCTACGAAGCCCATGACAGAAATTCGTATTGCTCCTCAGATCGATTAGAAACTTACCAATCTTTCTCGCTTTTCTTCTTCACCACAACAATTACTGGTTGAGCATTTTCTGCAACCTCACCACTCTCTTTCAATTCTCCAATGACTTTAGCAATCCTCTTAAAAAGCTTACCCTCACCATATTGCAAATCCTTAATATCATCCTTCTTTGCCGATCCCATTTCTAGGATAATGGTGTTTTCTTTCTGAAGTGTACTCATGGAAGTTCTCCTAACTAAATTTTAGCAAGCTTTATCAAAAGTTAGATCGTGCCCAGCTCCGCCCTTGTAAAAAACTTCAAAGTGATGTAATGAACATTCCAAAAACTTTTGAAGAACTCAAATCCTTTTTGGATTCAATATAATAGCGATTACATTGACGCATTACATCGAAGTTAACGATAGACCAGAAACCAAACTAAAATTTCATCAACTTAGACATACTCTTGGAATAGTTCTTTCCGAAATCCTTAATCCAACCATTTTTCTTCTTACGATTGGACTTCTCATGGCGCTCCTTATAGAGCGTTGTCGCCTCGTCGAGACGCTTTGCTTGTTTAAACATAGCCTTCTCAAGAGGCTTTAAAGCTGCTGCCTGCTTCTTCTTCTTCTTTTTCTTGCTCTTCTTACTTGTAGATCCAGACAAGAGCTCAGGTGTTCCTCCAAAAGAATCTTCACTGCGTAAAATGACAGCGCTCTTAATTTCATTATCAGCCATAACTCTTAAGTTCCTAGATTGATTTAAGTACTACCACTAATTTTATAGCATAAAACCTCACCGGTCAATAATTAAACTGACGTGAGTAGCTGAGGGGGTGACATGAGCCCCAAAAAGCTTACTCTATAAGGCTTTGATGCCAATGGGCTCATGGAAGATACAGTCGGAAATTAACCCTCAAGTCATTGTCTTGATGCAAAGCGCGAGTGGGGG
>NZ_JAAHFZ010000084.1:0-22691 GCF_010672795.1 Moorena sp. SIO1G6
TTGTACAAAGATGGCCTTCCTTTGATGAAACGACTAATTCAAGCTCGTTGCTCTATTACTGCTCCTCCTACTCTTCCGATACCTCTCTAAACCTGACCAAACGTCTTTCCAAAAGAGCCACACCCAATAAAAACAGTGGCTTTTGCGACTGGATTATCAAGTAAAACCATTAAAAGGGGAATTCAAGAACTACAAGTTCCAATTGTTCAAGATGATAATCAAAATCAAATAATCAGCTCAACTAAGATCCACAGAAAAGTGAGAAAACCTGGAGGTGGACGCAAAAGTCTATCGCAAAATGACCACACATTAATTCAAGATTTAGAAAAATTAATTGCACCAGCGACTCGTGGAGATCCATGTTCTCCGTTACTCTGGACATCGAAAAGTACAGCAAAATTAGCCAAAGCTCTAAAAGAAATGGGACATCAAATTAGTCCAAGAACGGTGGCAAAATTGTTGAAGCAATTAGGGTATAGTTTACAGAGTAATAGAAAAACTTCGGTTCGCGCAGCGTCTCCGAAGGAGAAAGGTTCATCTCATCAAGATAGAGATGCTCAATTTCAATACATTAATGAGAAAGTCAAAGATTTTCAAGAGCGTAATCAGCCAGTAATTTCAGTAGATACAAAAAAAAAAGAATTGATTGGAAATTATCGCAACGTAGGACAAGAATGGCATCGAAAAAAAGAGCCACTTCAAGTTAAAATTCATGATTTTCCTGATCCAGAACAAGGAAAAGTAATTCCTTATGGAATTTATGATGTAACTGATAACTCGGGATGGGTCAACGTAGGAATAAGTCATGATACAGCTGAGTTCGCCGTAGCTTCCATTCGTCAATGGTGGAAAAATATGGGAAAAAAAGTTTATCCAGCAGCTAAAGAAATACTGATAACAGCTGACTCTGGTGGCAGTAATGGCTATCGAATTAGATTATGGAAAAGTGAGTTACAAAAATTAGCGACGGAAATCGGATTGACCATCAAAGTATCCCATTTGCCTCCCGGGACAAGCAAATGGAATAAAATTGAACATCGAATGTTTTGTCACATAACAAAAAACTGGAGAGGTAGACCTTTAACAAGTCAAGAAGTTGTCGTAAATTTAATTAGTAATACTACGACTAATACCGGACTTAATATCCAAGCTGAATTGGACAAAAATTACTATAAAACTGGGATAAAAGTTAGTGATAAAGACTTTAATGAGGTGCAGATTGTGCGAGAATTTTTTCATGGAGAATGGAACTATGCTATCCTGCCTCAATCAACGTCTAAATAGGTAAAGTTATTTTTGCGCGAATTCTAATTTTGATAAAGTATAGCGCGAGATTAAAATCAGATTAGTGCTCAAATCATCCTTAAGAGCAAGGAGACTCTCGTTATACCCGCAGGGTTAGCGAGAGAGGAATTGCGTCTTTAACGATAAACGTGCTAGAATGAAAGTGGTCAATGACCCACCCGAGACGATGGAAACAGATGCGCCTATACGAGCGAAGTCCAGTAACCTGGCGGCGCAGCAAAATTGGTAGACTTTGAAGTTACCGTAAGGATAGTGGAGTCTTTATGGTTGGCAGGTTATGCAGAGAAGGGTAAAAATTTATTAATTAAGACTCCACTATCCTAAGGTTTCGTCTCTAGGGAAAAGATGACAGGGCAATGGAAGGCCAACCCTTGAATCAAAAGTGTATCAAGACTTTTCTTGAAACTCGACACATGAGAACCGCAGGGCTTGCGGGGATAGTCTGGGTCGCGAGCGTAAGACCAGAAAACCCCTTGAGGGTGGAGGCGGTTGCTATGAAGCAGAAACCTAAATCGTGAGGTTTAGGAATCCCAGCTCCTTTGGAGCCGCTACGCGAACGTTATAATCTTTGATTTAACGATGGGAGGATGTCAAGAGCACAGTTGCGATCGCTTAATAGTGATTAACTTGATCGCGCTTAATAAAATCCAATTAGTGGTCAAGTGATTACAAACACTGTGATCCCATAAGGCACGATTAAACCGTTCGCGTAGCGTGGCCGTAGGCCAATCGATAGCGCAAAATTCGTGCTTTGATAAAATCTTCAGCAGTTTTGCGATCGCATAAATTCGTGCTTCGCTCAAGTCATGATTAGCAATGCGATCGCGTCATTTTGCTCAAGCCTATCGATAGCGTAATTGACAGCGGTAACACTATCATCAGCATTGCGATTACCTAATTGAAAATTAACTATAGCGCTATACTAAATTAGTATAGTATGCTTTATGATAACAAATCTGTTATAGCAGTCGCCAGGGCAGTTAGGACATGACAAAAGTCTCAAACCTAAGTAAGCGCAAGAGTTTGGGCGTTGCTGATTCTGGGTATGGTTTTGCCCCCCTAGCCCCCCAATTTTGCGGTGCGACCCGTGGCGAATTTAATTCGCCGACGGAAAGCGCACCGGTGGGGGAATAAGACTTTCTTGCGTCCCTTCCGGTGCGCGCCTCCTAGGGCGAGTAAATCGCCCTTGGGTCGCACCGCAAAGTTGGGGGACCCACGGGGGCTTGACCAAAACCAGATGATCGCGTATTCATTCCTTGATTCAGCAACGCCAGAGTTTGACTTCTGACAAATGACTTCTGACAAATGACTTCTGCTATACAAACACAACTGTTGCTTCCCCTACTCCCTACTCCCTACTCCCTACTCCCTACTCCCTACTCCCTACTCCCTACTCCCTACTCCCTACTCCCTACTCCCTACTCCCTACTCCCTTGACTCCCTATTGAAAACTGCTATAATCCCCGAATAACCTACCATAATCAAGAAACCAAAACTCTTTTGCCTGCGTCTGCGATAATCAAAGGCACCGGAGTTTTTCCTATTCTTGATCCAAAACCCGTCACCATCGATGACGAAACTAATTATTCAAATCCCCTGCTACAACGAAGAAAACAGCCTAGGGATTACCCTTTCGGTGCTTCCCCGTCAACTGAGGGGTGTAGATACCGTTGAGTGGCTAATTATCAATGATGGCAGTACAGACCGCACCGTAGACGTAGCCCGCTCTTATGGCGTAGACCACATTGTCAATTTTAAACACAATCAGGGACTAGCCAAAGCTTTCATCGCAGGAATCGAAGCTTGCTTAAAAGCCAATGCGGACATTATTGTCAATACCGATGCGGATAATCAGTACTGCGCTGATGACATTCCCAAACTCATACAACCTATTATATCAGGTCGAGCCGAAATAGTCATCGGGGCGCGACCGATTCAGAAGATTAAGCACTTCTCCCCCATCAAAAAGTGTCTACAAAAATTCGGTAGTTGGGTAGTCCGAATTGCTAGCAATACTAATATCATCGATGCTCCCAGTGGATTCCGAGCTTTTAGCCGAGAAGCCGCCTTAAAGCTAAATGTCTTTAATGAATACACTTACACCCTAGAAACTATTATTCAAGCTGGACAAAAAGGCATTGCTATCACTTCTGTCCCAATCCGCACCAATCGCTATTTGCGCCCCTCCCGTCTAGTCAAGAGTATCAGTGCCTATGTTAAGCGATCGCTAATCACTATCCTGCGAATCTCCATGACCTACAACCCCCTGAGATTCTTTATCACCTTGGGGACAATTCCATTTACTCTAGGAACCTTACTGGGGATTCGTTGGTTAATCCTATACTTCGCTGGTACTCCCAAAGCTCACGTACCCAGCCTAGTTTTAGCTGCTATTCTGATTCTAATGGGCTTTCAACTGTGGATATTTGGCTTAGTGGCAGATCTAATGGCAGTCAATCGTCAACTTCTAGAAGACATCCAACTACGACTACGACGATTGGAAGTTGACTCCAATCACACTCCCCACTTGCCATCAACCGGAAATCAACAACAGCGGCAAAACCGGGAAGAGGGAGGAGAAGGGGAAGAATTTGCTAATAATTTCTTGAATAGATAATAGTCCGATTGTGATAGTGGGACGCTCTTAAGACTACTTGTTATAGTAGGAAACTCTTAAGACTACTTTTGGCTGAAAACAACAATCACTCTCGGACTGACGCACTGACACAAACAGCCGCAAATAATGACCAGAGACCTATTCGCCCGTCAAGCCCTAAACCAAATCCCTAAAATCCTTACCCTCCTAGACCGCAATCCCCACAGTCCCACCTACGGATGCTTTGACCGTAACTTCTGGCACTATAAAATCATCGATTTCCCTAGTGGGATGGCACAGGAATTTGTCTGGCCCCTAGCACTAGCCTATCATACCGACTTGCCAGATAACCCGTTCTACCAGCAACCAGTAATTCTCGATTGGGTCGAAGCAGGGATACTTTTTGCTGCATCCAGTTCCCATCCCGATGGCTCCTGTGATGATTATTTCCCCTATGAGCGTGCTGCTGGAGCCGCCGCCTTTTCTTTATTGGCTAGCATCGAAAGTTACAAAGCCATGGGACTCCATAACCCCATTGCCTTGCAATTCTTTGAAAAACGAGCAAATTGGCTAGCCCATCACATGGAAAGTGGACAGCTGAGCAACCACCAAGCCTTGATTGTCTTATGTTTAGACCTGCTATCGGAACTCTTGCATACCAATCAATGGGATAGAGCGCGATCGCAAAGGCTAGAGCAAGTCTTATCCTGGCAAAGTCCCGAAGGCTGGTTTATAGAATATGAAGGCTGCGACCCAGGCTACCACACCTTAACTATTTCCTGTCTAGCTAGGATTTATCTGTTGAGATTAGACCCACGCCTAAAAGAAGCTCTGATCAAAGCTGTCGAATTAGCCGCAGAATTCATCCATCCCGATGGTTCCTATGGGGGAGAATACACTAGCCGTAACACTTATAACTTTTTTCCCCATGGCTTTGAATTAGTAGGACGCTGGTTTCCAGAAGCCCTAGAGATTAATGACCGCTTCTTGGTGGGATTAGCTAATGGTCTTGCTCCCTGTTACGCCGATGATCACATTATTGGTCACCATACCTGGAATTATCTCCTATCTTGGCGGGATTTTGTCAGCAACCGACCCAAACCAACTCCCCGTCCCAGTGGTCGCGTATGGTTGAAAGACGCCAACATCCTAATTGACCGCCGTCGAGGTACAGAACTTTATTTAGCTTTGAATAAAGGAGGCGTTTTTAAGATATTTCGAGACAATCAATTAATTGCTTCAGATACCCATTTTTCCCTACTCGTAAAAGAAAGAGGTAAATTCAAAAATGCTGTTGGTCATCTGATCGATGACTATCAAGTTAAAGTCAGTGAGGATGAAATTCTGATTGAGGGAAACTTAGGATGGGCAAAACAGAAGCAAATGACTCCAATGAATTTACTAATTCTACGGGGAGTGATGTTAACGGTAGGACGCTTCTTTCCCAATTTAATTCGGAAATTATTGCAGAAATTATTAATTACTGGTAAAAAAGACGCTCCCTTCTGCTTTCGCAGATATTTTTATTGGCAAGGTGAGCGATGGTTGGTTATTGATGAGTTACAAGCTAAGTCTTGGAAATCGGTACAAAGTGTTGGAATTGGTGGAGACCAGACATCGATTTATGTGGTCATGAGTCGTACCTTTCAAGCAGGTCAATTACAACCTTGGGTTGACCTAAGTGATGAGGTGCAAACCTTGGATGATTATGAATGGTTGAAGTTCGAGCAGCGTTTTTAAAATCAGATTACCTTGACAACACTATGGAATTCACAATCAAGAACCACACCTTCTGCACATACCACATCGAATCCATCGAGTACGCTGACCACATACACTACCTTGACTCCGGTGAGTCCCCTGATGTTAGCTATTTACGTGCTGAGGAGTTTACATTTAATCTCCAAAACTCAATTACAATAACATTCACGCTTGATGACTGGTGTGACGCTGGTTACTACGATCACATACTGTACGACATCATTGACCCAGGGTAAACGCATCTTGTCAATAAAGTGGGGGTAGTTATCAATAAATTTGGCCTTATTGTGCTTATTGACAATTGTTTTTCCACATATAGTGTTTATTGAATTTGACAAAAACTATTATATATAGGATTACAAAAATTAGATGCCTTTACACTGTTGACTATAGCGCTATAAAAAATACACTATATGTCATAGCGCTATATAAATCGAAGAATTTAAAAAAATATAGCGATGTAGTTTTATGAGTTTATATTCCTATAGATAAACTATAGCGCTATTTAATTTTTGCTGATGGCTGTCTGAACACCTGTCTCCAAAGCGATAGCGCTATAGTTTATTAGGTATAAGATTAATTACAGAACTTAAACACTAACTTTAACAGTTAACCTCTCCTCTTACTTCAACCTCTAAACTATAACGCTATATAAACATACTATTAAATTATGTAACAGGTTTTTAACAACAATAGCGCTAGATTAAAGGGGGAAGACATGGCAGCACAACAGATAACTACAATTGGAACCACTCAAGCGACTTATCTGTTAGGAATTTGTGTCCAACGAGTTCGCCAACTCCTGAAAAGCGGCAGAATTAAAGGCGCTCAAAAAGTTGGCAGATTTTGGCAAATTCCCTTATTTAATGGCATGCCTAAAGTAATTCCCGGTAAGCGTGGACCAAAAGGAACCTGGAAAAAAGTTGCACAAAAGGTGGCGACTTACATCCACGTCAACCAGCAAATTATTAAGGAAAATAGAAAATACGATACTTACAAGCCTGTGCTGACCGTCAAACAAGGTAAACGCAACACCTACGGTCATTATGTAGAAATCAAAGGCCCATCTCGGTTAGTCTATCAACCCAACTAAACGGGCAAGTGGTCTCCCGTTATAATCGCGTGATTTAAGGGGAGGGGAATTGCCCGACGGGGTTTAACGGTTCTCAACAGTACGCGAGTAGTACAATAACATTATGCTGTTAACTTACTGCTATCGAATCAAGCCTAGTGACGAACAGATAGCCATCATGGAGAGATGGCTGGAATTGTTGCGTCGTCACTGGAACTATGCTCTCGGTCAAAGACTTGATTGGCTCAATAGGACTCGTTGTCCTATTGATAGATGCAGTATTGTGAGGGAAGCGATTGGCGAAGTCCCAGAACCCGTTAACTATTACACCCAGCAATCAGCACTAAAGGAAACTAAAAAGCTATTCCCTGAGTACAAGCTGATTTACGCCGAAACTCAACAAGTCAACTTACAACGGCTGAACATGGCATGGGAACGATGGAGAAAACCAGATGCGACCGGAAAACGCGGAGGACGACCTCGGTTTAAGAAACAAGGTCAATTGCGGTCGTTTATATTCCCACGGGTTAACAATTCCAGAGCAGGGGCGCATATCAAACATGGAGTGCTTAAGCTGAGTCGGATTGGTGAAATATCTGTGGTGATGCACCGACCTCTACCGTCCGGTTTCACTCTCAAGCAATGCACTATCGTTAAAAAAGCGGACGGCTGGTACTGTTGCATCTCAATGAAGGATGATACTGTCCCTGAGTTTCTTGCTGTAGAATCGGTTAAATCTGCTGTTGGGATTGATGTCGGCTTAGAGAAGTTTCTGACCACATCAGATGGTGAAGCCGTTGAGATTCCGCAGTTCTACAGAAAGGCTACTAACAGGTTAGCAAGTGCCCAACGGGTAATGTCACGCCGTGTAAAGGGTTCTAAAAACTGGCAGAAAGCTAAACAGAAAGTAGCTCTATGGCACCTTCATTTAACCCGTTGCCGCAAGGAATTTCACTATCAAGTCGCCCATTGGCTATGTAGTAAGTATGACCTGATTGGGTTTGAAAATTTAAATATCAAGGGACTTGCGCGGACTAGATTAGCGAAATCAATACATGACGCAGGGTGGGGGTCGTTTCTGGAGATTTTACAAGCAGTGGCGGTCAAACGCGGTTTGTTAGTCCAGTTCGTTAACCCACGGGGAACAAGTATTGAGTGCTTCAACTGTGGGGCTTCAGTTGAGAAAAATCTAGCTGATAGAGTTCATAACTGTTCCAGTTGTGGGGTCAAGATTGATCGTGACTGGAATAGTGGCATCAACATTTTGCATCGTGCATTAATGGCGGTTGGATTGCCGCTGAATGGCTGTGGTAAATCAATACATGATATTGAGGAACAGCAAGTCTCATTCGTGAGTTTGAGAAGCCTACATCATAATCGTTGATTTGATGTAGGAGTAGTCACTTGTCCTAAGCATTGTGGGGCTAAGGTGTGGCTATAAGTTGACCCCGCTGTTGAAATTCTCACTAAAGTTTTTGGTTAGCATCAGATGTTGAAGGTTGTTCGCCTTTGGCCTTCCCCTAGGGTAGATTGAAGGTTGACCGTTGCCGGTTGCCGGTTGCCGGTTGCCTTTTGCCTTTTGCCTTTTGCTGCTAATCCATGAAACGACTCATCTCCATTGCCATCAGCCTACTCATCTTAGGGGTAATTTATGCCAAAATTGACTTTCCCCAACTGATCGCTGTATTCAAAGAATGCGATCGCATGTGGATGGCGATTAGTCTGGGCATGGTGATTCCGATCACCCTGTTCACGGCTTGGCGACTGCAACAACTAATGCCGACGGGTTCCCAACTCCGATTTTGGGAAGCCAATCGCCTGATTTTAGCTGCCAGTACCCTGAATATGGTCTTGCCCTCCAAAATGGGAGATATTGCTAAAGCCTACTTTATGAAGCAGCGGGGTAATTTAGCTGGGAGCTTGTCGTTAGCCATCGTTATTTTTGAAAAAGCTTGTGACATGCTGTCTCTACTGCTATGGTGTGTCTTTGGTTTATTACTCTATCCGGGGAAAAGTGGTTTCTTTTGGTTGATGACCGCTGGGATAATTTTCGGCTTAATTTTAGGGCTATTCCTCCTCAGTTCCCGCAAATTTGCCCATTTATTTTTCTTAGTGACAAAAAAAATTGCCCCAAAAAAATTCCGTCCAAACCTAGAAAAAATGCAAATGTCTTGGGGGGAAATGCACGGCTACTTCTGGCATGACCCCAAGCAATTATTCAAAATTACCCTAACTTCAATTTTTATCTGGTTCTTACACTTATTGCAAATTTGGTTATTTATCCTCGCCCTCAACGCCTGGACACCCTTTTTAGCCAATCTCGCTCTGTCCCCCCTAGCCATTTTAGCGGGATTGTTACCACTAACCTTTGCGGGGGTTGGCACCCGTGATGCTGCGCTAATTTTCTTCTACCAACGCTATTTCCCTAAGGAGGAAGCTGCCGCCTTAGGATTACTGTGTACTTCCCGCTACCTACTTCCAGCCATTGGTGGCTTACCCTTTCTAGGACAATATTTGACTACAGTGCGCGACTTGGGAAAAAAACCTTCTTAATTTGACTGTTGTCAAGAGGAGATGTATGTTAAATTTATTTAAATTCGGAGCAGTTTAGTTAATAGTTTTGTAAAAAACTGTTTAGGGATGGCACAATTCCCCAACAGCAAATACTATAGTCTGTACCGGAAAGCCATCCTTGAAGAGGCAGCTGCAATGCTCAATAGTCATGGTCGTGAGGGAAAAAGGTGAGGCAAAAATCTATGTTAATAAGTCGCAGAACTTTACCCCCTAGCTCTGGTAAGGGGGTCAAACCTAATCCAACGGTTCACAAAAACTTCACCAATTGGAAAACTAGTTGGCAACCTACGAATCAGACACTAGCTGAGCCAATAATTGACCGTAAAAGAGTGGAAGAATCTCTCTTAGCAGTCCAACAGAGATATCGATCTCTATTTGAAAACTCGACTGATGGTATATTTCAAATCACCCCTGATGGTTACTATATAGCCTGTAACCCATCGCTAGCTAGACTATATGGCTATGAATCACCTAAGCAATTTCTTAGTAATTTAACTGGTGTTGGGGATTACCTTCACAAAGATCCCGAGCGACGCTATCAATTCCTTGACCTACTGCACTCAAAGGGTTTTGTAGAGGATTTTGAATCCCAGGTCTATCGCCAAGACGGCACCCTAATGTGGATTTGTGAAAGTGCTTGGGCAGTGCGTGATGCTACTGGTTACATTCTATACTACGAAGGTTTTGTAAAAGATATTACTAAACAAAAATTAACTGAAGCAGCTTTACAAGCAGCACAAGCCAAATTAGAAGCCCAAAGCCAGGAACTGGAGAATGCCTTAAAGAAGCTGGAACTGGCTCAAGAGGGATTAAAGCAAAGTGAAAAAATGTCCACCTTAGGACAGTTATGCGCTGGTGTTGTTCACGAAATCAACAATCCACTTAACTTTATCTGTGGAAATGTGACTCCAGCAAGGGACTATGGCGAAGATTTATTAAGACTGTTGGGATTATATGCCAAACACTATCCCCAGCCTGTAGCCGAAATTCAACAGTACGCTGATCTAATTGATCTAGATTTCCTGATCGAAGATTTTCCTAAAACCCTATCATCTATGGGATTAGGTGCAGAACGCTTGCAACAGATTGTGCAATCAGTGCGCCACTTTTCCCGACAGGATGACCAGGAAAAGCAGCGAGTGAATATTCATCAGGGCATTGATAGTAATCTGACTATCCTCCATAACCGCTTAAAGCCCAAAGGAAAGAATCCCGGGATTACCGTGACCAAGGACTATGGAAAACTCCCTTTAGTGAAGTGCTACTCTGGTCCAATCAACCAAGTGTTGATGAACCTGCTGTGCAATGCCATTGATGCTCTGGAAGAGTCACAGGTTAACAGGTTCTTTGTTACAGGTTCTGCAGCTGTTCAAGCAGACAGGTTCTTTGTTCCAGTTTCCCCTCAGTCTTCTGATTATGGCCCGCAAGGTGTAAAGCAAAAAGCACCAGCCCCCCCTAAGATCACCATTCGGACAGAATTTCTAGGCAGCGATGGTGATCAAGGGGACAGTTCTGGTGGACAGGTCGTGATCAGAATTATCGATAATGGTCCGGGAATGACAGAAGAGGTCAAACAGAAGATATTTGAACCATTCTTCACCACCAAATCAATCGACAAGGGAACTGGCTTAGGGCTAGATATCTCCAAGAAAATCGTTGTTGAACAGCATGGCGGTCAAATCCTATGTACCTCTAATCCGGGTAAGGGAACAGAATTTGCGATCGCAATTCCTGTAGGTTCATATCATCAAGGCTTGCAGGTAAAATAGACGAACCAATCACCAATGACTAACGACCAATAACTAATGACTAATGGCTACTTAAACTTTTGCGTGCAAAGACTTGAGATATTCAGTATTGACTCCCGATTCTCGGGTTAGGGCGATTTTGCCAGTCCGGGCAATTTCACGGATACCAAACTTATTCAGCATTTGGGTCAGTGCTACCATTTTACCAGGGTCTCCCACAACTTCTAGAGTTAGTGACTCCTCAGATGTATCTACGACATGGGCACGAAACACCTGGGCTAATTCAATAATCTCGGAGCGGGTGGAACTAGTAGTGTTAACCTTTAGCAGCATCAACTCCCTTTCGACACAGGGAATTGAGGTAATATCTTGTACTTTAAGGACATTTATTAGCTTATAGAGTTGCTTAGTCAGCTGCTCAATGCTGCTGTCATCTCCAGGTACTACCATCGTAATTCGAGATATACCAACCTGCTCAGTTGGTCCAACGGCAAGACTTTCGATATTGAAGCCTCTACGGGCAAATAAACCAGCAATGCGAGTTAGAACACCGGCTTCATCTTCAACTAAAACGGAAAGGGTATGTTTCATAGTTTGACTTGGGAGTTGACTTGGGAGTTGACTTGGGAGTGGTGGGGGCGTGTGCTGCCTAAATTGCTATCAACGTGATTTATTGGTGAGACTGTTGACTGTTAAGTGTTGACTAGCCCCTTTTTTTAGGGGGTATAAGGGAGTAGCAACGGTTAACTGTTAAGTTTCTTGAAGCTAAGCGTCAACGGTCAACGGTAAACCAATGTAAGCATTCAGCGATCAGCGATCAGCGATCAGCGATCAGCGATCAGCCAGAGGTTAGGTCACAGGCTAGAAGCCTGTGCCACAAATCACCTCAAGTAGTTTGGCCAACGGCCAAGATATTTTCCCCAGACTTTCGATTTTATTTTAAGCACCTCAAGTAGCGTGAGCTTTTAGCTGACGGCTGACAGCTGACGGCTGAATGCTTACAAACCAATTACCATTTTATCCAGGTTTTGAGTAACCAAGAACTCTAGTAACAGTGTGCTGTATCTAAAGATATATTTTTTATGAAACTAGGCAGCTAATTGCCAAATTCCTCGGTAACATAAAAATCGGTAAAAACTGATTGGAGTGAAACCAAATAATTATGGGTTGGTTAAAGCGAATGTTTGGATTTGGGAGCCCAGAGGAAGCTGCCGCAGCTAGTACCCCTTCAGAAGATGCACCAGCAGGAGATGACATTCCCCCAGAACGAATGGGGTTAAACGGGGAATACGACCAAAGCGGCCTTGCCAAGCGAGTTGTTTGGGCCTTTGACCAAGACGACGAGCTGGATGACGAGGAAAGGCTCTGGGTTGCTCAAACTGGCGGTAAAGTTGTGCTAAAAGGAGAAGTAGCTAGCCAGGAGGTTCTAGATAAGATGGTTAATGTTGCCTCAGGTGTGGATGGTTGCACGGAGGTTGAAACTGATCAAGTGAGCGTCGGCTAATACCAATTGTGGGGATAATCAAACCTTAGCTCCCAGCCACTCTAACAGGATCAGATTCACCTGTTCCGGACATTCATCGTGGGGACAGTGACCAGCATGATCTAACTCCAATAGCTCTAAATTAGGATTGAGTTTAACAAACTTGCGAGCTAACATAGGGGGAATCATCCGGTCTTCTAGTCCCCACATCAATAGCATAGGAATATCTAATGTAGGTAATAGGGATTTGACCGGTAGACTAAAGTTAGGAGCGGTCATCCCTCTCAAAAGTCTACTAAAGGTGGCCGCAGCTCCAGGATCGGTGGCAGGGACACTCAGAATTTCTACTAAATCATCTGTAACTGCCTCTGGATTAGCATAAGCTAACCCTGCCCACTTACGCACAATCCCTGGACGTCTTACCACGTAAAATAGGGTTTTGAGTAGCACTGGTGATGCCACTAGACTCTCAACAGTTGAGACTATCGGTCCGAGCCAACTAGGAATCGCTTCTTCTCGGGCTTGGAAATCTGGTAAATTAATCATCACCAGACCTTTAACCATCTCTGGATGGGTTGCTGCTGCTCCTAGACCAACTAGCGAACCAATGGAGTTACCTACTAACACTACCGGTTTTTGGATAAAAGTTTGCCAAAATTCATAAACCTGAGCTACCCAAAGGTCAATGGTATAGTCAACCGAAGCTTTCCGGGATGCCCCAAAACCCAGCAGATCTAAAGCATAAACGGTATGATGTTGACCGATTACGTCTAGGTTATTACGCCAATGCCCTACCGAAGCACCAAACCCATGAAGCAGAATAACTGGTGTTGTCGGCTGGACAGTTAGGGGTTGGGGTGGGCGAAAATAGGTATAACGGATCGGCCAACCCCGCCAGACCCAATCCCTTTGACTACCAACTCGTTGCTGCCAATGCAAAGATTTGGTCACAACCTGCCTCAACTTCAAAAATATTTACAAAGCAACTTGAGTCCATTATGCCTTGCCTATCAGGCAAAGGAGTAAGTTATAACTATTCCATCGGCCTTGGTTTCCTAAGTGATGTTAATAATTTGAACAGAAACAAGAAAGGAATTAGTAAAATGGCAAGTGTATGTAGTAAGTCGATTTTTTGATTAATCCACTTAAGAAAATAAACAAACGCCTGTGAGTGATAATAGAAGACGCCAACGCGATCTACCCCAAATTAACGAAAGAATAAGGTTTCCGAAGATTAGAGCCATTGATACCGATGGGGCACAGCTGGGTATAATCACACCTCAAGACGCCCTGCGGATCGCTGAGGAAAAGGAGTTAGATCTTGTCCTGGTTAGTGACAAGGCAGATCCGCCAGTGTGTCGCATCATGGACTATGGCAAGTACAAATTTGAACAAGAGAAGAAAGCCCGTGAAGCAAAGAAGAAGCAGCACACGGCTGATGTAAAAGAAGTGAAGATGCGCTACAAAATAGAAGACCATGACTACAATGTGCGGGTCAATCAAGCGGAGCGCTTCCTGAAATCTGGCGATAAGGTCAAAGCTACCATTACCTTCCGAGGTCGAGAAATTCAACACAGTAATTTAGCCCAGGCACTACTCGAGCGCATGGCTAAGGATTTACAAGAATTGGCAGAAGTCCAGCAAGCACCGAAGCGGGAAGGTCGTAACATGATGATGTTACTCTCCCCCAAAAAATAGTGGTTATAGTGATTGGTCATCAGTCATTGGTCATTGGTCATTAGTCATTGGTCATTAGTCATTGGTTATTAGTCATTGGTACCCACATGGGCAGGTGCCTGGAATTCATGTCTGAATACCCATGCACGGAGCAAGCAGCTTAAAATACCAAGGACTACTGACTGAGGACTAGTGACGAAGGACGAATGACTCTATGAAATTGCCATCTCCGACTCGCCTGAAGGGTTACTGGGTTAGAAAAATCCTAGAGTGGGTGAATCTTCGCCCAGAAGAAGGCGAGCGGACATTGTTGATGTTCGCCTTCCATACCACCACTTCCATGGGACTGCTTTGGTTAGAGTACAGTGCCATTGCCTTGTTTCTAGAGAAATATGGCGCGAAGTGGTTACCGGTGATTTATATTGCTAGTTCCGTGATCTGCTCTGGGCTGGGAGTATTATACTCCTGGTTGCAGAGCATTTTACCCTTGAGGTCAGTCTTGGTAGCGATCGCTATCCTAGCTGCCTTACCCCTGTTAGTGTTCCGCCTAGGCTTGGAGATCGAGTATGGCTATATTACTGTAGTCACCATCTTTCTATTGCGATTGTGGATGGATGCGGTGTACATCCTCAATGACCTTAATTCCCAGGTGACGGCTAATCAGTTATTCAACATTCGGGAAATTAAGCGTACCTACCCCCTAATCTCCAGTGGGCTTTTGGTAGCTGATGTCCTCTCTGGGTTCTCATTACCTCTATTATTGCTGTTAGTGGGACTCAACAATGTGGTGGCTTTTGGGTCTGGCATGATGCTCATCGGAGCACTGACCTTGGTTTATATATGTCAGCACTACCAGCAAGCCTTTCCTAACTCCCCAGCACGACAGTGGGAAGAAATGGAGCCAGACTTTGCTGTGCGTCAGCCGAGTGAATCCCTCAGACGCTATGTCATCCCTTTATTTGCCTTTTTTATCTTAGGGGAAGCCCTGTACCTCCTAATTGAATTTCAGTATATGGGTCAATTGGAGCAAACCCTGGATAGTTCAGCAATTGCTGGTTTTCTGGGTCTATTCAGTGGTACGTTGGGACTTTTTGAACTGGTGACCCAATGGTTTATCTCTAGTCGGGTGATTGATCGCTTTGGTCTTTTCCTAAGCGCTATGGTATTACCTGGTGCTTTATCTGTGATTGGCTTAGTGACCCTAGCTAACATGGCAAGTTGGCTAAAGTTTGATATTGGGTTCTTGCCTAGCTGGATTACAGGGCTATTTATTGGTGTAGTCTTACTCCGATTCGTTGATGAACTATTGCGCTTTACTTTAATTGCTAGTGTTGAACCTGTACTCTTCCAAGCCTTACCGTCAGGGTTACGCTCTGTGGTGCAGACTACTGTGCAAGGGATTGCCAAACCCATGACTACTGGCATTACTGGCATTGGAATTTTAGCCACCATTGGGCTGCTGGATTGGGCTTTCCCCAATTTTGAGCCATTGCGCCATTGGGTGTTTATTCTAATGGTAGTGATTTTTGCTCTATTATGGCTGCTGAGTACCCGGTTGATGCGGGCTAATTATGGTTCATTGCTGCTGATCAATGCTGAGCAAGGACGTTTGGGTTCTGCCAATACCAATTTCCTGGATACTAAGACCCTCTTTGAGGAAGCGGTAAAGCGACTGAAAACTGAGCCGAAGAACCGCTCTGCTTACATTCAACTGTTGTCTCAAATCGCTCCAGAAACAGCGAGTCAGGTTCTTTCTCCCTTGCTGGGAGAAATGTCTACAGATTTGCAGCGCCAGAGTTTAGAGGTGATGTTGCCCTATCCCAACCCAGATTGTCTAGAAGATGTGTCTCGGTTGATTGATCAAAGACCACCAGTAGAAGTCCTGGCCTTAGCATTGCGCTATTTTTGGCTGGCTCAGAAAGACCTGAATATTCGGACAATTAAGCCTTATCTACAACCTGCTGTTGACCCAACCGTAAGAGCTACAGCAGCTGCTTTAATTATGGGTCGGGGTACACCAAAAGAGAAATTTGAAGCCGTCAAAACCCTGCGGCGGATGCTCACCTCAAAAAAAGAGCAAGAACGGTTGATGGGTACCCGAGCTTTGGCAGAGATGGATTACTTGGAATCCTTGGTAGTTTATATTGATGACCTGTTAAGGGATAAGTCATTAAAGGTACGGTGTGCTTGTTTAGAGGTGATTGCTGCTAAACGATTTGAAAAGTACTATCCGTCTTTAGTCAAGGCACTTTACTACACATCTACCCGCAATGCTGCTCGTAGAGCGTTGGTCAAGCAAGGGGATGAAGCCATTGCTTTATTGAGGGTTTTGTCTGAAGATATTCATAAGCCAGACCCAGTAAGGCGGCAAGCTTGGATGGCTCTCGGTGAGATTGGCAGACTCCAGGCTATAACTCAGAAGGGTACTCCTGAAGCTATGAAGCATTTGGTGCAACAGTTGATGAGTAGTTGGGGGACAACCCGTCGTAATATTCTCACGATCCTGCTGAAGATTCCAGGGGAGGTTGGAATTGAAGCGGTGATGAACGAGTTAGGGCGTAGGGTCGTAGAAGCCTTAATTGAGCAAGAATTGATGTTTTTGGGTCAAATTTATGGCGCACTGCTGGATTTGACCTCAAAGAAAATAGCTGGACTGGAGGCAGATTTGCTGCGGCAGGGGCTTAATGATCTTCAACAAGATCTGGTGGAGGTGTGTTTCTTACTGATGAAGTTTCTTTATCCATCGAGTGCCATCAAAGCAGCTGAGTTTAATCTAGCATCCCATTCTCGGTCAAACATTGCCCTAGGGTTAGAAATTTTGGATAATACCCTAGATATTCCTAATAAGAAAGCATTTTTGTCAATTTTAGACCGGCGTTCTCTGAAAGAAAAATTAGCTGCCCTCGTGGATTTAGTGCCTTATCAACCCATGAGTGTAAGCGATCGCTTACGTCGGTTAATCGAGTTACGACATTTTATGTCAGATTGGCCCCTAGCGTGTTGTTTTCATGTGGCCAGAGCAGCACACTGCTCTCTAGCACCAGCAGCGGCTATGAGTTGCTTACGTCATCCTACCGGTTTTGTGCGGGAAGCGGTTGTGGCTTATCTCAAAGAGATGTCACCTCGTGCTTGTGCAGAGTTGTTGCCAGTGCTTAGGAATGACCCAGATCCCTTGGTAGCTGCTCAAGCACAAGAGATTATCGGATAGTTTGATCAGTATAGTTGCCTATTGTTTGTAAACTTTGCTGGCATCATCTCTAATTTATCATGGCAGTGGACAGTAGAGCTAGGGGTGAAATAATGTCTGAAAGTAAGCATTCAGCCATCAGCGTGTCGCGTATCAGCGTGTCGCGTATCAGCTATCAGCCATTGACCTGTGGCCACGCTACTTGAGGTGGGAAGAGCTTTTGAATAAAATAAGCTGACCGCACCTC
Organism: Moorena sp. SIO1G6; assembly: GCF_010672795.1. NCBI lineage: Bacteria > Bacillati > Cyanobacteriota > Cyanophyceae > Coleofasciculales > Coleofasciculaceae > Moorena > Moorena sp. SIO1G6. The sequence goes on from NZ_JAAHFZ010000084.1 coordinate 17,651, forward strand.
AATTAGCGTGAGTTTTTAGCTCACCGCTGACCCCTGAATACTTACGTCTGAAATTACCACAGTACAGTGGTTGAATCTTAATTAGAGCTCTAGGTCTAGTGAGCCATTAACTATAAACAATTAGCGAAACAACTATCGGTATGGGTTAAACTTGTAGTTTACTACAGGACGGCTATTCGCTAGCAGCCAACCGCTAACCCAACCGCTAACCAATGTTATCTAGCATTGATCGTTTAATTTTTATCAGGGGTGTCCCAATTTTTCACGAATTGCGGGACGATTTTCTGATGCGACTAGCCTCTGTGATGGACGAGCTAGACTTTCCTTCTAACCATACCATCTTTGCTCAAGGGGAAGAGGGTAGGGAACTTTATATTGTAGTCTCAGGTTTGGTAAGAGTTCACATTGGTGAGCGGAATTTGGCACAGTTCAAGCAAGGAGCCTGCTTTGGGGAGATGTCCTTGTTTGATGCAGAACCTCGTTCCGCTTCTGTGACCACCATCGAACCTTGCCATTGTTTGATGTTGACACAGCTACAACTCTATGATGCCATTGATGAGACACCAGAATTTGCAATTAAGATTATTCGTATGCTGTCCCGCCGTATTCGGGAACTTAACAGCAATTTGAATACTAATCAGGTTAAAAATCCACCATTGGATGTGAGAAGGGTTGGAAGTCGTTTAACGGATTTCCGTGCTTAAGATAAGTCCTAGTTTTTTGGTACTAGTTTCTTTTGGTACTAGACGTGGATCGTAGGTTCGTTAATCATTAAAATAATCAGCAACATCGGTTTATAATTAACAGTAACTATGTCTTTTGTTGGTCTACACATTCACAGTGATTATAGCCTACTGGATGGAGCATCTCAGCTACCAGCACTGATCGATCGAGCTGTTGATTTGGGAATGCCTGCGATCGCACTGACAGATCATGGTGTGATGTATGGTGCTATTGAACTGATTAAAGTTTGCCTAAAAAAGGGCATTAAGCCGATAATCGGTAACGAAATGTATGTGATAAACGGGGATATTGAGGTCAATAAGCGTTACCGAAAATATCATCAAGTTGTCTTAGCAAAAGATACCCAAGGCTACAAAAACTTAGTAAAACTAACAACTATTTCTCACCTCAAAGGGATGCCAGGTAAAGGTATTTTTGCTCGTCCCTGTATCAATAAAGAATTACTGGAGCAATATCACGAAGGGTTAATTGTAACCAGTGCTTGTTTGGGGGGCGAAGTTCCCCAAGCTATCCTAAAAGGTGACTTAGATCAAGCCCGTAAAGTAGCTAAGTGGTACCAAGATGTTTTTGGGGATGATTACTATTTAGAGATTCAAGACCACGGCTCTGTAGAAGACAGAGTGGTTAATGTTGCGATTGTCAAGATTGCCAGTGAATTAGGAATTAAAATTGTTGCGACTAATGACTCCCACTTTATCTCCTGCTATGACGTAGAAGCCCATGACGCTTTGCTGTGTATTCAAACCGCTAAACTGGTTACAGAAGAGAAACGGATGCGCTATAGTGGCACGGAGTATCTCAAGTCAGCAGAGGAAATGAAACGGCTGTTTCGAGATCATTTACCGTCCCAGGTGATAGAGGATGCGATCGCAAATACCTTAGAAGTGGCCGATAAAGTCAAGCACTACAATATTATGGGGGAACCTCGCATCCCACACTACAAGGTATCCAAGGATTATACCCCTGACACCTATTTAGAAGAAATTACCTGGAACGGACTGATGAAGCGGCTAAAGTGTCGCTCTCGTAGTGAAATTGATCCAGTGTATAAAGCCCGGCTGGAGTATGAGTTAAAAATGCTCCAGCAGATGGGGTTTTCTACCTACTTTTTAGTGGTTTGGGACTACATCAAATATGCCAGAGACAATGATATTCCCGTTGGTCCGGGTCGTGGTTCAGCAGCAGGCTCTCTAGTGGCTTATGCCCTAGAAATTACCAACATTGATCCTGTACATCATGGGCTACTGTTCGAGCGCTTTCTAAATCCAGAGCGGAAATCCATGCCAGATATTGACACAGATTTCTGCATTGAAAGACGGGATGAGGTGATTAAATATGTCACCAATCTCTATGGTGAAGACCGAGTAGCCCAGATTATTACATTTAACCGCATGACCTCTAAAGCGGTATTAAAAGATGTAGCGAGAGTGTTAGGAATTGCCTACCAAGAATCGAATCGTATGGCTAAGATGATTCCAGTGGCGCGAGGTAAGCCAGCCAAACTCTCAGTCATGATTTCTGATCAGACACCAACACCAGAGTTTAAAGAAGCTTACGATCAAGATCCGGAAGTGCGTCGTTGGGTGGATATGGCGATTCGGATTGAAGGGACAAATAAAACCTTTGGTGTCCATGCTGCTGGTGTGGTTATTTCAGCAGACCCCTTAGATGAAATTGTGCCATTACAACTGAATAATGATGGTGCAGTGATCACCCAGTATTTTATGGAAGACCTGGAATCTCTGGGACTCCTGAAAATGGATTTTTTAGGACTAAAGAACTTAACCACTATTCAGAAAACCAAAGAGTTAGTTAAAAAGACTCAAAATATTGAACTCGATTTAGATGATATTCCCCTAGAGGAAATTAAATCTAGGAAAATTTTAGCCAAGGGTGAACAGAAGAAAAAACCCCCAGGTGTTCAAGAAACTTACGAGCTCCTAGAGAAAGGCCAGTTAGAAGGAGTATTCCAATTAGAATCTTCCGGAATGCGTCAGGTGGTGCGAGACCTGAAACCTGACAGTATTGAAGATATATCTTCAATTTTAGCTCTTTATCGCCCTGGTCCTCTGGATGCTGGTCTGATTCCTCAGTTTATTAATCGTAAACATGGTCGAGAAAAAGTAGAGTATCAACATCCTCTATTAGAGCCTATTTTACAGGAGACTTATGGAATTCTATGTTTACCAAAAGGTACCTTAATTGATAAGCCCGATGGTTCTTATGTGCCCATTGAGGAAATTAAATCTGGCGACCTAGTATTAACCTCTGATCGTAAACGAGTTTGGCCAGCAAGGGTAGCCAAGCAATGGTGCAGTGGTGTCAAAGACATCCTGAAAATTACGTTATCTAGTGGTACAGTTATCTATTCCAGTAAAAACCATCGCTTTTTAACACCAGATGGAGATAAATTTGCCTATGAGCTGAAACCAGCAAACCCGGTCCTCAAGAATGCTGATGGTTTTGGTTCTGAAGTTTATGAAAAATATCCCGGAGCGAGCAACAGTAAAAAACTGTGGCCAAATGATGCTCACTTGGGTTTAGTAACTAAAACGCTAGTCAAACAGTCATCTCAACAGGCAACGCTATCCAGACCGAAAGAGTTACAGTACAAGACAAGGGTTAAAGACTGGGATGTTCGGATAGTTTATGTTACCGCTGTTGAAGAGAGTGGGCAACAGGAGTGTTTTGATCTACAAATGGAGGAACAATCTTCCCCATACTTTCTGGCTCATGGCGTAGTCGTTCATAACTGCTTTCAGGAAAGCATCATGCGGATGGCCCAGGATTTGGCCGGTTATTCTCTAGGTCAAGCCGATTTACTGAGGCGGTGTTTGAGTGGATCAACTGAGATAGTGGATCCAGCAACCGGTCGTTTAGTTTCTCTGAAGGAGATTGCTTCTAAATCTAGTTACTGGTTGGGACGAAAGGTTTTTTCCCTGGATTTAAAGACCCAAAAAATTACCCAACGACCAATTATCGAAATTCATCCTAATGGGATTCGTGATGTTTGGGAGATTACTACCAAAACTAACCGCAACATTCGCGCTACGGATGATCATCTTTTCTACACGAGTCTGGGATGGAAGCCTCTCAAAGAGTTTACCATAGGAAGCCCGATCGGTTTAGCGAAAACATTACCAATTCCCTACAGTCGTGAACTGTCGAATAGTAAAGTTAAGGTAACTGCTGAGATCATTGGTGATGGAGATTTTTCTATAAAACCTCTAGCTTCTAGCTATCCAACTCTGAAAGGGGAAAATTTACCTAGGGCTTTTCAGAATCAAGCCTTGATGGGGATTACTGACTCAGATATTTTCTGGGATGAGATTGTTGAGCTGAAGTATCTTGGCCAAGAGGATGTTTTTGATTTAAGTATTGCTGAAACTCATAACTTTCTTGCCAATGACTTTATTGCTCACAATTGCATGGGTAAGAAGAAAGTGGCTGAGATGCAGAAGCATCGGGAGATTTTTATCGATGGTTCAACCAAAAATGGCGTGACTCAAGACATAGCTGAGGAGTTATTTGACCAAATGATTAAATTTGCCGAATATTGTCTCAGCTATGATACGGAGATTATCACAGTAGAGTATGGTCCAATAGCGATTGGTGAGATTGTCGAAAAAGGTATCCCATGTACTGTCTATAGCGTTGATAGTAATGGCTATGTCTATACCCAACCTATTGCTCAGTGGCATAACCGGGGAGAGCAAGAGGTGTTTGAATATACTCTAGACGATGGCTCAGTGATTCGAGCTACAAAAGATCATAAGTTTATGACGATTGATGGTCAAATGCTGCCGATTGATGAGATATTTGAGGGAGGGTTGGAGTTGAAACAGTTAGCAGAATTGCCTTTAGGGTTAATTGAGCAAGCTAGTTAATTTTTATGTATTTTTGTTAAGTTAATAACCGCATAATAACGCTTTCAGATATTAAGAAATAATTCGCCAACAGCATCTTGACCTCAACCCAACCCGGATTTTGTATAATTTATGCATAAGAGGTTGTCTGAGAAGTCTCATTTGCTACATCCAAGCCCCCTAAATCCCCCAATTTTGGGGGACTTTTAGCAGCAAATATTCTTGTTCCCGCCATAATTGGGGGGCTAGGGCGTGTTTTCAAAGTTTTCGGCAAGATTATGATCCCCCCCAGCCCCCCTTAAAAAAGCTATGCTTTATAAACATCTTTCTTAACATAAAACTTGACAAAAAGAGTCAAGTGTGCATAGAGAGGCGATCGCCCTAAATTGACAAAAAGAGTTAAGTGTGTATAAGAGTGCGATCGCTAATCT
>NZ_JAAHFZ010000085.1:0-22445 GCF_010672795.1 Moorena sp. SIO1G6
CTATCCGACGAGAGTAGGTGCTGCTGAGACATTCCATCTACTTGTTGAGGCAGTAATCCTAAGCTAGCTATCACATCCAAGAAATTAAGTCCTGTGGCGCGAACTCTAATCTCTACTTCTCCTGGTGTGGGTGAACGTCTTGGTGTTGGTTCTAGGGTGAAATTTTCGAGGGTACCCCTTTCGGTAATTGTCAGTCGGAATGGCTGGGATGGCATTTTCAACAGTTGTGTTTCTGTTGCTATTGCCTGAGGGGTTGGTATTAACCTGGCCACATAGCGACTGTGTTCTCTGAGGGCAACTTGATCTTCAATAGATTCTGACCAAATTTCTGCCCATAATGCTTCGGATTTCTCTAAAAGGCTTTGATTGGGGTCTAAATCGATGCGAACACACTTAAGTTCCGGGTGTTCCAAACTGATTACTTTTCCCATCCCCCACACCGAAGCTTGAGCCACACCAGAAACCACTGGATTCTTTGGAGGGACAGGTTGAGCGCCTTGGGTAACTATCCATAATCTCGGGGGTTGGGATAAGTCGGCTTTCACTAATGCCTGTACTAAGGATAAGGTGGTTCCACAACCAATGTGGGATAATCGTTCTAATTCTTCCCCATTTAAGTTTTTCTGGTCTCCTACTTCTAAACTCCAACACTGGATAACCCCATCTAAACTAGTTGAGTCGGCGGTTAGAAGTTGCACCAGTCGCTGATAGTCTTCTGGTTGATGGGGATTAATCCTAAATTCTTCTGCTGTGACTTGTTGATAGTTTTCGGCTGCATAGACTAAGGTACATCTTTCTCCCCTGGAACGCAGTTGATGGGCTAAGTGTTGAGCTACTTGCTCAATGTCTGCTAATATCAACCAATTTCCGGAGTCGGCTTGAGGCGCAGCGGTTAAGGTTGGATCAGCTTGGGCAACGATCAGGGCCTGTTGAGAAAGAACATCATTACTCTGTTGAGTCTCGGGCACAGTTACCACTAATGAAAAACCACTTTTTCTCAGTAACTTTTGCCACTGTGATCCACCCAGAAGGGGATAGTCCGGGCGGATTTCCAAATCCCTAAATTTCCACCATCCTTCTAAGAGTCCGAAGATTAAGTCTACCCATCCCTGACGAGTTGTTGCCTCTAACAACACCAAGATTCCCCCAGGGGCTAATAATTGCCGCACATGGGATAGGGTTTGGTCTAAGGAGGTAGTGGCGTGCAGGACATTAGCCGCGATAATTAGGTCGTATTGATGGGCAATAAATCCTTGAGTCGTTGGGTCTTGTTCTATGTCGAGGGTTTGGTAGCTAACAAAGGGATAATCCCGGAATTTTTCTTGGGCTTTGGCTGTAAATAAAGCACCAATATCCGTGAAGACATATTCGCTTTGGTCCGGTGGTAGATCAGGCAGAATATAGCTAGTTGTTCCTCCTGTCCCTGCACCTATTTCTAATAGTCTCACTCCTCGCTGTGGTGGTAACTTTTCCAAGGCAGTGGCGATCGCTTTTTCGACTAAGCTATTCATCACCTTCGCCCCGGTCGAGTCTTGATAGAGTTGGGTTGCAGTAGTTAAATCCCCTTCCGGAAATATTAATTGTACTGGGTCGATCGCTCCTCTCAATACGGCACTCAATTGGGATGCACAACGGTTGAGCAGGGTGAGTTCGGCTTGAGCTTGGGGATATTGACTTAGTAGCGTTTTTGTTTTTTCTGTGGGGTTGGTTTCTCCTAATTCTTGCTGTACTTGCCATTGCTCTTCAGTTTTCTTGAGGATGCCGACTTCCCCTAACATTTCTAGCAGACGGCTGAATAGTCGGTGATGGCTTGGTACGATTCTTATTTGTTGTATCGCTTCGATGGCACTAAAGTTTTTTCCGACAGGGTAAGACCAACCCATTTCCCGAAAAGCTTGTAAGACAAACTCCACACTCAATTTATCTAACTCCGTTAAGAGTTGACCATAGTTATCATTATCTGTTTGAGAACTTAATTGAGAAAGGGTTGGATTCAGTTTTTGACTAATTTCCACGAGAGAGGGCAGATAAGTCGGGGGTAGTAATCGCCCCAAACGAGCTAGGGTTCGCCATTCAACTTCGTATAAACAATCTGAAATATTCGTGTTTGATGGTAGAGTTTGCAATAACAGTTGAGGATTCGCTTTCCTGGATTCAAACCCATTTATCTGTGCAATTATTTGTCCCTTTTCGTCAAATAACTTTATATCTGCTTTTATGATTTGTGCTGAAGATATTTTCCCCTCTCGTAATGTAGTATAACACCATAGCTGGTTCTGCTCCCAAGAACGGTAAAACGTGAATTTCTCAATGCTAAAAGGAACAAAGGTTTCCTCCCCATCTACGGTTAGTGTTAGAGTCAGGGCTGAGAAGGATTGAAAGCACGAATCAATCAAAGTTGGGTGTAATTGATAGTCGGTGACATCTCCTAATATTTTTGGCAATGTCATTTGACATAAAACCTCGGCTTCTCCTAGCCATACCTGATTAATCCACTGAAAACTTTCTCCTAATTGAATGTGTTTATACCAAAGAGCTTGGTAAATTTTTTGAGGAGCTATTTCTTGCCTACAGCGCGATTGAATCTCTTCTAACCCTACCCGTGAGGGGTTCTCATCATTAGGCGTAATTTTTCCGGTTGCATGGACAGCCCAAGCACCTCTACCTTGATTTGTGTCTGAATTGCCAACAGTTAGCCAGTCTGTAGCACCATCAAAGCTAATCACTTGGACGGCGTTACCTTTTCCTTGGGGAGTCAAGGCTACCTGAACGGTTCGTTGTTGTTTTTCTCTGAGGGCTAGGGCTTGAGGAAAGACAATCTCTTCTAATTGATATCCCTGAGTGGGAAAAGTTAAAGAAGCTGCTGCTAACAGAAGAGAAATGTGGCAAGCACCAGGTACCACAACTTGTTCATAAACGCGGTGGTCTGAGAGAAAGGGGAGGGTAGTGGTACTAAAGTATGACTCGAAAAAGCTCTCTTTTGATAAAGGAGATTGGAATTTTTTGTCGATCAGAGGATGAAGTTTGACTGAGGCAATAGAAATTGAGTTAGCCTGATTAGTTGTGTCAATCCAATAGCGTTGTCGTTGAAAGGGATATGTCGGCAATACTACTTTATTACGGCTATAATCTCTATCAAACCCTGACCAATCTACCTTGACTCCCTGGACATATAACTTTCCTAAACTAGACAGCATTTGTTGCCATTCATCTACTCCCTCCCGTAACGACGGTAACCAAATACCGAACTCTTCTGGTAGACATTGACGCCCCATGCCTAATAATATTGGTTTTGCTCCTATTTCTAGGAATACTTCCAAGCCTTGTTGTTGCAGGGTTTCCATACTAGCCGCAAACTTGACAGGTTGGCGTATATGATTTACCCAATAGTTGGCTGTGGCAATACTCTTGTCTACTTTTGTTCCTGTAACATTGGAAATCAGTGGTATTTTTGGCTGATGGTAGGTAATTTGATTGGCTACTGCTTCAAATTCTGCCAACATCGGTGCCATTAATGGTGAATGAAAGGCGTGGGATACTTGTAGTCTTTTGGTTTTGATTCCTTCTGAGTCTAGACTACTGACCATGGCGGCAATGGCTTCTGCTTCACCTGAAATTACTACACTTAATGGTCCATTAATCGCAGCAATCGCTACTTTTTCTGTATAGGGGGTAATCAGTTCACGGACTTTTGACTCGTTAGCCATCACTGAAACCATCTCACCACCACAGGGCAACTGTTGCATCAACCTTCCCCGGGTGGCAATTAGTTTGAGACCGTCTTCTAAACTAAATACTCCTGCTACTGTTGCTGCTACATATTCTCCTACACTGTGACCCATCACTGCATCTGGGTTTATGCCCCAGGATTGCCATAACTTAAACAGAGCATATTCAATGGCAAATAGGGCTGGTTGGGTATAAGCTGTTTGGTCTAGTAGAGAGGAGCTTGAGTGCTGTGGGTCTTGAGGATAGAGAACTTGATTGAGTGGATATTCCAGATACTGCTGTAAGATTTGGTCACATTGATCTAAGGCTTGACGGAAAGTCGGCTGAGTCTGATAGAGTTGCCTTCCCATATTCACATACTGGGAACCTTGACCGGTGAACAGGAAAGCCAGTTTTGGACTTTTGCTACCACTATCAAGTTGTCCAGAAAATAGCCCAACTACTTCCTCCCCAGTTTTCCAGTAAAGTAGTTTTTCTGCTAATTCCTTTCGGTCAGAAGCAATAACCGTTAGTCGATGCTTGAAATGAGCTCTTCCTGTATTAGCTGTGTAACATACATCTGCTAGTGGTAACTCTGGATAAATTTCTAAATAATTTTGATAACTACTAACTAAATATTCTAGAGCCTTTTGTGTCTTGGCTGATAAAGTTAATAAATGCAGCGAACGTTCTAGATATTCTTCACTTCTAACTTCTGACTTCTCACTTCTTACTTCAGTTGGAGCTTCTTCTAGCACTATATGAGCATTCGTGCCACTAATAGCAAAGGAACTGACTCCTCCCACTCGTTTACCCTCTGATGACAACCAAGGTGTCAGTTGAGTGGGAACTTTTAGAGGTATATTCTCCCAATCAATATAGGAGTTGGGATTTACAAAATTCAGATGAGGCGCAATTTTTTGATGTTGCAGTTGCAGAACCACCTTAATTAAACCTGCAATTCCGGCTGCGGCTTCTAGGTGACCAATATTGGTTTTAACTGAACCAATCATCAAGGGATGTTCCTGGTTATGCCCCTGCTCAAACACACTAGCTAAGGCTCTCACTTCCATAGGGTCTCCTAAAGAAGTTCCTGTACCATGAGCCTCCACATAACCCACTTGAGATGGTTCTACTTTCGCTGCTTTGAGAGCTTGCTGAATCAGTTTTTCCTGAGCTAGTTTATTAGGTACTGTCAGTCCGCTACTCGGCCCATCATGATTAACAGCGGAACCACGAATTACTGCCTGGATATTGTCCCCATCTTTGACCGCATCCGACAAACGCTTAAGTACCACAATGCCACATCCCTCTCCCCTACCATAACCATCAGCAGCAGCATCAAAAGTTTTACACTTGCCATCAGGTGATAGAGCCTTTAATTTTGATAGTGCAGTTGTCACTTGAGGAGAGAGAATTAGTTGGACTCCTCCAGCTAAAGCTAGATTAGACTCACCCTGACGCAGACTCTGACAAGCTTCATGTATAGCTACCAGAGATGATGAACAAGCTGTATCTATTGCTATTGATGGGCCTTGCAATCCTAAAAAGTAAGATAACCTACCTGCTGCAAAACAAAACCCATTTCCTGTAGCATCGTAAGGGCTAATATTTTCGACTTGGCTCAAACCCAAATTAGCATAATCATTTTGACCGATACCCAGAAACACTCCTGTCTGAGTGTTTTTTAATTGCTGGGGATTAATACCAGCTCTTTCTAAAGCTTCCCAAGTTACTTCCAAAATAAAACGTTGCTGTGGGTCAAGGCTATGGGCTTCTCGGCCAGAGATACCAAAAAATTGCGGATCGAACCGATCTACCTGATCAACTAATGCTGCGTGACGGATATACATTTTCCCCGGAGTATCAGGGTTGGGGTCGTAGTAAGAATCTATATCCCAACGTTCTAGTGGAATCTCTCTAACAGAGTCTTTACCATTAGATAATAATTCCCAGAAGCTTTCTGGTGTGTTAGCATTTCCTGGAAATCGACAGCCTATGCCAATGATGGCGATCGGTTCACTTCTTGAACGCTCCATCATATCCAATTTAGTTTCTGCTTGCTTTAGCGCCAGAAACATCTGTTTGGATAATGATAGTTGCTCTTTGTTGGTAGTCGGTTTCATGAAGTTTTAGCCTTGACGTATTTTGTTCTTTGTTGATTGATTGCAGTTTCCTGCTTGCAGCAATTTATCAAAGCATACTCTTGATTTTTTCTAGTTGCTGAGCTGCTAGTGCTTCAAATTCTTCTTCTGAGATATTTTCGATAACTGGCAAAATCTGATCATCTACGTCTACCTCTTCTAACTCAGCTAAGTTGTTCTCCGAATCTGCTACTGATTGCCATCCCATGACTTCCTTCAATATATATTGGGATAGTGTTTCAATCGTGGGATATTCCATCGCTACTGTCCCGGGCAAGGCAGTTCCTAGTTGAGCTTGCAGTCGATTCTTTAATTCCACTGTGGTCAGAGAGTCCATCCCCATTTCCATAAAACCTAAATTCATTTCAGGTAATTGAGATGAACTTAAACCTAGTACCTGAGCCACTTGTCCTCGAATGTACTCCCTTAAAATTTCCTGACGTTCGCCTTCTGATGCTGTCTCTAATTTTTCTAAAATTTCTCGGTCTGCCTTCTGTTTAAGTACTTGTTGTTCCTGTAATTCCTCCTTTTGTAGTAGTTCCCGCAGTAATGAACTGTTATTGATATTACTCCATTGTTGTGCCAACAATGACCACTTTACAGATATTACACCAACTTGTTCAATTAGAGATTGATTTCCTAATAGTTCTTCCAAGGCATACATTCCTTGTTCTGGAGCAATATCACTTATCCCACTGGTATCGATGCGATTTTGATGCTGAGCCCCTAAACGAGCCGCCATGCCTCCAGAACTCCATGGACCCCAGTTAATACTTAATCCAGATAATCCTATGGCTCGACGATAGTGGGCGATCGCATCCATAAAAGTATTGGCAGCAGCATAGTTTCCTTGCCCTGGTGAACCGATTAAGGAAGCCATTGAGGAGAAACAGACAAAGAAATCTAATGGCAGATGTTGAGTGAATTGATGTAAATGCCAAGTTCCTGTTACCTTTGGTGCTATTACTTTGGCAAAATTATCCCAACTCATCTGTTGCAGGGTAGCGTCATCAAGTACTCCAGCTGCATGAATGACACCTTTGAGTGTAGGTAAAGATGTCTGAATCTGTTGAATAATTTGGGCTACGTCTTGTTCAACAGAGATATCCCCTAACAAAACACTAACTTGACATCTTGCTTGTTCTAATTGATCTATGATTTCTTGGGCTGTTGCCGATGGAGCACTACGCCCAGTTAACACAATATTTGTGGCTCCCTTTTCTACTAGCCATTGGGCTGTATGTAACCCTAAAGCTCCCAATCCTCCAGTAATCAAGTAAGTGGCATCAGATGATAATGATAGTGGTTGAGAAGATGCTTGGGGAGATTGCTTAACTAGACGAGCTACATAGGTTTTTTCTCCTCGTAAGGCTATATAGTCTTCTTCTGAGTTGTTTACTAGCAATTGCAGTAGCCTTTCTACTTCGTATTCTGAAGTTTGTAGGTCTAAATCCACCAATCCTCCCCACAGTTGCGGATTTTCTAGAGACACTACTCGACCTAATCCCCACAAGGGTGAGGCAGCTACTGCTAGTTTCTCTGTACGAGATAAGACTGACTGAGCGCCCCTGGTGACTAGCCATAGTTGGGGGATACTGGTGGTTTTGAGCACAGTCTGTAGTAGGTTGAGAACACTGCCACATCCCGACAGTTGGGTTTGCTCTAAGGCGTTAAGGGTTAAATCTTGTGTATCTGGAGCATCTAAACTCCACAAATGAATTACCTTTGACAACTGTAGTTGACTGGTTTCCAGAATAGCTTTATAGAGTTGTTCAAATTCTTGAGGAGCACAGGGATTGATTTGATATTTTCCTGCTGATTGTTTTTGATAGTTGTCTGCTCGATAAACTAAACTGCATTCATTTCCTTGCTGTTGCAATTTTTGGGCTAATTTTTCTGCCACTCCAGTCGTGTCTGCAAAAATTAACCAATGACTCGGTTGAATACTTGTTTGTGGCTGAGTTTGAGGTAAAGGTTTCCAGTGAAGTTGATAGAACCAATCTTTGATAGTTGCTGCTGCTAATTGTCGCTGGTGTTTTTTCGCTAATACTTCCAATATTTCCGGTAAAAGTTTCAGCTGTTCTGGTGAAAAGTTTGCTGATTGTTCCAGCTGTTGCGCTAAAGCGTCAGTTGCCCCTTGACTGAGCAGGTTAACGATCGCAGTATTACTATCTGATATCAAAGAACCATTCTTTTGATATCCATTTTCTTTTGTTTCTATCCAATACCGTTCTCGTTGGAATGGATAGGTCGGCAATACTACTTTATTACGGCTATAATCTCGGTCCAACCCTGACCAATCTACCTTGACTCCCTGGACATATAACTGTCCTAAACTAGACAGCATCTGTTGCCATTCATCTACTCCCGGACGCAATGATGGTAACCACACACCAATCCCTTCTGGTACACATTGACTGCCCATTGCCAACAAAATTGGTTTGGGTCCAATTTCCAGGAATATCTCATATCCTTTCTGATGCAATGTTTTCATGCTCTGGGCAAATTGCACTGGTTGTCGGACATGATTTACCCAATATTCAGCAGAAGTAATCTCCTCTCCCACCTGTTTGCCAGTAACATTCGATATCAGTGGTATCTGAGGCTGACTATAGGTTATTTCTTTAGCTACAGTTTCAAATTCTGCCACCATCGGTTTCATCAGAGGGGAATGGAAAGCATGGGAAACCTGTAGCGGTTTGGTCTTTACTCCCAGAGCTTCTAACTTACTACAAATAGCTGCGATGGCTTCACTATCACCAGAAATCACTATACTTTCCGGTCCATTGATGGCCGCAATCGATACCTTCTCGGCATCGGGAGAAATCAGCGATCGCACCTGCTCTTCAGAGGCCATCACCGACACCATCACTCCCCTTGCAGACAACTGCTGCATCAATTTGCCCCGAGCGGCAATCAGTTTCAGACCCGTTTCTAAACTAAAGACCCCAGCGATCGTCGCCGCCACATACTCACCCACACTATGACCCATCACCACAGTCGGCTCAATTCCCCATGACTGCCACAATTGGGCTAGAGCATATTCAATCGCAAACAAAGCTGGTTGGGTATAGCCCGTTTCCTCAAGTAGAGAAGAACCCTGCTCATCCGTCTTTTGAGGATACAGAATATCCAGCAAAGAAGAGTCTAGCTCAGACCGGAGAATTTGGTCACATTGGTCAATAGCTGACCGAAAAACAGACTGTGTTTGATACAGTTCTCGCCCCATGTTCACATATTGCGCACCTTGACCCGTGAACAAAAAAGCAATTTGGGATCGAGCTGATCCATGGGTCTGCCCTTGGTAGCACCCAGGAACTAGTTCTGGGTTGAACTCACCATCGTCATTCAACACACTTGCCAGTTTTTGGTGGAGATCAGTGCTCGACTCACTCACAATCCCTAACCTATGATCAAAGTGTGCTCTCCCCACATGAGTCGTATAACAAATATCTGCAATCTCTACCTCAGTATTTGCATTCAGATAATTGTGATAGCGGTTGACCAACCCTTGCAAAGCAGAGGCCGTCTTAGCTGAGAGGGTAAGGATATGGTGCGATCGCTCCTCAATCCCATCTCCATTTTCGTTCTTCGTTTTTCGCTTTTCGTTTTCCGGTGCTTCTTCCAAAACCACATGAGCATTTGTCCCCCCGATCCCTAAAGAGTTAACACCTGCTCGTCGAGGTTGACCATTCGTATTCCACTCAGAAAGAGTCGTATTGACAAAAAACGGACTGTTGTCAAAATCAATTTTGGGATTGGGTGTTTCAAAATGAAGACTGGGGGGGAGCTGTTTATGATAAAGAGCGAGCACAGTCTTAATAAATCCCGCAATGCCAGAAGTGATTTGCAAGTGTCCCACATTGGTTTTTACTGAGCCAATAGCGCAGAACTGTTTGCGATCAGTTTTACCCTGGAATGCTTGGCTAAGGCCACCAAATTCGATCGGGTCTCCGAGCAACGTTCCGGTACCGTGAGTTTCCACATACGTAATCGTTTCAGGATTGACATTGGCAGTCGCGATCGCCTCAGCCACTGCTGTAGCCTGTCCTTCCCCATTGGGCACGGCATACCCAACTTTGTTGCCCCCATCGTTATTAATGGCAGATCCTTTAATAACAGCGTAGATATGATCTCCATCGGTAAGAGCCGCTTCCAATCGCTTTAAGACCACCAGGCCAATGCCACTGCCGAAAATGGTTCCTTCTGCTTGGGCGTCAAACGCTCGACAGTGACCATCAGGCGAGACCATTAGCCCGTCCTGGTAGAGATGTCCAACCCGTTGGGGCACCTGCACCGACACCCCTCCTGCGAGAGCCAGGTCACATTCTCCATTGAGCAAGCTCTGAGCGGCCATGTGAACGGTAACCAGCGAAGTTGAGCAAGCCGTTTGGACATTGACACTCGGTCCGGTCAGGTTCAATTTATAAGAGATGCGTGTGGTCAGATAATCCTTATCATTGGCTATCATCAGCTGAAAGCCGCCCATAGAGTCAGGTGTGATCACTCGTAAATCATCATGGCTATCCAGCTTGTCCCGATTTGGCAGAAGATTATTAACAAAATAGGTATTTAACATCGCTCCCGCATACAAACCAATGGAGCCTGCATAAGTCAGGGGATTATAACCTGCATCTTCCAAGCTTTCCCAGGCACATTCCATCAGCAATCGTTGCTGGGGATCCATTAACTCAGCTTCCCGGCCACTATAGCCAAAGAAGTTAGCATCAAAATATTCCACCTCAGAAAGAATCGGATTCGCTTTAACATAATTAGGATGACTTAAGAGGCTGGGATCAATACCAGAATCCAATAGTTCTGCATCCGATAAAAAGGTGATGGACTCAGTTCCATTCTGTAAATTTTGCCAAAATTGATCTAGATTATCTGCGCCAGGGAATCGACCGGCCATGCCAATCACCGCAATCTCTGTTGAACTGGTTGCCCCACGAATCTGTTGGCGAATCTGCGCACGGGCATGCCCCCGTTGGGATGCTAAATCTTCAGGTTCCGTCTGGGTGAAATATTGAGCCAACGCCTCGATCGTGGGATAGCGAAACATCTGTGCAATCGATAATTCTTTCCCCAAATCTTGTTGAAGCTGACTTTGTAGGGTTAGCAGCAAAAGGGAATGACCGCCTAATTCAAAGAAGTTCTCTTGCCCTCCAATCTCTTCTAGTCCAAGGACATTTTGCCAAATAGTTGTAATCAGCTGTTCCACCTCAGTTTTAGGTAAGGTTGTTCCCTGAGAGCGGTGAACCATCATGGACTGTACTGTTTCGATTAAAGCGTCAAATTCTCCGGCTTCAAATTGTTGTTTTAACTGTTTATGCTGAATTTTTCCGATCGCTGTTTTAGGAATAGATTCTTTGCTGACAGGGAGGATGTAATCGGGATTAATTCCTAGGGTTTTAACGACAACTCCTCGAATTTTTTTGATTAGGGTTTTAATAACTTCTGGATTGGTCTCAACATTCCCCTCAACAGCACTAAAGAAGACCGCTAGTTGATCCGATGAAGATGTATTAGTTTCACTTTGTATAGCGCAGGCAGCTGTGAAGGAAATCTCAACCCCATCTACCTCTTCCACTACCGCTTCAATTTCATGGGCAGGATAATTGACCCCATTGATCAAAATCTCGTCCTTATCTCGCCCTGTTAAAACGAGATGCCCGTTCTCTAGATAGCCTAAATCTCCCGTCTTAAACCAGCCATCGGCAGTAAATGCAGCTTGATTTTTCTCAGGATTCTGATAATAACCACGAGTAACTGATGCTCCTTTAACTTGGAGCTTGCCGATCACGCCTTCAGGAACTATTTCATTTTCGTCATTGACAATTCGCAGGTAAGCTCCAGGAATAGGACGACCCAGACCGACAAAGGACATGTCATCTGAGGTAGTGCTGAGGGAAAACTGCTCAGACCAGGTAATGCCTGAGCAGGTTTCTGACATGCCAAAAGCAGGATGTAATACTGTTTCTGCCAACCCTTGACGGCCCATTAATGCCAAAAATGTGCGGGCTATTTTAGGCACAATTTGTTCTCCCGCATTCACTAAAAACGTCATGGATGACAAATCCCATGAACCTATTTCAGTGTCTTTAACCAAGTCATTAATGAGTGAAAAAGCAAAGTTTGGTGCCCAGGAGATTGTTGCTTGATATCGTTCAATCAAAGCTAACCAATGGAGGGGGTTTTGCAAGATGTATTTAGTTGGCACATGAACTTGTTGGCAGCCTAAATCCACGGCCATAACGCCCAGGAACACAATTGCACCCACATGATCTAGCGGCATCCAATTCAATGTTACCGCCTGGGCATCAAAGTGATTCATCTGGATCGTGCCCGCAGACATACTTAAGAGGTTCCCATGACTCAGCATGACTCCTTTTGGTAGTCCAGTACTGCCAGAGGTTAACAACAGCAAGGCTAAGTCATCCGGTTGCCCTCGGTAAATCTCTTGATTTGGATCTTGTTCCCTCAGGGCTTCGATAACAACTACCTGCATTTTTTCCAAATTTAGGTGAGTTGATAGAGCCTGGATCTCTGGCGCAAGTTCTCGATTAGTTAAGATCGGCGGATGCTCCAGCATCTGCCACGCATTCTGCAACTTTTGGGTGACATTATTTAATTGTTGATAAGTAGGAGCAATAGAGACAGGAACAGGGATAAATCCACCTAACACACAACCCCAAAAAGCTGGAATAAAATCCTGTCCTTGTTCCAATTGCAATATCACCTTATCTTGCGGCTTAAGACCCCATTGTCTTAAACCTGCCAATACCCTTTGGGCATCTAGCATTAAGTCTTGATAGGATTGGTATTGCTCTGAACCATCTGCCTGAATATAGATTATTCCCCTATTCGTTAAAGCCGCTCTCTCTAAAAGATCACATAGAAGCCTTGGAGCATTTGAGGGCAACTGCAATGAACCTCCAAAACTTACAGAAAGTTTTTGAGCTACTTCATCATAGGTTTTTGGATGTAGAGCCATAGAATTATCCTTATTCTGGTTCCTTCGCCGACTTTGAATTGCTAATAATACAATAAATATCCCAAGTTTACCGCTACCAACTAGGGGCAAAGTCTGGTATAACCGGAGGTGTACTGGAGAAAGGCCAGGCTACTGCTGTCATGGCTTGGTTCAGACCAGTTCAACCCAAAAGTCGCGTAAGCATTTATTGGTAGCAAGCAAATGAAACTTCCCCAGAGCTGGATGCTGGGCTCGGCGAGCTGGTTAACTCGGTCATAACAGATGTGGTAGTTAGGGCCTCCCGAGCCTCTGGATCTGATGCGTACGCTAACAACCTAGACAAATTTTGACTGCGTCGGGGTGGTGGATATGCGGGCACGGCAATTACGCCAGCGTACAAGCACCCAAACAAAGCAGCAATGAAGTCTATACCTGGTGGTACTACTAGCGAGCATTGCTCGTTCCCCCGTTGCCCCCAGAGACGGCAACTGGCAGGCGTACGCCCTTGAGCGTTGGTCTAATACCTCATAGGTGATACCATCAGTTTCTTCTTCCCCTTTTTCCTTGAAGGTATAAGGGATTTGAGCAGGCTGAGAATGGGCTCTCAAGCGCCACAACTCTACCAGGAAAACTTGTCGTCAAGGTTTGAACATGTGATATTTCCCAAGTTCTAAGCTCCTTTATAAATAGCGTTTTTCAACGCTTACTTGCTCCGTTTCAACAGTTTTTTAACTGTTTTAACTTTAGTTATGTTTATGATCAATGAGACTTATTCCAAATCGGAATTCAGTCTATGCAATAATTTATTTTAGCACGAAAAAAAATTACTGTCAACCCTAATGGTAAATATAGCAGTTCTCAATTGAGTGAGGTACTTTCCTCTTGGGTTAATGGGAGTAGGGAGTAGGGAGTAGCGATGCAGAGGTGCGACCCGTGGCGAATTTAATTCGACGACTGTAAGCGCACCATTACGGTCTTGGGGAGCCAGCGCGTAATAATGAATTACCGTAAGGAGAGGGGAGCCAGGGAGCATGTCACTTATGCAGCAACATTAGTACATTATCTGGGTAATAGGTAATGGGTAATAGGTAATGGGTAATAGGTAATGGGTAATAGGTAATGGGTAATAGGTAATAGGTAATGGGTAATAGGTAATAGGTAATGGGTAATAGGTAATGGGTAATAGGTAATGGGTAATAGGTAATGGGTAATAGGTAATAGGTAATGGGTAATAGGTAATGGGTAATACTCAGATCTTGCACCAAAAAAAGTGGCTGTGAGAAGGAACGGCTGAAGTGATTGTTCTTAGGGGATTAGAGGCAGTTCTATGCCTGAGTTAGAGACAACTAATCAAATACCTTGAAAAAGCCTCTGTATCCCATAATTTAATGACACTCAATGACCCAAATTATACTGAAAATCCAAATAACCACTAGTTTAGTGATGGATTAAATTAGAATTGATTTTTTTTTGATGATATGATAAGTTTAGTCAACTATTTTCTAGAATTAATGGAGAATAAAGACCCTGAATAAGATTTTACCACAAGTAAAAAAATTAATCTCAAACTTAAAACAATTAATGCCCACTAGTTATCAACAAGAAACCTTAGAATCCATTTTTGGATTAATCCTTTGTGGGCAAGGTAATTCTGTTCCGGATCATTGTCAAACCAAATCGGCAAGTGCTATTAGTCGTTTCTTAAATAATTATCAATGGTCAACCCGTTCTTTAATTCGTACCGTTCGTTCTTTAATAGTCAAATTTATTCTTGATCAAAGAAAAAGAGGAAGAAAACCAACTCTACAAGTAATCCTAGATTTAACTACTCTAGAAAAGGTAGGTAAGTTTACCCATCTAGGAAACTTAGTGCGAGTCTATAATCATAAGAAAGGTTTACACATTATAGTGATGTATTTAGTCCTGGGAAATTGGCGTATTCCTGGCCTTTCGGCCACGCTACGCGAATGGAGTTTCAGGATTTATAGGGGTAAGGGTACTCCCTCCCCATCCCAATTAGCACAGAAGTTATTAAATAATTTACCTAAAAAACTTACTCAAAATTTTAAAATTTATGTACTTGGTTATACGGCTTTTGGCACAATTAAATTGATTAATAATATCCGTAAGCATTCCGGTCATGCTATTGTTGGAATTAGTAAAAATCGAACTTTAACTGATGGCCGTAAGGTTTCAGAAATCAAAAATCGTGGTCAACAAGTTTATTTAAAGGGTTTAGATTTTCCGGTTTTTTTGTCATGGGTATGGCTTAAACGAGACTGCAAAAAAATTCAACGTTTTGTCATCTCTACTAAACCCATGAAGGGTACAACTATTGCTCGTTGGGGAAAACGTAGATGGCAGATTGAGGGGTTCTTTAAGACAGCTAAATATCGTTTTAGCCTACACCGCTTTGGACAAAAGACAAGACTTGGAGTCTACCGTTGGTTGATTCTTTCTTTAGTTTCTTATTTGTTGGCTTATTGGGTTTATTTACACTTATGTAAATCGGATAGTTTAGATTGGTTTTATTGTGCACAACAAACACTTATTTTACTTTTACCTCATGTTTTGCTTCTTTCTATTTTTAATCAGTTAGATACAATTATGCCTTGGTTACATGAGCTGGGTTTTGATTTTTGTCTGATCAGGTGCAAGATCTGAGTAATAGGTAATAGGTAATGGGTAATAGGTAATGGGTAATAGGTAATAGGGGGAGCATGTCACAAATGCCCGAATATTTGTACATTATCTATAGCCCATGGGTAAAAGCCAAGCTCTAATGGTACATAGTACTTTTGTTCTGCAACGCCAGACCTGCTCCCGGGCAGCCAAACTAGTTGATAGGTTTAGAGTAATAATTTTAAGTTACATGAAATAGCGATGCAGCACGTAATAATGAATTACCGTAAGGAGAGGGGAGCCAAACTAGTCGATAGGTTTAGAGTAAGAATTTTCAGTTATATGAAATAAGGCACCCCAATCCGGCGGTTACGTCTTAGGGGGTTTCTCCCATGAGCGACTGCATCGCTAGATCCTCAGATCGGGAAATGGAGAGATGGGGAGAATTATCCCGGAAATTATTGTATATTTTGATACATATTTTGAGGAGTTTCTACGCAATGAAAGTACATACTCGCCCCAATGTTCACAAACCTACCCTTGTGAGGTAGGAATCCCCCCTTGCCCCCCTGCCGCGCGGAAGGGGGGAATAAAATTGACTGTACCTCATAAGTACGAGAAACGCTATAAACCCGATAAACTGGTGATTAAGACAAAAGGCAAAAGACATCAATGAAAATATTAAATTTTAAATTGCCATTAACCATAAACCATTAACCATTGCCTAATCCCTAAAGAAGCCACTTAACTTGATTATCAATTTGGTGAATCGCCTGTAACCGTTGTTACCTCTGCTGGCTTGCCATCCTTCCCTTCTACTTTCCCATTATAATGGTTCTTTAATCCTTGAATTTCTTTTTTTACCTGATCCAGCTCCTCTTTAATAGCCTGAGTTTGTTCTTCGAGAAGCTCGTTCATAAAGTTTTCCACAATATTTCGTATCGGTCGCCACAATTGTTGCCAACGTTGGTGGTCTTCCTCAAGTAGCTGCAAATAGGCATCACTACCGTGGGGAAACGGAATGCCACCCAAGAATTCTACAGCTCCGCCAAAATCCACAGACACACCCTGGGAACCCAGTCCCATCACCGTGTGTAACTCTCCAACAGGACTACAGTTTGATAGGTACAAGTTCCCAACTCGCAAACCATTCCCAGCCAACATATTTAAGGGGAAGGGTGGCGGAAGTGGCATACTAGGAGCTATATCCAATAAATTTTCCACGCGATGGGTCAGCCCCTTACCGATTTGTCGCTCGTAGTAGTTGGCAAATGACTCATTCCCTACTTTTGGTGCGCCAATCGTGTAGACTTTGAGCATAACAGCCGAACCAAAGTAACGCCGCAAAGCATTAGCACCCAGGAAGGCTAAGGACCCCCCTAAACTATGACCAGTGACATAAACTTCCACTGGCTCCTTGAGTTCTTCGAGTGCTAGCACCCTACTTTGTTGAAAATCTAAAATGTCTGTTAGCTCGTCATCATTACCCAGTTCCTCATCTGCCACTGCTTCCTCAATCAGTGCTCTGGCTGCGAGCTCAAAATCATTACCGAGTCGAATTGCTCCAGCATCGGCGATGGCTGTGATGCAGGCAAACTGCCTTTCATAAGTCATCTGGTGCATCTTGTCAAAATCTTTGGGTCTAAGCTTACCTAGTAAGGTCTTAAAAAAGATTTCGAGTTGATCACAAACGGATTCAGAGGCTTCCAAAAATCCTTTAACCACTTTAATTCTTTTATCAGTGACAGAACCGTAGTTGACTAAATCCCAGTCAAAGTCAGATACCAGGTCTGTTAGTTCAAAAGCCCCGCGATCGGTCACGATTGAGCCTCGGAAAACCACGGTATACTGATGACCAGTTGTTTTTTTGGCAATAAATCCACGCACATTGCTTTCATCATTGCGGATGCTGTGGACAAATTTCCAGTCTTGAGAGCGGTAAAGGGAATTGTAGATTTCTTGAATTTCTATGTCGTTGACATTCCCATCATCATACTGGTATACCGAGTAGATTTGCTGGCAAAATTTGGTCATTAATATGGCTTCATGAAAGCTAAAACCACTTTTGATATTCTGGGGCATATTCATAGTTATATTACCTCCTGAGCTTATTCAGATCTTGGCACACTTTTTTGAGCCGTAAAATTATAGCAGTTTGCTGTAGGTTAAATATATAGCAGTTCTCAATTGGGTCAGGGACTTTTGTGCTGGGTTAATGGCAGTAGGGAGTAGCGATGCAGCGAGGTCTTGGGGGTTCCCACGGGGCTTTCAAGGTCTTCGCAGGTGACCCACGCAGCCCCTCCCCGATGATCAACTGGCGTGGTTTCCCCCACTCGCGCTTTGCATCAAGACATTGATTTTCAACTTTGAGATGCACCCAAACCGCACACCCCACACCCCACACCCCACAGTCACGTCTTTGTTAAAAAGCTACCCTGATGAGGGCTCTGGCGCGGGGAGGGGGGTAGTAAGAAAAAATGCTGTTTATCTCACTCGTGATCAGAATTGCTATATATCTTACTTAAGCAAATTCTTTAGGGTTTGAGCTAACACTTTAACATGGGGTTGCCGGAGTAGATTAAGGTGATGACCGGGAATAAGATGAGTTTCTACTTCCTGAGCCGATAACTGACTCCAACCTAAGGTGGGGTCTTGAGGATTTGAATTCCAAGCTTTGCTGGTTCGTAATAAAGTAATTTTACCAGTATAGTGCTTAGGAGTATAACGAAATAGTGCCTGGCTATTCCCTTGCATAACTCGAAGCAATGGACGACTAGAACGAATAAGAGAATTAATTCTATTTAATACTTTGCCAAGGGTTTGGGATTTATTTGCTGACTGTATTGATGGTAAAGCATCTTGAGCCAATACCCTGACGTTAGCTTGGTTTTGGAGTTGCACATAATCATAGACATAGGGCCAAATTTGAGGCAATGCTTGTGTGAGCAAAAACTTAAAACCAACATACAACTTAGTTAGTTGACTCGTTGAAGTAGGTGGCAAATCAATCAAAATAAGACGCTCAGTAACTTCCCCAATTTCTTCTAACTGTCTGGCCATTTCAAAAGCAATCACAACTCCCAAAGACCAGCCCCCTAAGTAATAAGGACCATGAGGTTGAACTGTTTTTATCGCTTTGATATAGTAAGACGCCATTTCCTCGATACTGGTTAGGAGTTTTTCATTTTCCATAAACCCTAGGGATTGAATTCCGTAAAACGGTCGGTCTTTTCCTAGAAGACTTGCTAACTCAAAATAGGGAAAAACAACTCCTGCTATGGGAGGAAGGCAGAAGAAAGGAGATTTATTCCCTTCTGGTTGTATAGGAATGAGACAGGAGAATAAGTCAGATGGAGAATCCCTTAGTTCTGAAATTGCTGTTGGTGATTCAATCGTAGCCTGAGGGGGATTTTGATGCTCGGCTTGGGAAAGGTCTTCCGGAGCAGCTAATTCCATTTCTGACTTTTTATTGATTGAATTATTCCTTAATGTTAGTTGCTGATTAATTTCTGTTCCTAAATCAGCAATACTAATTCCCTCTACCAACTGCACCATAGGTATATCTACACCAAACTTACTTTTAACTCGATTACGCAATTCTAAAGCCATCAAGGAATCGAGTCCCATCGTATTTAAAGGCTGCTGTAGGTCAATGGTCATGTCTCCCATTCCTAACACCGTAGCAATTTCAGATTGAAGGTGACTTGATAAGATAGTTTCTCGTTCACTTTTTGAAGCCACTTCTAGTTGAGATAGAAGTTTATACTGTTTTACTTCTGTTGCCGTTTTTTGAGCAGCAAAACCTTCTAAAAAAGGGAGTTTCGCTCCATTAGGTAGTTGGCTTAAAAATTGATTCCACTGAATTGGAACTACCCCAATTTCTACCGCTGAACTATTTATTAATAAATCCAAGGCTTCTAACACTTGAGAAGGAGAGATCGGATTAATCCCTTTTTGTCTTGCTCTACTATCTGCACCACGCTCAGCCGCTGCTCCCACCTGAGAAACAGCCCCCCAATTTATACTCAATCCAGGTAATCCTATGGTACGACGGTAATAGGCTAAGGCATCCAGAAAAGCATTAGCCGCAGAATGATTACTTTGACCAGGAGAACCCAATAAAGAAGCAGCAGAAGAAAATAAGATAAAGAAATCTAAGGGCTGATTTTGGGTTAACTGATGTAGATGCCAAGCTCCCTGAACTTTGGGGTTCATTACCTTAGTAAAGTTAGACCAGTATTGCTGTTGCAATACTCCATCTTCTAATACACCAACAGAATGAATTACTCCTGCCAGAGGCGGTAAAGATTGTTCAATTTTAGTGACCACTTTAGTCATTTGTTCAAGGGAAGACACATCGGCTTTCTCTACTACTAGATTGGCTCCCGCTTTTTTTAGTTCTGTTAATTGATTCTGGGCAAATTCATTAGGGCTACTCCGTCCTACTAAGACTAAATGCTTGGCTCCTTTCTCTACCATCCAACCAGCTACCAGTAAGCCTAATCCTCCTAAACCACCAGTAATCAAATAAGTTCCGTCTTCAGGGAAGTTCAACGGCATTTCAGTGGCGGTATCGGTTGGTTGTCCGGTTTGAGTAACGATAATTTTGCCAATATGTTTGGCTTGCTGCATATAACGAAAGGCACTGACTACTTCTTCCATCGAGAAGACTGTCAAGGGAGGTAATTTGAGCAAGCCGTTGTCGAACTTGTCAATAAGTTCCTCTAACAGAGACTTGATTAATTGAGGTTGGTCTTGAGATACTTTAACTAAATCAAGCACTGAATAAGAGATATCTGACCTGATAGTTGCCATCTCAGTTGATTCCCAAACTCCCCGCTTGGCAATTTCTACAAAACGACCTTGAGGACTTACAACCGATACAGTTTTGGCAATAAATTCTCCAGAAGTCAGAGAGTTCAGGACAATATCTACCCCCTTTCCTTGTGTTTTCTCCATGATCTCGGCAGCAAACTCTAAGGTACGGGAATTCATAATCTGTTTAACTCCCATAGCTTTTAAAGCTTCCCACTTCGGAGAACTAGCAGTAGCAAAAACTTCAGCTCCAGCTTGCTGTGCAATTTGTACTGCCGCCATTCCCGTCCCTCCTGCAGCAGCATGGATTAAAATTTTGTCTCCTGGTGCGATTTTGGCTACATGGTGCAGTGCGTAATAGGCAGTTAAGAAATTAGCTGGAATGGCGGCAGCTTGCTCAAAGCTGAGAAAATCTGGTTTGGGAGCGACAATTGTAGCACTGACAGTGACATATTGGCTGAAACTTCCCGGAGCCAGAGCTATCACTGGCTCGCCAATTTTCAAGTTTTCTACTCCTTCTCCTACTGCTACAATTTCCCCAGCACATTCACCCCCAAAGCTATCCGACGAGAGTAGGTGCTGCTGAGACATTCCATCTACTTGTTGAGGCAGTAATCCTAAGCTAGCTATCACATCCAAGAAATTAAGTCCTGTGGCGCGAACTCTAATCTCTACTTCTCCTGGTGCGGGTGAACGTCTTGGTGTTGGTTCTAGGGTGAAATTTTCGAGGGTACCCTTCTCGGTAATTGTCAGTCGGAATGGCTGGGATGGCATTTTCAACAGTTGTGTTTCTGTTGTTTGAGCCTGACGAGTTGGTATTAACCTTGGGACATACCGACTGTGTTCTCTGAGGGCAACTTGATCTTCAATAGATTCTGACCAAATTTCTGCCCATAGTGCTTCAGCTTTCTCCAAAAGGCTTTGATTGGGGTCTAAATCGATGCGAACACACTTAAGTTCCGGGTGTTCCAAACTGATTACTTTTCCCATCCCCCACACCGAAGCTTGAGCCACACCGGAAACCACTGGATTCTTTGGAGGCACAGGTTGAGCGCCTTGGGTAACTATCCATAATCTCGGGGGTTGGGATAAGTCGGCTTTCACTAATGCCTGTACTAAGGATAAGGTGGTTCCACAACCAATGTGGGATAATCGTTCTAATTCTTCCCCACTTAAGTTTTTCTGGTCTCCTACTTCCAAACTCCAACACTGGACAACCCCATCTAAAGTGGTTGAGTCGGCGGTTAGAAGTTGCAGAAGTTGCTGATAGTCTTCTGGTCGATGGGGATTAATCTTAAATTCATCGGTTGTGACTTGTTGATAGGTTTCTCCGGCATACACTAAGGTACATCTTTCTCCCCTGGAACGCAGTTGATGGGCTAAGTGTTGAGCTACTTGCTCAATGTCTGCTAAAATCAACCAATTTCCGGAGTCGGCTTGAGGCGCAGCGGTTAAGGTTGGATCAGCTTGGGCAACGATCAGGGCCTGTTGAGAAACAACATCATTACTCTGTTGAGTCTCGGGCACAGTTACCACTAATGAAAAACCACTTTTTCTCAGTAACTTTTGCCACTGTGATCCACCCAGAAGAGGATAGTCGGGACGAATTTCCAAATCCCTAAATTTCCACCATCCTTCTAAGAGTCCGAAGATTAAGTCTACCCATCCCTGACGAGTTGTTGCCTCTAACAACACCAAGATTCCCCCAGGGGCTAATAATTGCCGAACATGGCATAGAGTTTGCTCTAAGGAGGTGGTGGCGTGCAGGACATTAGCCGCGATAATTAGGTCGTATTGATGGGCAATAAATCCTTGATTAGTTGGGTCTTGTTCTATGTCTAGGGTTTGGTAGCTAACAAAGGGATAATCCCGGAATTTCTCTTGGGCAATGGCTGTAAATAAAGTACCAATATCCGTGAAGACATATTCGCTTTGGTCCGGTGGTAGATGAGGCAGAATATAGCTAGTTGTTCCTCCTGTCCCTGCACCTATTTCTAATAGTCTCACTCCTCGCTGTGGTGGTAACTTTTCCAAGGCAGTGGCGATCGCTTTCTCCACTAAGCTATTCATCACCTTCGCTGCAGGAGAGTCTTGATAGAGTTGGGTAGCAGTCGTTAAATCCCCTTCCGGAAATACTAATTGTACTGGGTCTATCGCTCCTCTGAGTACGGCACTCAATTGGG